>CANRLM010000001.1 GCA_947631435.1 uncultured Akkermansia sp.
AGGCATCAAGCTTTCAGGAAATCCCCTTTCTTGGTTTTTAGCAATCCTTCGGTGACTTTATTTTTGAGGCAATGCGCCGCCTTTTCTCTTCGCGGCATCCGTTCTAATTTAGGCGTGACAAACAGATGGAAAACTGCTAGACTCCGTGCTGTTCAATCCTAATCCACTATGCAATATACAACAGAAGTCGAACACATGTGCTGTGTGAAGAAGGGCTGCAACCACGGTCCGGCGCCCATTCCGCAGGAGGGAGCGTGGACGCAATCCAGGAAGATTGAGGATATCTCCGGTCTGACCCACGGCGTGGGTTGGTGCGCCCCGCAGCAGGGAACTTGTAAGCTCACCCTCAATGTGAAACAGGGCGTCATTCAAGAAGCTCTCGTGGAAACTATCGGCTGCTCCGGTATGACGCATTCCGCCGCCATGGCGTCGGAGATTCTGCCCGGCAAGACAATTTTGGAGGCGCTGAATACTGACCTCGTGTGCGACGCCATCAACACCGCCATGCGTGAACTCTTCCTGCAGATCGTGTACGGGCGCACGCAGAGCGCGTATTCCGAGGGGGGACTGCCCATCGGAGCCGGGCTGGAGGATCTCGGTAAGGGGCTCCGTTCGCAGGTTGGCACTCTGTACGGCACGCTCAAGAAGGGTTCTCGTTACCTGGAGCTGGCAGAAGGCTACATCACCAAACTGGCGCTGGATGCCAATGATGAAATCTGCGGTTACCAGTACGTGAAGATCGGTCCCATGATGGAAGAGATCAAGAAGGGTACGGATGCCAACGAAGCGTACAAGAAATACACCGGCACGTACGGTCAGTTTGAGGGCGCTGCCAAGTATATTGACCCCCGCCACGAGTAATTAACCCCTAACCCATTTTCAGATTATGCCATTATTTGAATCATACGATCGCCGCATCAACCAGATTCTCCCCGTGCTGAAAAAGTACGGCATCTCCTCCTGTGAGGAGGCTGAGAAGGTGTGCTTGGAAAAGGGTGTCGATGTGCGTGCCATCGTGCGCAGCATCCAGAACATTGCCTTTGAAAACGCAGGCTGGGCCTACACCGTGGGCGCCGCCATCGCCATCAGGAAAGGCTGCACGAAGGCTGCCGACGCCGCGGAGGCCATCGGCGAAGGATTGCAGAGCTTCTGCATCCCCGGTTCGGTGGCGGACGACCGCAAGGTGGGTCTGGGGCACGGCAACCTGGCTGCCATGCTCCTGCGCGAAGAGACGGATTGCTTCTGCTTCCTGGCAGGTCATGAGTCCTTCGCCGCCGCGGAGGGCGCCATCGGCATCGCCAAATCCGCCAACAAGGTGCGCAAAAAGCCCTTGCGCGTGATCCTCAACGGTCTGGGCAAGGATGCCGCCTACATCATTTCCCGCATCAATGGCTTTACTTACTGCCAGACCAAGTTTGACTACGTCACCGGCAAGGTGGAAGTGGTGAAGAAGACGCCGTTCTCCACCGGCGAGCGCGCCAAGGTGAACTGCTATGGTGCGGATGACGTGCGCGAAGGTGTGGCCATCATGTGGTTGGAAGGCGTGGATGTCTCCATCACCGGCAACTCTACCAACCCCACCCGCTTCCAACACCCCGTGGCAGGCACTTACAAGAAGGAGTGCGTGCTGAAGGGCAAGAAGTATTTCTCTGTTGCATCCGGCGGCGGCACAGGTCGTACTCTGCACCCGGACAACATGGCTGCCGGTCCCGCCTCCTACGGCTTCACGGATACCCTGGGTCGCATGCACAGCGATGCGCAGTTTGCCGGCTCTTCCTCCGTGCCTGCACACGTGGAGATGATGGGGCTCATCGGCATGGGCAACAACCCCATGGTTGGCGCCACTGTTTCCGTGGCTGTTGCCGTGGAAGAAGCCATGGCCAAGTGATTCAACACTCGGCACACTTCGAGCGGCTCGGCGAGTCTTTCACCGAGCCGCTTTTTTTAATGTGCGGACGCATTTCTGCATTGGAGCAGGGCTTCGTTTTGCAGTAAAATTACCGTGGGAAATGATGCAGACAATCAGGCTCAACAATGGGGTGCAAATGCCTGTGCTCGGCTTCGGTGTGTACAACATCAGCCAAAGCGAAACGGCGCGTTGCGTGCAGGAGGCGCTGGAATGCGGCTATCGGCTCATCGACACGGCGCAGTGGTATGGCAATGAGGAGGGCGTGGGGCGCGCCGTAGCGGAGTGCGGGCTGCCGCGCGGGGAGATCTTTATCACGACGAAGCTGCAGAGCGGACGGCGCGTGGTGGAGAGTGTGGAGGAATCACTGCGCAAGCTGCGTTCAGAGTACATTGACCTGCTGCTCATCCATTGGCCGATGGGAGAGGATGCGGCAATCTGGGGCGTCATGGAGGACCTCTGCCGCTGCGGGAAGTTGCGCGCCATCGGGCTGAGCAATTTTTACGGAAATGATTTGGAGAATATTCTGCGTTGCTGCTCAATGGTGCCGCAGGTGATTCAGCAGGAGCTGCACCCTTTCCGCCAACAATCCGCTCTGGTGGCTCGCTACCGACAGCTTGGCATCGTGCCGCAGGCGTGGTCGCCGCTCGCTTGCGGACGCGAGAACATTTTTGCCAACCCCACGCTCACGCGCATCGGTACCACGCACGGCAAAACTGCGGCTCAGGTGGCTCTGCGCTTCCTCGTGCAGGGAGGTATTTGTCCCATCCCGAAGACTTCCCACAAGAGCCGCATGGCGGAGAATATCGACATCTTCGACTTCGAGCTCAGCGACGCCGAGCTTGTCGACATCCGCGCGCTCGACCTCGGTCATGGGCTCTTCGGCTGGTACGATTGATTTTGCCCCCGGAAGGAGAAATTCCGGGTTTCAGCCGGTCGAGTCGTACTTTCAGATGCTATTTACCCCGAAAAATTAGCGCTTGACAGGAAGAGGGCATATGCTACAATACGCCCCACGCGCTGCGACGGAAACGCAGCCTAGTTACCATGAAAGCAGATCTACACCCCGACTATCATCCGGTTGTATTTGTGGATATAACCACAGGTCGCCGTTTCATCACCAACTCCACGGCTAAGTCCGCGAAGACCGAGGTTATTGACGGCGTGGAGCACTACGTGATCTCCTGCGGCATCACTTCCGACTCTCACCCCTTCTTTACCGGCAAGAACCAGTTTGTGGACACGGAGGGACGCATCGACAAGTTCCAGAAACGTTTCGGAGCAGTGCGCCGCGCCAGGAAGAGCGCTGCTCAAGGTTGAAACGAAGTGATTTAATTTTACCCTCAGAAAAGCCCGATCCGCTGATTTGCGGTTCGGGCTTTTTCCTGATGGACGCCACACCTGCCGGGGCTTATTTCAGGAGACCCTGCTTCTGGAGGAGAGCATCCGGATTGGGGTCTCTCCCCATGAAATTGCGGTAGAGTTCTGCAGCGGGCTTGCTATCGCCCTTCGAGAGAATTTCCTCGCGATATGCCGCGCCGACAGCCGGGTTCATGATGCCCTCCTTCAGGAAACGCGTGTAGACATCTGCTGCTAGCACCTCTGCCCACTTGTAGGAATAGTATGCGCCTGCATAGCCGCCGGAAATGCAGTGAGTGAGATTGCGCATGATGGAGGGAGGCTGCACGGTCATCGGCGTGCGCCAGGAATCGAGCAACTCAGCTGAAGCGGCATCAAGATCCCTCCCGCGGAATTTCTCCGCATAGTTCATGTGCATCTCCAGGTCGAGTTTCGCGATGCAAAGCTGCCCCATGTTATCATGCGCCGGGAAGAAGAAGCGCACGTCCTGCATCTTGCGCACGTAGTTCTCCGGAATGGGTTCCCCGGTCTTGTAGTGCACGGCGTAGGTAGCCATGCCTTCCGGTTCCCATGTCCAGTTTTCATTCATCTGGCTGGGCAGTTCCACGAAATCCCACGCCACGCTGGTGCCGCAATGCGAGCGCAGTTCCGTATTGCCGAGCATCACGTGCATCATATGCCCAAACTCGTGAAAGATCGTCTCCACGTCCCGGTGCGAGAAAAGCGCGGGCGTTTCCTTCCCCGCGGCGCTCAGGTTGCCCGCCAGCAGAGCGAGGTGCGGCGTATGTGGTTTTCCATCATGTGCCGGGGTGCCGTAGTGAATCGGTTGCACCCAGGCTCCTCCTCGCTTCGTGGCACGCGGGAAGAGATCGAGGTAGAACGAGCCGAGGTGCGCACCGCTCTTGTTATCCCGCACCTCAAAGAGACGCACTTCGGGATGCCATACCTCCACGGCATTCTGTTCGTGCCGGCCGGCTTTGCCCGCCACAAAAGTGGGACGTTCGACGATGGCGATGTCGTAAAGTCGGGTGTAGATGCTCAGCATACCCTGCAGCACGTGCTCAGCCTCCTGGTACGGCCGCAGCAGCTCGGTGTCGAAAGAGAATTTCGATTTTTGCAGCTTGCGGAGGTAGTAAGCGCTGTCCCATGGGTTGATCTTTGTCTGCACAGGCTGCCCTTTATCCTTTGCGATAAATTCCAGCAACTCCCGCGCTTCCGCATCGTACGGCGCTTTCACCTTCTTCATCATGTCGTCCACGAAGCGCATTGCATTCCCGCCGCTGCCCACCATGCGGTGTGCAAGCACGAGATCCGGGTAGCTCGCAAAACCCAGAAGATTTGCCAGCTCCAGGCGCAGCTCCATCACACGCGCCACAATACCGGCGTTGTCATAAGGAGCTTTTTTGCCGACGGAAGAGAGAGCTTCCCAGCAACGCTTACGAGTGGACTCCACATCGCAGTAATAAATGACCTGGTAGACGCTCGGCTCCTGCAGGGTGATGAGCCAGCGCGGTTCTTCCTCTGTCCCGAGGCCCTTTTCCTGGGCTTCTGCTGCCGCGCGATTCATCCAGTCCTCGCTCATGCCGCTCAGCAGCCCGGGATCGTCTACCACCCACTGCCAGTCGTTTGTTGCATCCAGTACATTTTTTTCAAACTCGTGAGCGAGTGTTGAAAGTTCGCTGATGATTTCTGCATAGCGCGCCTTTTTGTCCTCGGGGAGGTCTGCCCCGCTGTCGCGGAAACTGTCGACGACCTGCTGCACGTAGCGTTGTTTTTCCGGGGAAAGATCCTTTACCCAGGGAGCAGCGGCGGCGGCTTTGATAACTTGCCAGAGTTTGGCATCAGACGTGATGGAAGCAGCGAAGCGACTCAACTCCGGAATGAGCTTCTCCTGAACGGCTCGCAGTTCATCGCTGTCCATCACGCTTGAGAGCACGTGCATCTGCCCCTCGGCTTCGTCCATCTCCTCCGCCAGATTCTCAAAGACACCGAAAACATTGTCATAGCCGGCATCTTCCGGACGTATCTCGCGCAGATGCTCCAACCGTTTGCGGGCAAGGTCCACTCCGGCACGCACGCGTGCTTCGCAGACCTTCGGAGTGAGGCTTCCCCAGGCAGGATAAAGCTCATCTCCCAATTCCGCACAGCAGGAGGCCATTTTCCCCTCGGTGGACGTCGGTGCATCCTGTGGAGTTTCCTGCGCAGAGAGAACACACAAGACAGACAGCAGGCTCAGGAGGTTTGTTCGTATCATCATAGAAGAGCAGTACGGTTTTTTTTCTTTTAATTTTTCAAAAACATTCTTTAACTTCACTTGTTGAGTGCGGAACAATGAGGGCAACGGGAGGGACCGCGCTCAAAGGAGCGTAAAAAACGGTACCCGCAAATGCGGCAGATCGACCGCGTGCGCTTGCGTCGTAAACGTCTCATCTTAGAGACAATCTGCACAGGGATCATCACACCCACCACGGTTGCCATGCCTCCGAAGATGATGAGAAGGAAGAGCTGTTGCAGAGTAATTTCGACCGGAAAATTCATGGAGTAACTTGCCCGGGTTTATCACGCGGCGCAGGGAACGAAGTTTTGGGCACCGAGAGTTTTTCCAGATCCGGCATCGGCGTGTCGGCATCCAGAAGTACATTATGTTCGTCACCCGGTAAAAAGTCCTCAGGTGGCGCTACGATCAGAGGAACCTCATGCCGCGTCGGTAAGGTGTTTTTCGGCAGCGTGATCTGCTCGGCAGGATCCACGCTCCGCGGGAGATGAAGGGGAAGCGCACTATTTTGCCGCACGCGGAATTGAGTAAGCTCGTCATTTTTGTAAAGCATGGTCCCCCCGGCACGGGGCTGCAGCGGTACAGGTACCCGCACATCAAAGAGCCTGATGCATCCGATAACGATGACCGCCGACACCATGAAAAATAAAGGCAGGTACCCGTGCATCGGGCGCGAATGCAGCGTGTGATAAATTAACCTGGAAGGGGCGTACTTCATTCATTTGTGGCTGGTCTTCCGTAGAAAGCGCAGGTAAATCCATGCTGCATGATGAGATCTGTCAGGGTCTGTACCGTACCGATGCTCACCGCTTCATCGCAAGCGAGGATAACCGTGATCATGTCAGCTCGCACGGCAGTGTCTTTCCATTCATCCAGCAAACGCTTTACTCCTTCAAGACCATCCGGAATTTCTTTATCTTCCGCGTAGTAGCGAGGAGTCTCGCCCGGTGTGATCGTGATAATGTGTGAACTCGATCGATCAAAGCGGTCGATAGAAAAATGGGAGGCCGCCGGACGAATATTTACACCGAAACGCGGCGCACGGTAGCTCGTGAGCAGCACACAGACACAAAGCAACACAAACAGATTCACTCCCGCAAGAATCACAATGGCAAATCCGGTGTCATTCAGGCTGGAGCGTATGCGTCGCATGATTGGAGAGGATTGTGGTGCCTAATCCGCTTTCTTCGATGGTGTATCCCGCTGCAAAGGAGACTCTGAGGACCGCAGGCGCGCATCGCAGATGATGTGGACGCATTCAAGTCCGGCACGTTCAATGTTATTGATGATCTTGCGAGCTCGAGAGGCGAGGTACATGTAGAAAATATAGATCGGGATAGCTAACGAAATGCCGACGGCCGAAAGGACCAACGCGTGGCGTAAAGCATAGGCAACCTGCGGCATAGATGCCCCGCCATCAATGATCCCGGGTTGCTCATAGAAGTCCACTAATCCCAAAATCGTGCCCAGCAGCCCCAGCAGAGGCATGACCGTCGCACACACCAACAGCGTGCGGATGTTGCGGTCCACACGAAAAACCTCCAGTTCTGCCGCTTCCAGCGCAATTTCCCGCAGCTCGCTGCGCGCCAGCCGCGGACGAGTCAATACCGCTTCCACCACTCGCGCCATCGGTCCCGGCAACTGGCGCGCTTCGTGCAGCGCTTCGTTGTACTGACCACTGCGCAACAGCGCCGAAAGTCCGCGAAAGAAATCGCCGGAGTTGATGCTCACGCGGTGAAAATAGAAGAGACGCTCTGCGATCACGGCAAAGGCCAGCACCACAAAGAAAATGATGAGCCACAGGATGGGATCCATGGTGGAGAGACTTTCGGTTCCGGGCATCGATTGAAGAGAGTTTTGGAGGTTTCCTTATTCCGCTGCAGGAGGAACAATGACTTCATGCCCGAAGTACGGCACAAGAGCTTCCGGGATGCGCACGGAACCATCCTTTTGCTGGTATTGTTCCAGAAGAGCTACATACAGACGCGGCAACGCTGTGCCGGAACCGTTCAACGTGTACGGTATGCGCATACGACCCTCGCTATCTTTGTAGCGCAGTTTCATGCGACGGGCCTGGTAGTCGGTGAAGCAGGAACAGCTGGAAACTTCCAGGTACTTGCCCTGTCCCGGCGCCCATACCTCAATGTCGTAAGTCTTGGCGGAAGAGAAGCCGACATCGCCGGTGCAAAGCTCAACGACACGGTAGTGCAGACCGAGCTTTTGCAGGATACTTTCAGCGTGCCCCGTGAGTTGCTCAAGGATGTCAAAGCCCTCCTCCGGGCGGCAGATTGTTACAAGTTCCACTTTATCAAACTGGTGCACGCGAATCATGCCCTTGTTTTCGCGTCCGGCGGATCCTGCTTCGCGACGGTAGCAAGGCGTATAGGCTGTCATCCTGATGGGCAGATCATTTTCGCGCAGTATCTGCTCACGGTACAAGTTGGTCACCGGCACCTCCGCCGTAGGCACGTTGAACATGGTGTTCCCCTCCAAGCCATACATATCTTCCTCGAACTTGGGAAGCTGTCCGGTGCCGATCATGCAGTCGCGTTTCACCATGAAAGGCACGCCGACTTCCCGGTAGCCGTTCTGCAGAGTTTGCACATCCAGCAGGAAGTTGATCAGGGCGCGCTCCAGACGAGCGCCCAACCCTTTGTACACGATAAATCCGGAGCCGGAAATGCGCGCAGCCGCTTCAAAATCCAGAAGACCGAGGGCATTTGCAATCTGTACGTGGTCTCTCGGCTCGTCTATCTGCGGTTTCTCGCCCCACGTGCGCAACACGGGGTTGGCCGTTTCATCCGCCCCCACCGGTGCGCCCTCGTGCGGCATATTCGGGATGGCAAGCAGCAGCTGTTCCTGCTCCTCCGCGGCTGCTGCTGCCGCTGCCTCCAACTCGCGGAGGCGTTCACCCAGATCGGTCATACGAGCCTTCAGCTGCTCGGCTTCCTCTTTTTTCCCCTCCTTGAGCAGGGACCCGATCGATTTTGATGACTTGTTGCGTTCCTGGGAAAGCGCCTGCTTCTCCGTCTCAATTTTGCGCCGCTTTTCGTCGCATTCCAACACGCGATCCACCAGCATCCAATGCTCTCCACCGCGCAGTTTCACGCGGTCCTTTACCTTCTGTGGATTTTCTCGAATGACTCGTATATCCAGCATATCCCCCTCATTCTACCTCCATCTCTCAGTTTTTCAAGCCGAAAGATTCCGCCTCCGGGGCAAATGTTCTGCTAGACAAGAAAGATAAAATATGATTTGATAGCGTGCGCACACCCGTATGAAATCTTACGTTATCTTTGAAAAACTGGATGAGGAAACTTTAGGCTCCTTCCAAGACTGGCTGCGGAACCGCGAACGCGTTCTCTATCGTACGGCCATGGCAGAACTTGCCGCGCTCAAGAAGCTTCGCCCCGTGTACGTTCGTCAAAAGACTCGTGAAGAGCAGATGGAGTGGATGCGCAGGATGCTCGCCTGGAAATCTGCTGAGCAGATTTCGGATCACTTGCTGCAGGTGTGGCTTGTGAGGCAGCATACAACCATGCTCGTTTCTTTCCTGGATACTCTCGGCATCAAGCATAATGGACAGGGAGTGGTGGATACGCTGCCGGAGAAGTTGGACGAGGACAAACTGCGCGCCGGCGTAGATAAGCTCTTTGAGAAATATCCCGCCGGCCTTGTGTCTCTTTACCTGCAGATGTTCCAGAACCAGACGGCCGATGGTTGGCCGGAGCTGCAGCAGCTGTTGGATAACGATCCCCGCATTACCCTGCGCTGAAACGAAACCATTGTCTTGTCTTCTCTGACTGCGCCGCAGCATGAGCGAGGATGAACGATTCATGGAGCAGGCTCTGCGGGAGGCGGAAAAAGCCCGGCGTGCCGGAGAAGTGCCTTGCGGATGCGTCGTGGTGAAGGAGGGGCACGTCATTGCCCGCGGTTGGAATCAGGTGGAGAGGCTGAAGGATGCCACAGCCCACGCTGAGATGATCGCTCTGACTGCCGCGGAAGCGGCCCTGGGTGACTGGCGTTTGGAAGGTTGTACGGTGTATGTGACCAAGGAGCCATGTCCCATGTGCGCCGGGGCGCTGGTGCATTGTCGCCCCGAGAGAGTGGTCTTCGGCATGCCGGATCCCATGGGCGGAGCCTGCGGGGGGTGGATCAATCTGCTGGATAGCAATCCGCCGCTCAACCACCGATGCCCTGCTCAGGGCGGTGTGCTGGGCGATCTGTGCGCAGAGCAATTTCGCTCTTTTTTCCGGGAAGCACGCTGTACGGCAAAGCAACGTCGCGCCAAACGGCTCGGCAAGGACGTGGATAAGCATGAAGAATCTTCCGCAGATTGAGCTTGTCATGCATGCTCCCATGCCGGCGTGGCTGGATGAGAAGATGCTCGATTCTTTTCGGCACGCCCTGGCGACGATGCTGCCGGTGTTGCTTGCTTCTCCCGGGGGTCCGCAACATGTGCTCTCTGAGCTTCTGAGCATTGATGTTGCTCTCGTGGATGATCCCACGATTGCCGATGTGCACGCGCGCTTTCTGAATGACCCCTGCGCCACGGATGTCATCACGTTCCCCTACGGTGAAATAATTGCAAGCTGCGATACGGCCCAACGCTACGCCCTGGAAAAAGGACTGGATCCGGCCTGTGAACTCTTTCGCTACATCGTGCACGGACTTGTCCACTTGCATGGCTACGGCGACGCAACGGAAGAAGAGCGTGCCGCCCTCTTTGCCGTGCAAGAGCCGCTCGTCGAGCAGTTCTTCCCTCTCGTCCCACGGAAAGAGCCGTCTGTTTAACCGCGCGCGAAAATTCCCGGATCCCGGGACAGGTCAAACTTTCCGGCCGGATCTCGCCTCCGCTTTCGCTCCGCAATTCCCGAACCCCCGGCTCGCTGACTCAATACTTCGCACTTCATCGGGTGCGTTTGCCCTGGGTTCCGGCCCCCTCCCGGAAGCGGGCTGTCAGACACCTCCGGCGGCGAGATGCCTCCGGTAAACTTCTTTCCAACCATCCGGAACGGGATTCGAACCCGTGTTGCCCGCGTGAAAGGCGAGAGTCCTAGGCCTCTAGACGATCCGGACTTTTCTTTTTCCAAAACAGACGCAAACGCCCCTTAAAGCGTCGCGTGGGAGGAATGTAACACAGAGCAAGCGGCTTGGCAAGCACAAATCCTCGAAAAGCAAAAAGTCGCTCATTTGATCTGTCATGCCGGTCGGCAACGATCAGCTCCTGCCGAGATACTGAAATCCGGAGCATAAATTTGCGCTTTTGAATCCGTTCGAGGTTCATTTTTTGTGAATTTTTTGCCAAAAAAGAGTACAATGAACCGCTTGCAGTTCTTTTCTACCTGCCTCGTCCCGCCTTTCTCCCTTTCTGCCCCCCTCCGCCCGGTTTGAAGCAAGAAGCCAATTTGAAGTACGCAGTGAAATCAAGGACGCAGTGGGAAATCCCCGCGCCGGCGCGCGTTTTTGCGTCGCGTTTCATTTTGCCATGCGCATTGCGGAGCAGTTGGGAGTTGGAGCTTGACAAGAGAATGAGCAGGTAATAGTAACGTGGAGTCCGTATGTACATATCATCGCTGCATTTGAGGAATTTTCGCATGTTCGGGGAGGCGGATTTGAAGCTGAACCACGGACTTTGCGTGTTTGTAGGCGACAATGGAAGCGGGAAGACCACATTGCTGGACGCTCTCTCCGTACTGATTTCTCGAATTTTTCCATCCTGCGATTCCGTGCCCCGCATAGGCGCGATCCCGTATTCCTCGCTTAATGCTCGTAAGTATGTGGAAATGAAAAACGGGCGCGCGCAGGAGAAAGCGGCGCAGGATAGCTTTATCATCGCGGAGGTCGGAATTCCCGGGGTTGACGGTGGTGAGGCTGATACCCTCTACGCCCTGCGCGCCGGGAAGTTTTCCAACAGAACGGATTTTTCGAAACGTGTTGAAGCAAAGATCATTCGTACAGAAATTGACCTGGCGGATGAGCTGAATCGTCTCGCGGAGGAAGGCAGGGCCATACCGGCTCTGGCGTACTACGGTCCGCACAGAGGCGCCCAGCAAGGAGACCGAAAGAGATTCGGTCGCAGGAAGAAGAATTACACCAATCCATTTTCAGCCTATCTGAATGCGCTCCAGCCAAGTCTGGATTTTGACAGTTTCCTGGATTGGTTCAACGAGGAGGAGGCCAATGAATTGAGGGAGCAGCGGAAGAACAAAAAGTTTCTCAGTCGCGAATTGGAGGCCGTCCGTGCGGCAATGGATCGCGTGTTTCGGCATGCCGAGCTGAAGATGACGAATCCACGGTTTGAGACTAATCCGAAGCGTTTTGTGATGGATCAGCGTATGCCGGACGGAAGCGTGAAGGAGATGAGGTTTGATCAGCTTTCGGATGGCTACCGCGGGATGGTGGCGTTAGTGGCCGACTTTGCGCGGCGGCTGGCTATTTGCCATCGCTTCACAAAGGAAAATCCGCTGGAGGGGGACGGCATTCTCCTGATTGACGAAGTGGATGCGCACCTGCACCCCAAGTGGCAGTACCGGGTGGTGGAGGATCTGCGCAGGACATTCCCGAATGTGCAGCTCATTATCACAACTCATTCGGCGGAGGTGTTGTCTTCGGTCAGGAAAGAGAATATTTACATCCTCCACGCCGGGCAGGATGATGTTTCTCAGGGAAGAGCATCCCCGGGATGAGACGATGGGTTACTACCCGGACAGTATCGCCGCCGAGGTGATGCATACTCCGGAGTTGTATCGGGAGACGCCGGGTTTCAAGGCATACCTGGACTGTCTGGCGGAATTGCAGGTGGGACGAATAGATGGAAGGAACTACAGAAAGGCGTACGGAGACGTTGTCGAGCAGTACGGGGAGGGTTCTCCTTTGAGCGAAGAGCTCCGCAGCCGCGAGGACGGCGTCCGGCGGGCTCGGGCGCTCAGGGAGAGGCTGAAGGAAAAGTAAACGATGAAACACATCAAGCTCAGACCGACCGATTTCCCGGACGCGCTGAAAATTCTGCGTGACTGCGCCGGGGAAGAGAGAAAGCTCGTGCGGGCGAGAGCGGAGGCAGAAAGACTTCTTTCCGAGATACAGAAAGGTCCCTTCAGTTCTTCATTGCTTTGCTGCGCGAAATTTTTGCTGGGTCAGCAGTGATTCATGGATGATGAGGGTGGCGGGCGAGCTGGGGGTGTAAGGAGCTGATGATCAAGGATGACGAAATTGGCGCGATTTTTGAATTTCGCTGGGAAGGTCGGCGGGGGCTTTTTGGGGGATATGTCAGGATTTTGTCAGGATATGTCAGGTTTTGTCTTTGTTTCACTGCTCCTGGATGCTGACTATCAACTTCGTGCTTTCATTGTCAGGATATGTCAGGGATATGTCAGGATTAGAGGGGTTGGAGCTTGACAAGGGAACGCAACTTGCTATGATGCGGATATGAGTGCATTAGAAGAGGAGATCAGGAGAGGAGAGAGTGATGTGCTGGAATTCAAGCGAGAGTTGCCGGTCCGGGAGAGGCAGTTTTTAAAGACGGTGGTAGCATTTGCCAATGGGAAGGGAGGGAAGATTCTGTTTGGGGTGGACAACGCAACGCACGAGGTGCTTGGGGTGGAAGCAGAATCGAGGTGGGAGATGCAGGATCGCATTACTGACATGATTTCCAATAGTTGCAGTCCGCAGATTTACCCGAATTGCGATTGGGTTGAAGTCGGGGGAAAACCTCTTCTCCTTCTGAGCGTTCCTGCTGCGTCAAATTGTCCGTACTATATCCGGAAGGAAGGGGTGCAGAAGGGGACGTACGTGCGGGTGGGGGCGACGACCCGGCGAGCTGAGCCGGAGAAAATTCGTGAGCTTGAGATGTATGGGGAGCAAGTTACTTACGACAGCATCATTCCCCGTGGCGTCGCTCCGGTCACGAGCGATGAGGTGAATTATTTATGCAAGCTGCTTGGCGAAATGCAGAAGGAGGGAGGGAAGAAGCCGTCCATCACTCAGCTGGTTAATTGGGGATTTGTCAGGGGGGAGGGGGAGGAGCAATATTTGCCGACCAATGCGTTCCTGTTGTTGGTGGGGCGCCATTTCCCTTTTGCCGGCGTGCAATGCGCTCGCTTCAAGGGGAACACGCAGGTGGAGTTTATTGATCGCAAGATGCTGGAAGGTTCGCTTTACGAACAATACCGAAATACCCTGATTTTTTTGCGTTTTCATTTGAAGCGGAGCACCATTATTCGCGGCGCCTTGCGTGAGGATCAGGATGAATTGCCGGTGGCTGCCTTGCGTGAGGCTGTTGCCAATGCCATTGTGCATCGAAATTACCTGGTGCATGGCATGATTAAAGTCTCTGTTTTTGATGATCGCGTAGAGATTTCCTCTCCGGGCACCCTGTACGCCAATCTTTCGGAGGATGAAATGATGCAGGGCGTTTCCCGTCTCCGCAATCCTCTCCTTGCAGAATGTTTTCATAAGTTGGGCGTCATTGAGCGCTGGGGGGGCGGGGTAAGGCGTATTTACGATCTCTGCAGGGCGGAGGAAATTCCGGATCCCGTTTATCATATCGGAGATGATTCCATCACAGTCGTCTTCAGGCGCCCCGGTTCCGATGGCATTGAACGTGAGGCTCCTCATCAGGGAAAAAACTCCTCTTCCGGTGAAAAACTGCGTGATTCAATCGTTCGCCTCATCCGGGAAAATCCCCATGCAACTCGTACTGCCATGGCGACGTCTCTCCACGTTTCGCCGAGCAACGTGCAGTATCATCTTGACCGGCTTCGTAAGGAGGGAATTATTTCGCGTCGCGGCGATAAGAGAAGCGGTACGTGGGTTGTTTCAAGTACGGGGACAAAGTTTTAAGCTGGCGCACCACGCGTGGAAAACGGCCGACGGCTATGAGGCCGATTGACCAGCCCGCAGGGCTGCCCCGAAAGGGCGAAAGCTCGTAAGACGAGCTTGAGGCAATGGCGAAGCGAAGGCAGGGGATACTCAGCGCGGGATTTTTGATATGTCAGTCTTTTGTCAGGGATATGTCAGGTTTTATCTTTGTTTCACTGCTCTTGTGCGCTGACTATCAACTTCATGCTTTCATTGTCAGGATATGTCAGGGATATGTCAGGATTTGCTTGTGTGCCGCCGGATTTTCGGAGAGGGCAGCCGCAATGGTGAGGCGAGTTTTTGTTCTGTTGTTCCCGGCGTCTCAGACACATTTTACCTTTTTTCTTTTGTGCAAGCTATCCTTGATTCTCTTGTCCCATGCTGCTACACTCCCCTCATGCCGCCAAAAATAAGAGAGCCCAAAGAAGGACTTCTCGCTGCCCGCTTCACCCGGATCATCCGTTGGAGTCAGGAAGATAATTGCTACATCGGGTCCCTCCCGGAAATCGCTCCCAACTGCTGCCATGGCGACAGCATCGCTGCTGTCTCCTCTCAACTCGATGACATCGCCGAAATCTCCCTCGCCAACTGCACCGCCTGCGGCATCCCATACGATCCCCCCGGCAGCGCTCTCATCATCATCAACGGTGCAGAGAAAAACGCCTCCTCCGCCCAACTCGTCCTCAGCATCCGCCGCAGTCTCGGTCTCAATCAGGGAGACTTTGCCGCCGCCCTCGGCGTTTCGCAGTCCACCCTCTCCAAATGGGAAACCGGCGCTCGCCGCCCGGACGCCGCCGCCTACAAACTCCTGCGCATCCTGCGCCAAAAACCCGAACTCATCACCGTCTAGTCCGCGTGGAGGGTGGATGAAGGGAAGTGCGGGGGAGGCGCGCGAGTTTTTGATGTAAGATACTGATAATCAAGGATGACAAAATTAGCACGATTTTTGGTCAAAAAAGGGGCAAATTTGAAGTATTTTCTTCATAATTGATTGATGGTCAGCTTACGAAATTGAAACGATTTCTGAATTTCGCGGGGGAAGGTCGGGAGCCGAGGGAGAGGCTTTTTTTGATATGTCAGGCCTTTGTTCTGACGGGAGTTGAGGCGGGTTGACAAAAGGGGGGAGAGGTGCCATAATGGCTCAGTGAACATTGAGGAGATAGAACGACTCGTTGCAGGAGGCGAGAGCGCAACGCTGGAATTCAAGCAGACAACCGGCGAGCTCCAGAAGGGGATGGAGACGGCGTGCGCTTTCCTCAATTCAGACGGCGGGTGGCTGCTCTTCGGAATAACCCCCGGCATGAGGATTGTCGGCCAGCAGGTAACAGACAGGACCCGGCAGGAGGTAGCTCATTATTTGCGCAAGATCGATCCGCCGGTTGAGGTGGAGGCAGAATATATCGAAATCCCCGATCACCCTCAGTATTATGTCATTGCTATTCATTTTGACGTGAATCAATGCAGAAACAGCCCTTATTGCTACGATGGTCGCCCGTTTTACAAAGTAGAGAGCACGACGGCGCTCATGCCGCGCATCTTGTATGAGGATAAATTGCGCCGGAGCAACCCCCAGCGGTTCAGTTGGGAAAATACGCCTGATGACGGGATTAGTCCCGATCATCTCGATATGGAACTTGTCCACCAGACCTTGTACGATGGCATTGCAAGTCATCGCATTCCGGCTCTGACGATGACACTTCAGGAACCTATCAAAATTCTGCGCAAACTTGGCGTTGTCGGGGAGGACGACGTGCTTTTCAATGCGGCTCTCGTACTTTTCGGGAAGGAACCTGCCACGAGGCATCCGCAGTGCAAGGTGCGTCTGGCCCGCTTTGAAGGCACGGATAAGGTAGCCATTCGTGATCAGACGGTTTGTGCAAAAAACCTCTTCGAGCAATACAATGCTGTGGTTGATTTTTGCCTGAAACATCTCAATCTCAGCGGGCGTGTAGATGGGGCTTTCCGCAAAGACACCCTCACTGTTCCTCTGAGCGTCATTCGTGAGGCCGCTGTCAACATGCTTTGCCATCGTTCGTGGGAAGCCCGGAATATGACTCCCACGGTAGCGATCTACGAAGATCGCATCGTCTTCCAAAATCCGGGCGCTTTCCCAAATGGCACGCGGTGGCAGGATTTCGCGGATAATCGTCTCAATTCACGCCCACCCAACCCCACTATCGCAGACGTATTTTACAGCCGGGGCATCATTGAAAGCTGGGGCAGGGGCATCGGACTGATTATGGAGGAGAGCCTTAAGAAGGGGCTGCCGCCGCCGCATTACGAAACCCTTGCCTCATCAGTCAGTCTGACCATCCGTTTTCAAGCAAATCTGGGATACTTGCAGAAATCCGCTGTGCAACCGGTCGGAGAAAGCGAGAACGCCCGGCGCATCAAGCAGAAGATCCTTGATTTCTGTAAAACGCCCCGGAGTCTGCAAGAGATACTGGAGCTGCTTCAGATGAAGGATAAGAAGTGGGTGCGGCGACACTATCTCGTTCCGCTTCTCGACGGCGAATTGGAATTGACGATCCCGGAAATGCCGAACAGCAGACAGCAGAAATATCGCACCCGGGAGACGGGGAATTCTCTCCCGGTCATCCCCCCCAGTCATCCCCCCCAGTCAGAACTCTAAGTCTTTCTCTTTGAATGCTAATTTTTTCATCCCCCCAGTCATCCCCCCCAGTCATCCCCCCCAGTCATCCCCCCCAGTCATCCCCCCAGTCATCCCCCCCATGTCGGCTCTCTAAGTCTTTCTCTTTGAATGCTAATTTTTTTCATCCCCCCATGTTATCCCCCTATGTTGTCTCCCCCATCCCCCCAAGTCGTCCCCCCATGTCGGCGGACTGATCGACGAGAAGCACGAATGACGGAGTGGAATTTCCCGCGATAGCGCGCGTTTTTGCTTCGCGTTTCATTTTGCCTTGCGCGCAGCGAAGCAATTGAACGGGTTCATCTTGACACACATCTCACTTTCGAGGATAATCACTCTTATGAGGGATCAACTAATCGAGGCTGCTGACAGGTTGGCAGGGGCTTTTTGCCTTGTGTCCACGGCGGGAACGCATGTGCGGCTGCCTCGGGACTCAAGGCACGGCAGGGTTCCCGTGTTTATTGCTCCCACCGGAACTTTTCATTCGGCATTAAGGGGGTTGAAAGAGGTCGCTCTGTTGAAAGAGGGGAAAGAAGCATCAGGACACAGAGCATGGTCAGGAGAGGAAAAATTGCTCCTGAAAATGGAGAAGATCCGGGAGAAATATCAAAAAGCTTGAAGAGATGAGCAACGAACCGTCTGTTACTTTTCAGGGAACAGCCCTCGAAGCGCGTAAAGATACGGTCTCGGGTACGCAGGTCGTGAAGGCGGCGCAGGTAACGCAAATTCCACCCCCGCACTTCCCTTCATCCACCCTCCACGCGGACTAGACGGTGATGAGTTCGGGTTTTTGGCGCAGGATGCGCAGGAGTTTGTAGGCGGCGGCGTCCGGGCGGCGAGCGCCGGTTTCCCATTTGGAGAGGGTGGACTGCGAAACGCCGAGGGCGGCGGCAAAGTCTCCCTGATTGAGACCGAGACTGCGGCGGATGTCCGAAACAAAGGCGGCGGTGTCGCTGTTTGGCGTGATATGGCGGCTGATGACAAGGGCGCTGCCGGGAGGGTCGAATGGAAGGTTGTGCCGGAGGCAGACCCTGAAGGTCTGCTCTGCAATATCGTCGAGCTGAGCGGCTACGTTTTGCGGGTCGGAAGGATGATGGCAGCAATCGCCGCAGAGTTCCGGGAGGGAGCCGACGTAAGCGTTATCTTCCTGACTCCAGCGGATGATGCGGGTGAAATGGGCAGCGAGAAGTCTTTCTTTGAGGTCTCTTATTTTGGGCGGCATGAGGGGAGTGTAGCAGCATGGGACAAGAGAATCAAGAATAGCTTGCACAAAAGAAAAAAAAGGTAAAATGTGCGCCATGCCTCAAAAATGAACGGGTAACATCAACCACATGTCACTCAAGATGAGTAAACAAGCAAGAATAGAGTTACTTCCTGTATGGAAGATTTTACGTGGATATGAGATTCTTTTGAAGCATCGAAATCAGGGAAACCGGTAAAACACGCCAGGTTATTGGGTAGCCGTCTGCTTTGAAGCATCGGGCTTCGGTGACTTTATTTTTGAGGCATGGCGGTGGTTTGTGTTGCGTTTCATTCTGCCATGCACGCCCGGCGTTTGCGCTGGGGTTAAAGCTTGACAGGGAAAGGGGGCTGTGGTAGGACGAGAGAATGACAAGGGAGCATCCTGAAAACAATCTGTTATTGTCCCGGTTTGAAGTAAAAAATTTGGGGCCGATACCGGAGTTGAAGTCCGGGGAGCTGGACAGGATCAATCTCATCATCGGGGAGAATTCATGTGGGAAGACATATTTGATGAAGGGGCTTTATGTGGCATGTAAAGCGATGGAGAGCTACAGGCGGGGGAAAGACATCAGGGGGCTGGAGGAAATTGTCAAAAACAAGTTGCATTGGACATTTCAGCCGCCGACGTTGGGGAGCATCGTGCGCAGGGAAGGGAGAAAGAGGTTGATGTCCATGGATTTTTCGTGTGTCACGACATGTGAGGATTGTTTAAGGATACGGTTGAATGCAAAAGGAGACCTTCAAGTTTCATTAACGCCTGATCCGGCTCAGCGAGCTCTGTCAGGGCGTCCGGTTAATTCAGTATTTATGCCGGCAAAAGAGGTGCTCACGGGGCATTCGGTCATTGTGCCGGCGCGGGAAGATGAAAGAGTTTTTGGCTTTGATGACACGTATTATGATCTTGCCAAAATATTGATGCGTTCGCCAACGAAAGGAAAAAGTTATGAGAACATGGCGAGGGCGCGTGAGGCGATTAACAGCATTTTCGGGGCAAAGCCGCAGTACGATGAAGAGAGCAAGGAGTGGAGCATTCAAAAAGGCAACGAAACTTATTCCATAAACGAGGTTTCGGAGGGAATTAAAAAGCTGTCCATTCTGGATATTCTGCTTGGAAATCGTTATATAGGTCCCGGGTCCATCATCTTCATTGATGAACCGGAGTCCGCACTCCATCCGGCTGCGATATCCAAATTCATGGAGGCTATCTCCAAAATGAGTCAGGATGGCATCCAATTTTTCCTTGCCACACATTCTTATTTCGTCGTGAAAAAACTTCGCAATATAGCTCGCGAAACCGGGAAAAACATTCCGGTCTTCTCATTCCAGAGTTCTGATGAGTCAGACATCCATCAGCGGTGGGTGCGGGGGAATCTGAGGACGGATGATCTGGACAACCCGATCATTCGAGAGTCGGTCAAATTGTACCGTGACGAAATAGACCAATTTCTCCATGAATAAAGGTCGTTTTCAGGATATCCGAGAGGAATCCGGCATGATGTTTGTCCGGGTGGCGGAGCATTCCCTGCTGGATGTGGAGCCTTTTCTGAGTGAGCATTCGCACGAAGGATGGCGCGCCATGCAAAGACCGGATTTCATTTTCTGGAGTAAGAGGGATGTGCTTGTGATTGAGGCGAAGACAACATTGCCGCGAGATAGGAGTTGCGAAAAACCGTCTTCTGAGATTGCTGACTTGCAAAAAGAGGCCAGGAAGCGCCATCACAGGCTGGTCCGCGATGATGCTTTTTTCTACTCCGCATTGGTTGCGAAGTTTTCCAACGCTCTTTTAGCTCTCAAAACCTGCAGGCAAAATAGTCTTCTGAACAATCTTTCGGGGAGGTGGAAGCAGTCCGTTGATCATCTCGAGGAGTTGAAACGATTACACTGGGGAGAAAGAGGCTGCAAAGTCGTTTTCTATCTCGTCATCAAAGATGCTCCTGATGATGCGCTTCCCTCCCTCAAACTCGAGTGCTCCAGGCGTATCCTGCATGTCTTGCGGGCGTGGCATTCGCGTTGTGAGCTTTTTGTGCTCAATGAAAAAGAAGCCGAGCGACAAGGGTTTTGTCGAATTCGATAATGCTCTTCACCCTATCCTGCTCTCTTTCCCCCGGGAGTCCCGGGTCGGCGGGCGAGCTTGGGGATAGTAAGATGCTGATGATCAAGGATGACGAAATTGGCACGATTTTTGAATTTCGCGGGGGTGGTCGGGAGCCGGGGGAGAGGCTTTTTTTTGATCTGTCAGGGTGCTTCGTGGAAACGCCGTTAAACTCCCGCACAAAGCGTTTCAACCCTCCGTGGCAGCAGTTGATGTGCTGAATGCTGTAACAGCCCTTCCCGGAAGAATAAGCATCCACCATCACGCGATGGAGTTCGCGCTCGCCGCCCGGATGCCGCCGCCTACAAACTCCTGCGCATCCTGCGCCAAAAACCCGAACTCATCACCGCCTAGTCCGCGGGGAGGGTGGATGCAGGGAAGTACGAGGATGAGGCGGCGGGGGAAATGCCGCTTCACAATTCGTCATTCTTCTTGTTTGTTGATTATCAAAGATTCGTGGGGGGGGGGGGGTAGAATTCTGAGCTTTTTGTCAACTTTTTCTCTTGCGGGCGCGTGGGGAAAATGCTATAAAAAAGTACAGCATGCTCAGGAGTATTGTGTCGTCTCTCCTTTGCTGATTCTTATCTCTTTCTGATTATCAAAAAACCATGAAACTGCATCTCCCTTCGCGTCTTCGCAAGGCCTTGTTGGCGTGCCTTGCTGCGTTAGCTGCTGCATTGCCATCCACCCTGGGTTCGGCAACCATGAGTTTTTGGGCCTTGGCTGCCCTCTCTATGCAGGAAAAAGCCGTAGCGGCAGGGTCGCTGACGACAAACTCCACGGCAGATGTTTCGGATCGAACCGGCGTTGGCATAGAGAGCGGTTCCCATGTCACTTACTCCGGGTACATTTTCTCGCTCACTGTTAATGAAGTAGTGGATTCAAATGCTGACAATACGTGGCCCATATACGGGAACGGCGCGGCAGATGGTGCGACTGTTAAATTCCATCAATGGACGGCAGCATCAACTGGCGGAGGGATGGAAGACTCTACCGAATCTTGGACTGGCCGCGGCACCCCCCCTGTGCTAAACGACTCAGCTCAGCTTTGGTATCATTGGTACACAAAAAGTGGAGAGACTGCCACATACACATATGGGCACACACTGAGGCTGGTTGGGGGAAGTGCAAACACAACCTACCACATCACGACCGATTTCACAACTAAGTCTGCGTACGATTTAGTCCTTGGCGGGTTGATTGTGGAAGCCGGTCAGGGGGGCTTCGAGTTTGGTACGACCACCCCCTGTACGGAGACCATCCTACTCCAGGCGGCGACAAACTGCAATTTTGAAGCGCTGATCCTTTCGAATTTTGCTTTCACCGATTACAGTGACGAAAATAAAAGGGCCAAGATTGAGAGCAATGCCAACTTCCGCGTCGGGGCGGGGATCACCATGAATTTCGGGCGCGTCGTCAACCTCGCAGCGGATAAAAATCTCTCGTTCACCCGAGCCGTTGCAGCCGACGAAAGTAGTGGGGAGAATGCTACGATTAAGAGTCATGGTTTGCAATTTTCGGGTGGAACCTCAACTCTCACTCTTGGCGACCACGTCGAGTTGAGAGGCGACAGCGTGAGCGGGACGGTCAGCAACGTGAGTTTGCTTGGCGGGGCGAAGTGGGTGATCGGCGGGGGGACGCTGGGGATCACGGGGCAGCTGAGTCTTGCGGCGGGGAGCGCGTTGAATCTGACCGGCGTGACGCTGAATCTCACCGGCACCACGGCATTGACCGCCCCGCTGGGCGGCAGTGAGGGCGGTTTTGCGCTGAACGTGTCCGGCGAAAACGTGTTGAGCCTGTCGGACACGAGCTTATGGAGCGGCAACGGGAACCTGCTGACTCTCTCGGATCTGACCGGCGACGGCACCCTCACCATCGAGCTGAACGTGGGTCTGCTGACAAATAAAGAGGCCACCGGTTCCATGAGCCTCATCGGCGGTTGGCAGAGTGGATGGGGGAATCTCCTCAACGTCCGCCTCACGGGTGAGAACGCCGGGAACTACGCCGTGTCCATCAATGAGAGCGGTCAACTCACCTGGGTTAAGGGCGATTCGCTCACCTGGACCGGCGGGGTAGACGACACCACGCTGACTCTCGGCACGGGCACGAGAGCGGGGGACACCAAATGGAACGAGCAGGATCACACCTTTGTCGCTTCCGATGCGCTGACCCTGACCGCAGCGGCTTCAACCACCGTGCAGCTGGGGGATGAGTCGACCCTGAGCATCCGCTCGCTGACCCTGAGCGCCGGAGCGGAAGCTGAAAACGCCTCCTTCGCCTTCTCGGCCGGGGAGTCTCCCTCCGCGGAGAAGGTCCTCGCCGTTGCCGAGGATGTGAACGTGAACACCGACACCACGCTGGGCGAGAAATTCGTGCTGCAGGTGGGAAGCCTCTCTTCCATCAAGCTCGCGGAGGGCAAAAGCCTGAGCGGCGAGGGCACCGTGCGGGTGCAGCTCGCGGGCGATGAAACCAGGTCCGGGACCTCCTACACGGCGAACACCAACCTCGAGATCAGTGGGAAGCACACCCTCACGCTGGGCCCCAACGGAGCCATCACCATGGGGGCAAGTGAAACCCTCACCATCGACGAGGGGACCACGGTGCGTGTTAACGTCGCCAGGGGAATCACCCTGGGCGCCGGAGCCGAGATCGTGCTGGAAAGAGGCGCCGTGTTGCGGGCGGACGTCCTGGCGAACCTGAAAGTCAGCGAGCAATGGCTCACTATCAGCGGCGAGGGCGAGGTGCTGCAAGGTAATGCCGGCGCCATCGGCGCTGCCGGCATCCAGTTTGATGCCAATTACCATATCCAGGGCGCAAGCGGCGGCGCATCCTTCAACGGGAAGGTCGGAACGGTGAATGTTCGCGATCTCATTATCGATGGCAATTTCACGGCTTCGGACACTGTTACAATCAACATCACCGGTCTGGTGGGGGCCAACTCAGG
This sequence comes from uncultured Akkermansia sp., assembly GCA_947631435.1. Classification (GTDB taxonomy): domain Bacteria; phylum Verrucomicrobiota; class Verrucomicrobiia; order Verrucomicrobiales; family Akkermansiaceae; genus Akkermansia. The sequence continues at coordinate 23,328 of CANRLM010000001.1, forward strand.
CGACCACATCACAACCAACCAAACGTGGAACATCGACGTCGCGTCCGGCGCGACGAAGGAATGGAAAGGGGGGATTTGGGGAGTTAACAGCGGAGGCGGTATCTCTCTCACCAAACAAGGCGGCGGCACCCAGAAGATCCGCAACATGGGGAATGTGAACAGCCTGGATGTTCAGGAAGGCACATTGGAGTTCACCAGCTTCGGTACGGGTACAGGCACAGAACACGAGTCCACGGTGACAGGAACGGTCAAGGTTGGGGGGGCGTCTGGCAAGAGCGCCACCCTCAAGGCCAATACGATGTACTTGGTCGGCGGCAGTTTGCAGCTTGAGGCGCAGGGGACGGTTACCGTCACGGGCAGCATGGGGCTCAACGGCACGAGCATGACCATGGCGGAGGGGGCGCAGTTGACCGTTTCGAGCGGTCTCACCCTGCAGGGCGAATCCCTTTCCGTCGGGCTCACCTCCGCGACGATATCCGGCGCCGTCAACGTCATGAGCGGCGCGGCGACTCTCGACGTTCAGGGGCTTCTGGATCTGAGCGGTGCAACGAGCCTTGCGATCAACGGCACCGGCTTGAAGCTCGATATCGGCACAGCGACGGCGGCGGACGGGACCTCGCTGCTGGCAGACGCCCCGGTCGGTCAGCTCAGGCTGAATGACAACCTCGTGGCAACCATGACAAGCCTCGGCAGGCAGGGGAAATTGACCCTGACTCTCGCCGATTTGACTGCCGACACTGCCACAGAGCAGTCCCAATACACCTACAGCCTCTTCGACCTCAACGGAGGCACATTATCCGAGGACCAGCGGAACAGCTATAAGTCCATGCTGGCCGCTGTGCTGCGGTCGAGTGCCGCGGATGAAAGCGGCAAGCGTGCGGTGGTGACGGTCGATGCAAATGGTCGGATTTCCGTGGCGCTGGTGAACGTAGAGGATCTGACGTGGGATACGTCCGGATCAGGAAGCACATGGAGTGACGGAGGAAGCGGGTGGACAGGCGGAAAACTCTTTGTGCCCGGCGATTCCGTCACCTTCACGGATACCGGCTCTCCGGCAACTCTGCATGAGATCACGATTTCCGGTTCTGTGGCGCCCCAGAATATGACCGTGGACTCGGGGACATGGAAATTCTCTGCGGCCGCCGGTTCCGGTCTCGTCGTCGCGGGGAATTTCACCGTGGGCAGCGAGTCTGCTTCCGAGGGGACGACCAGTGTGGAGCTTGCCGGAGCGGGGACTTACACCTTCTCCCAGGGTGTGAATGTCAAAGAAGGGGCAACGCTGGTCTTCAGCAGCACCGCAACCACCGGGCATAGCCTCGGAACTGTGAGCGTGGCTTCCGGGGCGACGGTCGTCATCGTCGGCAACGATACCTATAAAAACTACGGGTGGGGGAGCTTGCAAGGGGAAGGATTCACTCTCGTGCTGAGGAATATCGGAGGCAACAACAATACGCTCAGCGGTGGGTCTTCGACCCTTGGAGCGGGTAATGATAGCGACAACCCCAGAGGTTTGTATGGGTTGTTGGGAGGCGCTGATTCCACCGTGAAAATCACCAGTCTCGTGGTGGAGGTTGACGGAGACAATGCTTCCGTTCTGGGGCAGTACAACGCTAGTGATGGAACGCGGGTATTTGATCACATTACCGATTCCATCGAGATTCGAAGCGGAGCCAGTTTCTGGGTTGGCACATACGGCGGGGACATGAATCTTTTAGGGGATAGAAACCCGTCTGGTTCGGGGAAGAAGAGAATCATCTACATCGACGGCGCTGGTTATAGTACTGATGGCTGGGCGCTGCGTATACACGGTAGCAGCCAGGTTCGTTGGGACATTTCTCTGGAGAAAGCCACAACCGGAGGGGCTACTCTTCAGGCGTGTGCAAATGCCCAAGGTGCTGTCGGGGTTGGTCTTATAGCAGGAGATGTTTACCTGTGCGGTAAAAAGCTGACAATTACCAGATTTAATAAGGAAACAGCGAGTCTGAACTTTTGCGGGACGATCTTTGCGACGGGCGATGGGAATGTGATCGATAATACCGCGACGATTACTCTCTCGACGTTTGAAGGTATCACCTCCACGCCGACGCTTTCCATCGCGGACAGCGCGAGCCTGGAGGTCAAGGGAGAAAAAACCTTCACCGTTGGAAACAGCGGCACCATCACGATGGGTTCCAACGGGAGTAAGCTTCTGGTGAGCGGAGGTGAACTGGCTGTCGCCGGCAACTTAATCGTGGGGGCCGCTGGGGGAGCCGAGGCTTCCACTACCACCACCAGCGTTATCGAGCTATCCGATGGCACACTGAATATCACGGGCGGCTCTCTTACCCTGAATAGCGACTTGATCCTGAAGACAACCGCTGAGAAGACTTTGTCAGGCGGGACAGTAAATCTGGGGGGAAGAACCCTCACGAAGGAGGGGAGTGCAAGTCTGACTTTGCAGAACCTTACTGTTGATGAGGATGACGAGGGAGGGCTGTTCGTCGTGAAGGAAAACGAAGTGCACATCTACGATCATTCGGCTGCATTGTCCAAGTGGGGATTTGCGGTTGCACGGGGGGGGAAGATTTATTTCGGAAGTACGGCAACCGGCTCGGTGCAGATTGCCTACCTGAAGGACATGGAGGGAGACACGGGCGCAGAGGCGTCGGCGCCCATCTTGGAGAATCCGAGTGCCACTTATCATGCCAATTTGAAGGTTGGCGCGGGGGATGACCAAGTGTACATGAGTTCGGCTCGCTTCATAGGAAACGGAGAAACTGCTGCTAATTCAATGAATCTGGAGAAGAACGGCTCCTCGACGCAGAGGTTCACGGCTACCGATTTCGGTGATTTGTACAATGTGACCGTGAGTGGCGGTACGCTGGAATTCTCGGGCAGTGGGAATATTCATAACGTGATCAAGCTCACCAATGGCGGTGTGATGAACGTGGACGGGAAGCTGACAGCCAGCGGCAGTGGTCAGATGATCAAATTGGATACCCGAACCGGCTCCAGCGGCGGGGGAACCCTGACGCTCTCGGGGGGATTGCAGGCTCCAAGTGTGCTTCTTTACGGGGATGCGAACAATGAGTACAAACTCGTGGTGGAGGGCACGCAAGAGAACACTCTCTCGGGCACGCTTTTCGTGGCGGAGCACAGCACAGTGGAGTTGAAGGAAAACACAGTCCTGACTGTTCAAGTCCTACAGGATTACGCCAGTACCGGAGGTCACGGCGGAGCGATCACGGGTGGAGGCAAGCTGGTGGTGAAAGGTTTGTCGACTGCCGGCGTATATGCATTCAACGGTACGGTGTCGGCGAACATGGAGTACTGCAACACCACTAACAGTGGAACCGTATTCAGTGTGGCTACCTTCACGGGGGAAAATTTGACGGTGAGTGCCGGTACTATGGCGGTGACCGGTGTGTTGGGCGGGACGGATGAGGACTCGCAGGCGACGACGGGGGTGACGTTGACGGGGGATGGTAAGTTGAAGGTGAGCACGACGGGGACGGCGGAGGTGGCGAGTTTGACGGCCGGGGTGAGTGGCGAGGATGGAGTCTGGACAAAGGGGGGGAAGCTGGAGGTGGATGCCGGCAAGACGCTGACGGTGGGAACGGTGAGTGGTGTGCTGAAGGAGTTGACCCTCAACGGCGGGCTTACTCTGGGCGGCGGAACGGAGGAGGTCGACGAGCTGACGGTGGCGGATGGGATGACGCTTGCGACGAATGGCACGCTGACGCTGAACGGGGCGACGATGAAGCTCGGGAAGCGGGCGGTTGTGGAAACGGTGTCGGACACTTTCCTGTTTGCGGGCGGGGTGACGCTGAGCGGCGGGGGAACGCTTGGTCTGGCGAATGGGGCGAATTTCCTGAACGCGGTGACGGTGGGCGCGGACGGCGGCGTCATTGACTTCGGGAAGGTGTCGAGCGAGAGCACGTCGCTAGCCGTCACGGCTCTGTCGGGCAGCGGCACGCTGGAGTTGAAGGGAACGATCAGTGACGATGCCGCCGGCGGTGTCGGCGAGGTTGTGACGGCGACGCTGAGCGGGACGAATACGAGCAATGTGGTGGTGAAGCTGACGGGTGAGCAAATGGATTTGGTGGCGGGGGACAGCGGGCTGACGCTGAAGGGGGTGACGGGAAACGGCGGCATCACGGGCGGCACGCTGAAGATTAAGGGGGGTGACATGGAGAGCACGGCGGACGGTGATGTCTGGTCCGGCTTGCTGGGTGATGGGGCGACGGTGGAGTTGGAGAGCGGGAACTGGAGCGTGGGGCATGGCGCGAACATCAGCGGCAGCCTGACGGTCAAGGGCACGCTGAATCTGGTGGATGATGACGGCGCCGGTGTCGAGCTGCGCAAGACCCTGGTGATTGGGGCCGACGGCAAGTTGGCGGGCAGCGGCACGCTGGAAATTGAGGTGGAGGATCCGGGCAGCAACGGGGCCATCACGCTTTCGGGGTATGGGAACACACTGACCGGGCTGCTGGGAAATGACGTCAAGCTCGTGCTGGGCAGCGGGGCGACAGATTATCAGTGGACCTACCAGTTGTTCAGTAATCTGGGCGGATTCACCGATTTTAGCTCTTTCAAGACGCTGGTGGAGGGGAAGCTGAATGTGGAAGAAGGGCATGTGGCGGATCACAGCAACTATAAGTACGTGCTGAACCAGGACGGCCGTTTGTCGATTGCTCTGTTGGGCGAGAATCGCACGTGGATGCCGGATGCCTCCGGCGACGACAAGTGGGTGCAGGCGAGTAGTGATAGTGAGAGTGATGCGGACTGGGGGAACAATCCTTTCCTGGAGGGCGATACGGCGATCTTCAGCAGCACGACGGGCGACACGGTTACGCTCAGCGGCACGATTGTCGCCAACGCGGTGAAGGTCGGGGAGGAGAATCAAACCGGCGCGGCGTGGACCTGGACGATGGAGAACACGAACGCCCGCCTGCACGTGCTGGGGGCTGTCAGCGTCAATGGCACGGGCACGTCGCTCACGCTGAATGTGACCGGCGATTACACCTTTGACGGGGGCATCACGGTCGGCGAGGGCGCGACGGTGGTGGTTCTGGCGGATGGGACGTTGAGTTGGAAGGGCAAGGGCATCAGCGGCGGCGGCACGGTGGAGCTGAAACTGGCGCATAGCACGAACACAACCTACAGCCTGGGGACCAATCTGCCGAAGCTCGTGACGGGGAGTCTGGGCGCCCTGAAGCTGTCGGCGCAGGAGAGTGCGGCGAACGGCGTGCAGGTGGACCTGACGAGCGGCGTGAAGAACACGCTCGACGGGGTGACGAATTTGTACGTGGGCAGCGGGGTGAGCCTGGGCATCGTCTCGGGCGCGACCGACGTGCTGGCAGGTGGGACATCGAACAAGAGCCTGCACCTGGAGGGCGCGGGGGTCGGGACCGACCGCCGCGGCGCGCTGCATTTCGGCGGGACTGCGACGGTGGGTCGGAGTGTCGTGCTGGAGGGTGAGGGAGCTACGACCATCACGGTTGCCAGCGGCGTTACCGGCACCCTCGCCGGCCTGAGTGGCGGGGGGAAGGATCTCAACGTCAACCTCGCGGCGGGTGGCGAGGGTACAGCCAATGTGAACGGCACCCTGGTGGTGCAGAGTATTACGGGTGAGCTCGGCGTGGTCAGCGTCGCAGCCGGCACCCTGAAGCTGGATTTTGCCGGCAGCAGCAGCGTTGCCAAGAGCGTGAAGCTGGCGACCGGCACCACCCTCGATTTGTCCGGGGCGGCGGAGGGCGACGCGCGCACGTACACAATCGGCACCCTCACGGGCGCGGGCGACGTGGCGAGCAGCAACGTGGACACGGGCGTGAACCTCGCGCTCGGCGGGGCGGATGCGGCATCGAATTTCGGCGAGTCGGCGGACTTCGCCGGCGCGATCAGCGGCGTGGCGGAGGTGCAGGTGAGCGGCGGGTACTGGTGGTGGAGCAACACCGGCACCAACGGCGTCTCGGTGAAGGTGGGAGGCGGCGCGAACGTGAAGCTCGGCGGGACGGACACCGGAACCATGACCTTCTCCGGCAAGAGCATCACCAACACGGGGAATCTGACGCTGAACAATGTCAAGCTGGGGCAGGGCGTGGATCTGACCAGCGGAACAACGGGCGACGCTGTCGGCGCGGAAGCGACGACACCCGGTCTGAGTATCGCCGGGGCGGTGAGCTCGCAGGGCAAGATGACGGTGAGCGGCGGCACGGTGACCCTGGGCGCGGGCGGCAGCTGGACCCTCGGCGCGGTGACGCTGGGGGGGGATGGAAAACAAGTGACTCAGCAGAGCTACCTGGACCTCAGCGGCGCTACACTGAACACGAGCGGGCTGACGGATGGGAAATCCTTCACCCTGACCATCGATGTCACCGGTCGCAACGTTGATCATGGTATCAACGATGTGGGCAACGCCTGGGCGCTGAAGCTTACGAAGGATCAGATAACCAGTCTGACCACGCTGATGACGGCTGGGGAAGGACAGGAGGCGAAGCTCACGATTAAGCTGACCAACTGGAGCAATGTGAATAATGGCATGCACATCTCCTTCCTGGATACGAACGTGGATTCGTTGGGAACCACCCAGCAGGCATTTGAGGGAACTGATGGAGCCGGTGGCTGGAAGGAGACTGTCGAGGCGTTCCTGAAGCTGGTGCAGGTGTACGACAGCAGCAACAGGTTGCAGGAGGGGATGGAGCTTACCATTGACCAATGGGGGCATCTGGACATCCAGCGCGCGAGGGCGTTTGACCTCACCTGGAACGGCGCGGAGCAAACAACCATGGACTGGAAGGAGAAGGACGGTGAGGTGTGGGATGATGGTGGTCAAAAGAAGGCATTCTGGAACAACGACAACGTCACCTTCAAGAGCAATCTCGAGGGGGTGACGGTGACGGTGGAGGATGGCATCTCGGCGGGGAAGGTGACCGTGGAGGCGAAGTCGGGCGGCACCACGAACTGGACCTTTGGGTTGAAGGGGGCGCTGGAGGTGGATGGCACCTGGACGCTGCAGAGCGGCGCGAACGTGGCGGTGCAGAAGACGACGGGCAGCAGCGACAACACGAAACTGACGCTGGCGGGGCTGACGCTGGCGGAGGGTTCCCGATTTGGGGTTGATTACACGGCCGACTACGGGGCGATTAAGGAACTCAGCTTCACGAAGGATGCGACGATTTCTCTGGCGAAGGGCGATGGCGCTGCCCAGCCCGCGAAGCGCGGCACGGTGAGTCTGGACGCGAGTACGATCGGATGGGAGAATCTGACGCTGAGCGGGGCGGTGGATGTGACCATCACCACGAGGAGCAGCTCGAACATCGCCGGGAAGGGACTGACCCTCACGGGCGGCGCGAGTTTGACCATTGCCCCCGATGCCGGCAACGATTCGAAGACGACGTCGCAGTCGCTGGGCGCGGTGTCGCTGGGCGAGGGGAGCACCCTCACCGTGCGGGACAGGGCGAACTGGACGATGGACAGCAGCCCGGTGACAGGCGCCGGCACGCTGGTTCTGGAGAACACGGGCAGTACGAAGTGGAGCCTGGGAACCCAGACCGGACTCCCCGGCACGAACATGATCCGCGCCCTGCTGGCTAATGTGACGGAGGATAGCAGCAAGGAATCGAGTCTGGCGAAGTTGGAGCTGAAGGGCGACATCCTGCTCCGCGCGGTGTACGGGGAATACAAGAATGAGAAAGGGGAAACGACGTCGGCAGGCAATGTCAGCTACCTCAAGAGCGTGAAGGACCTCGTGATGGGGACGGACACGCAGCTGGAACTCTACTATAACCTCACCACCGGCACGGGCAAGACCCACAGCATCACCATCGGCAGCGCGGACGTGACGGACCCGACGGAGGCCACCATCATCTGGGGGCGCGAAGTGGGCACGGCGTCGACGGGCTCGGGCGCGGGCGAGAGTGGTGTCGGCGTCACCACGAACGTGGATCTGGATTGGGACATCGCGCTGGCGGGCAACGCGAAGGTGGCATCGCGCGGGAATGGCGTCTTCACCTACAACGGCACGCTGAACGCCGGTGGTCACACCCTGACCGTGAGCAAGCAGACGGATACGACAGAGGGAAAGAACGCGGGGGAACTGACGCTGGGCGAGAGTTTCAAGACGGAGGCAGATTCGACCGGCACCATCGCGGTGGATAAGGGCGCGCAACTCACGCTGAACCTTGGGACGGAGAATACCGGTGCGCTGGCGGGCTACGCCATTGAGCTCACGAGCGGGGAGGGGGATGGAAAAGGCGGCGCGTTGGTCGTGGGGGCGGACGCCACCATCGGCACCCTCAACGGCGGGGCGAATACCGCCATCAGCGGGGGGCATACCCTCACCGTGGCGGGAATAGGCGGGAAGACGAGCTCGTTCTCCGGCGCGCTGGGGACGGCGACGGAAGACCTGAGCGGGCTGACGCTGCAGAGCGCGTTCACCTACGGCGGCACGGGCTACGTGGGAACCCTCACCCTGGCTAGTGGGGATGATGTGACGGGGAAGGACCTCACCCTCACCGGCAATCTGACCGTGGAGAGCCTGGCGGGGAAGGCGGGCATCGTGAAGGGCACGGGCGAGGAGCCGACGGAAGGGAGCCTGACGCTCAAGGATTCGAGCGGCGGCAATTTTGATGGCGCGATCGGCGTGACGTTCACTTACGAGGGCGACAGTAGCAAGACTTACACGCTGGGCGGTTCCTTCACCGGCAGCAGCCTCACCGTGAAGAGCGGGAATCTGACGGTCGGCACGGTTCTTACGAATGCCACGGCTCTGACCCTCGAGAATGGCAAGCTCACCCTCACGGGCGGCACGGCAAAGTCGCTGACGGTGACGACCGGCACGCCGCCGACCAGCACCACGCTCGCGCTGGCGGCGGATACGACGCTGACCACCACGACCGGCACGCTGAGCAGTCTGGACCTCGGAACGCACACCCTGACCGTGAACGGCGGCAACCTGGCGGCGAGTGCGCTCTCCTTCAACGGGGGAGGCGGGTTGAAGCTGGGCATCACGAAGGCCGGTGACAATCTCACCGGCGCGACGCTGACGCTGAAGAGTGCGCTGAGCAGCGGGACCAAGCTGAAGCTCACCCTCGTCGGCGAGGGAGGAACAAAGCTGGAGGTGGATGATTTTAAGACGGGCAAGGGTTACACGCTCTTCACGGAGAAAGACTGGCAAGACACTGACTTGACGAGCCTGCTGGACTTCTCGGTGGATGGCATCGCGCTGGGCAGCTACGACAGTTGGCATATCGATAACACGGGCAAGCTCACCCTCACACAGCTTGAGGGCGATCTGGTTTGGGCCGGGAAGGAGGGCAGCAACACGTGGTCTCTGGACCAGAACAACAAGAACTGGAATCTGGATGCGACGGAGCCGGGGAGCGACAGAACGGGTGTCGAATTCGCCAGCGGACACACCACGATTTTTGACAGTTCGCAGGCGGAAGTTTCCAGCACGGTGAACATCAGCGCATCCGGCGGAACCCTCAAGGCGGAGGCGATGCAGGTGAAGAGTGGGGCATTCACCTTCACCGGCGGTGCGCTGAACGCGAGTACGCTGTCGGTTGGGGACAACGCGACGGCGACTTTCCGGAACACGGCTACCTTCTCCGGGGCGCTGAGTGGGCAGGGCACCCTGGAATTGGGAGAGGAAGAGGACGCCCATGGCTCCGTCACGCTGAACGGCGCGACGGGCAACAAGATCGGCGCGTTGAAGATGGCGAGCGGCACGACGCTGAACCTGGGCGGCGCATCCGGCGCCCTCGAGGTCGCGAGCCTCAGCGGCGCCGGCGGCACGATTTCGGGCGGCACGCTCACGCTGAAGACGACCAGCGGTCTGTCAACGGCAAGCGCCGGCAACACATTCTCCGGCGATATCACCGGCTCCTTCACGTACGATGTCACGGGCGGCAGCACCGGGAGCTCCACAACCGACGAATTCACCCTGTCGGGCGCGTTCAGCGGCACGAGCCTAACGGTGACGAACGGCACACTGAAGATCACGGGCGCGACGGATAGCGTGGCGAAGACTCAGAGCTTCACCGGCAGCGTGTCCGTGAGCAGCGGCGCGACGCTCGTGCTGGGTGATGGGGACATCACGAAGGTTAGCATTGACACGAAAGGGCTGACGTTGACCGGCACGCTGGAATTCGACAGTAAGGCGGAGATTAACGGCGACATCACGCTGGAAAACGCCAAGACGCTGAGCTTCAAAGCCAGCGGCGCCGCCAACGCCATCAACGGCGCGTTAACTTACAACGGCGGAACCCTGAGCTGGGAGGGCACGCTGAGCGTGCAGAGCCTGAGCGGCAGCGCTGCTCTGACCAACAGCAGCAACGGCGGGCTCACGCTGACCGGCACCGGCACGAATTATGGGGAAACATTGACATTGAATCTCGGCACGGGGGTGCTCGCCACGGAAAAAGCTGCGGACGACGATTCGGAGCCTCACACCCACACCTTCAGCGGCAACGTGACCGTCGGCGGCGTGAATGTGGGGACGGGTACCACCCTGACGCTGAGTGGCAGCAACAACAGCCTCGGCAGCAGTGTCGATGTCGTCGAAGGCACGTTGAAGCTGGCGAACGGGACACTCACGAACCTGAGCGGCAGCGGCATCGTGGAGGCCACGGGAGCCATCACGGTCGGCACGGCAACCGACGGCTTTGGCGGCACGCTGAACACGGGGAGCAGCGGCAGCATCACGGTCACGGCATCCGGCGATTTGAGCGTCGGCGCGCTGGCGGGCAGCGGCAAGCTGCAGCTCGCCACCAACACCCTGAAACTCAAGGACAGGACTTCCAACTTCGCCGGCACCCTGTCAGGGGGAGAAGAGCCTGCGGCAACTGAGGCGAGCGTGGAGATCGCCGGCACCGGGATCCATACCTTCACCGCGAAGCAGGAGCTGAACGGCGTCACGTTCTCCGCGGGCGGGACGCTCTCGCTGGGCGCGGGAAGCACGGTGACGACCCTGACCGTTTCGGCGGCGGGCACACTGAAGGTGGAGAGCGAGGGTCTGACGGTTGACAACTGGGCGGGCAGCAGCGCGCTGAGCAAACTCACGCTGGAGGGGAACCTGACCGTGCAGGGAGGCAGCATCAACGCCTCGGCGGTGGATGGCACCGGCAAGCTCGTGCTGTGGCTGGCGGACGGCAGCGAATCGACGGTGACGGGTCCGACCCTGGCGGCGAGCATGGCGACGTTGCTCGCGGCGGATGCAACGGGTCTGAATATCGAGCTGGACTCGGCTCGTCTGGGGAATCTCCTGACTAGCGGAGAAGGAGACATAAAGGAGTACCAGCTCTTTGGTGAGACCTACTCCGGCGGAAACGTACAGAAGGACAAGCTGCATCTCACTCTGACAGGGACTGATGCGGGTGATTGGACGCTGAGCTTTGATGCGGAAAATGGCAAGTTGCTCTTCGTTAAGAATGACGCGGAACTCGTGTGGGGCGAGGAGTCTTCCGATTCCTCCGTGACTTGGAACAGCAGCGGCACGGGTAAGGATACAGGATGGAAACAGGGCGAGGAGGATAGGAAATTTGAAGATGCGAAGGGCGTGACATTCCTCGGCACCACGACCGGGGAGCTGACCGTGAACGTGAATGGCGCCATCACCGTCAAGAAACTGACCATCGGCGCGAGCGGTTCCGGTCCCAGCAAGTACACCTTCTCCGCGGCGGTGGGTGTGGAGCAACACAAGATTACGGTTAATGGTGGCCTCGTTCTGAACGATGCCACCGCTCTCAACGTGGAGACGACGGTGAACGGGGCTGTCAGCGGGACGGGGGCTTTGGAGGTGGGCGCGACAGTGACGCTGGGAGCAAATGCTCTCAGCGGGTACAACCAGGCGGTGACGCTGAATGCGAACGGTGAGCTCGTGCTGACGGGGGACAACACCCTGAGCGGCGGATTGGTGGCGAACGGCGGTGCGCTGAGCGGCAATCTGACGAGTACGGTGCTGAGCGGCAGCGGGAATTTGACGTTGAAGAGCGGCAAACAGACGCTGACGAGTACAGATTACCACGGCGTGGTGACGCTGGAGGACAGCGATACCCTCACCGGCGGCGAGACCGGTCTGACCGTGGGAGGACTTGTGGCCGGCGATAGTGCCAATGCCACGGTGGGCGGCAGCATCACCATCAACGACACGGGTTCGAGCGACCACAGCTTCGGGGGCAAGATTGCGGGAGGGTTCACGCTGACCATGACGGCGGGGAACCAGGCATTCACGCAGAATTTGAACTTTGGAACGCTGAATATCAACGGCGGCAAGCTGACGCTGGCGGACGGCAGCACGATCACGACGCTGAGCAGCGAAAACAGCAACGGCGAACTGGCGAGCACGGGGGCGCTGACGGTCGGCAGCTCGGGCACGACCACGTACGGCGGCAAGCTGAGCGTGGCGGGGCTGACCCTGGGCGAGGACATGGAGTACACTTACACTACGGACACGAGCGCCTCGGCGGGGGTTCTGAAGCTGGATGGGCACACCCTGACGCTGAGCGGCACGCTGGCTGCAACGGACCTGCAGGGGGCGAGCGGGGCGGTTGTCGGCACGGTGGGTGGCAACGGCACGCTGAAGCTGAGTCCATCGGCGGCAGGCAACTTCGGGGGAACGATCAGCAGCAACCTGACCTTCAACGGCGGCGAGAATGGCTTCATCGTGGCGACGTTCAGCGGCGGCACGCTGGCGGTGGAGGCGGGCAGCCTGGAGGTGGGAACCCTGAGTAACAACAGCACGGCTGTCACCTTCGGCGAAAGCACGGAGGGCGGTACGCTGACGCTGAAGGAAGGCGGCATGGTGGGGAGTCTGAAGGGCGGCACCAGTGGAGACAAAGGCACGCTGGTGGCGGGCGGTACGCTGACGCTGGGCAGCAGTGCGTCCACCCTGGGCACGCTGGAGATTTACGACACCGATTCCGGGGACACCTACGGCGGCACGCTCACGCTGAGCATCGGCGAGGGCGGGTTGACGGTGAACCAGGGCATCACCATTCACGAGGGGCAGGAGCTCGTGCTGGACGGCACGGGCAAGCTGACGGTCACGAATAAGGCGACCCCGACGAATGGAGGTGAGGAGCACGCCGCGAACATCGTGGTGGAGGGAACCCTCACGCTGAAGGCGGAGGGACTGCTGGGCGATGAGCTCACCCTGCATCCGGGGGCGAAGGGCGTGCTGCACTTGAACCTGGCATCGCCGGAGGCGGGCGGCACCCACAGCCTAGCGAAGGTGCTGGGCACGGGCACGACCTGGCACGGGGACCTTGAGCTTTCGAAGGACACGTACACCTATGACTACGACGACCTGAACGCCACACTCGTGCTCACCGGCGCGACGCTGCGGATTGACGGCACCACGAGCGAGACCGTGCAGGGCGGCGTGAAGCTGGGGGCGAAGGATGGCGAAACGCCGAAGGACAGCACCATCGAGGTGGCGGGGAGTGAGACTGCCACGATCATCGACGTGCAGTCCAATGACACCCAGGCTCACGGGCTGGTTCTCGCGGGCGTCACCGGGGAAAGCAGCGGCACGGCCGGCACCCTGAAGCTGCAGGGGAATCTCAGCGGGATGAACAAGCTGGATGCCGGGAGCGGCAAGATCGAGGTGGGCGGCAAGTACCCTGCCGACGGGGAGGACCAGAGCGACAGCTCGTTCACGCTGGTGGACGGCTTCAGCTTCAGCGGGAACATCTCGCTGGAGGCGAACACGACCGTGACGGCCGCTTCCGATATCACCGTGACCGTGAACAACGGCGGCACGGCGAACGCGGGGAGTCCGACATTTGCGCTGAATGCTGCGCTGCCGACGTATGCGAGCAGCTCCACAACGCTGGGACGCGTCGCGCTGAACGTGACGGGCGGGACGGTGACCCTGGGGGCGGACCAGACCCTGGCGGGGTTGGGCGTCGTCGGCACGTTGGCGAGTGGGGGGGGCAGCGTCATCGCGGTGACGACTGATGGAAACCACAGGAAACTGACCCTGCAGAGCAATGGTTCAGGTTACGCCTGGGCGGGGTCCATCGGCACGAACATCGACCTGACGGTGGGTGTCGACCAGAAGATCAAGGATTTCGGAACGAATGGCGTGGAGACGAACGGTTCCATCACCGTGGCGCGCGGTAAGACGCTGACCATCACCGGCACCCTGAACGCCGGCAGCCTCACCCTCGGTGCCGAGAACTTCGGTAAGCTCGTGCTCGAGGGGACGGGCACCCACAAGGTGAGCGGCGATATTAATCTGAAGAACGAAGGAAGCGAGATTCAACTGGGGGCGAACGCAACTCTGGAGGCCGGAGGACTGACGGGCAGCGGCATCATCGCCGGGGCAGGGAAGAACACCCAGAACGCAGGGACGGTGAAGTATGAGGGGACGGATATTGGCAGCCTGGAGGATAGTGGAGGTAGTCCCCTGGATTACACCAGTGCAAAGACATTCAGCGCAACGCTGAACGAGGGCATCACGCTGGAGGTTCAGAAGGGCGCGCTGGCATTCACCGGCACGACTGATGGCTCGGCGAAGTTCGTTGTAGGAGATGGCACTAGCAATGCCGCGCTGAAGATTGATTCATCAGAGGTTACGCAAGACGGCGGGGAGACTTGGGACTGGCAGGGGCTGCGAGCAGAGTACAAGGACAGCACTCGGATGGTGGGGCACATGACGCTGAACGGCGGACGTCTCGACCTGAGCGTGAGCGGCAATAAAGTGAAACATGTGTATCTGCCGTCGCTGGCGTTTGGGGCGAGTGGCGGGCAGGTGCATGTGAACAGCGGCGACCTCATCCTGGGCGGTCTCTCGGACTCCTCGGTGACGGGCGACACAGCCGAAGTGAAATTCCACAAGGGAGCCGGAGCGACCATCACCCTGATGGGCGGGGAGGAGGACAAAGGCGGCGAAGCGGGATGGGTCTACTCGGGCGACTTTGATGGTGGATTCACCTTCGCCGGACAGGATGAGTCGCTGGTGACCGGCACCAAGAAGACGGTGCAGACGCTGACGGGCAGTGTGACGGGAGAACTGACCATCACCGGCGGCGAGCTGACGCTGAAGGGTGGGCTGGTTGATGACGCGCAGAAGGTGAATCTGACCAAGGTGACCTCCACGGGCGGCACGCTCGTGGTGGGGCAGGGCACGATTGTTACGCTCAGCGGCAATACCGATTCAAGCAAGGCCGACGGCACGCTGAAGGTGACCGGTAAGGTGAGCCTGGGGAGTGTGGAGAATTTCGGCTCGGGCGAGATCGTGCTGGGTGATAGCGGCGAGCTGACGCTGACGAGCAGCAGCAGCATCCAGATCGGCCACCTCAGCGGCGGCAAGCATGTGGCAACGGACGAAGAAGGAACTTCCAGCACGGTGAAGGCGCAGACGGAGAATCCCGGCAGCGCGACCATCACGGTGATTGGCAGCGGGGAGGCGAATTACGCCGGGGATCTGGACAGCAGCATCACCCTCGTGGTTGGCAGCGGCACGGCTGCGCAGCAGACCCTCTCCGGCGAGGTGAAGGGGGACGTGAAGGTGGTGAACGGCACGCTCACCTTGTCCGGCACGTACGGGACAGGCACGATCACCCTCGGCGGCACGACGACCGGGAGCAAGTTGGTTCTCGGCGGGAAGAATAATACCGTGAGATCTCTGGATTTCAGCGGGCAGGGCACACTGACGGTGGCGGGAAGCGCGGATGTGACGCTGACGTCCCTCAAGCTCGGGACGGGCAACGGAACCCGCAATCTGGAGGTGCTCGGCAGCCTGAAGATTGCCGCGCTGGATCCGGCGGCGGGCGCGAGCCTCAGCGCCCTCACGCTCGACGGAAAGGGCACTAACGAGGGCGGCGCGAAGCTGGCCCTGGGCGACGGGCTGAAGCTCACGCTGAGCAGTTTGAAGATCGGTGGGACGTCCACGCTGGAGGTGCATGTGGCGAAGGCTGGCGCCGAGGAGAGCAGCCCGAAGGGCAATGTGATCACCCTGGGGCAGAGTTTCAACCTGGAAGGCACGGCGTCGGACCTGACGCTGAGTCTGAAGTGGGATGAACTCAAGAATCTCATTGACAAGGGTGTGGCGAGCAGGTACAAGCTCTTCGAGGGTGACGCAACGGCGCTGTCTTCGCTGACGAATGTGAAGGTTGAGACCACGGGTGATGCCGGTACCAACGTTTGCGCGGATCAGTGGAAGGCGAGTCTCGATACCGCCACGGGGGAGATCGTCCTGACCGCAGTGTTGGGGACCCTCACCTGGGATGGAAGCAGTAGTTTCGCCTGGGACAACGATGGGAACAAGATTTGGAAGTTCAATGAAGGCGTAGACAATGCTGCAACGTTCATCGACGGCAACAACGTTATCCTGAGTGGCAGCAGCAGCAGCACCATCACGGTCAACGTCGGCGACTCGAGTACCCAAAGGGGCGTGAAGGTCGGCACGATGGAGGTAAAGCAGGGGAACTATGAATTCAGTGGGCAGAGCATCGAGGTGAAAGAAGGGCTGACCCTCTCCAACAACAGCGGCACCACGCTGACGTTCAAGAACAACACCACCATCGCCGGTGGGGTGAAGGGCACGAATGATAACGACGTGCTGAGCGTCGGCATGGGCGGCAAGTTGACGCTCTCGGGTGATCTGAAGGCGACGGCTGCGGACGGAGAAAGTGCCTACGCGGGCAGTCTGCAACTGGACGGCGGCGAAATCGTGCTGGCGGGGACGGACAACAGCGGGAAGCTGCAGCTCACGGGGAACGGCGGCACGCTCACGCTGGGAACGGGCAAGAGCTTCACGGCGGAGGTTTCGGATAATCTCGGCGACCCGGCGGCGGCGCCGGCGGGCGCGCTGACACTCGGCGCGGGCGGGGGAACCCTCACCCTTTCCGGCAGCACCACGAGCGTGGTGACTTGGAAATCGGGTACCGGTGGATCCGGTACGGCATCCAGCGTGGCTCTGACGATTGACGGGAGTAATCTCACTGTCGGCGGGCTGAGTGGCAGCTCCGGCAGCGTGGTGAGCGCGTCGGGAGAGGAGCCGTGCGGCAGCCTGACCATCGTGGGCACGAGCGGCGGCACGGTGAGCACGAGCGGCGGCACGGTGAATTTGAGCGGCAATCTGGTTCTGGGCAACGACGCAAGCAAGACGGCGAGCCAGACCTTCAGCGGCACGACGACTCTCGCGTCGGTGGAGGTGAAGGAGGGCAGCGCGCTGACGCTGAGCGGGACGGCTACCAAGACCCTGAACGGAACCCTGAGCGGCCAGGGCACGCTGAGCCTCGGCACGAGCCTCACGCTGAACGGCGTGGAGAATGGCGGCCCGAGGGCACACACGATGGGGACGTTGCAGCTGACGGATAGCGGTGCGTTGACTATTGCCACCGGCGCGACTCTGACCGTGGCGGAATTGGAGGGGACTAGCAACTCTGTGACTGTAGGAGGCGCGGGCTCCCTCGTGCTGACGCATGCGAAGGTACCGAGCGGTGAGGGGGCGGACACCAAAGCGGGCGACTTCAAGGGCACCGTCAGCAGCAACCTTACTTACAAGGGCACGGGCGATTACACCATCGCCAACTTCTCCGGGGCGACGCTGACGCTGGAGAAGGCGGCCGTTGAATCATCCGGCGAGGTCGGTCAGCTCACGATTACGACCCTGAGCGGCAGCAGCAATACGGCGGTGATGGTCAACTCCGGCACGCTCGTGCTGAGCAACGGTGGCACGCTGGCGAGTCTGAACGGAACCGGCGGCACGGTGACGACCACCGGGAGCCTGGAGCTGAGCGGGGCGAGCAATTACAGCGGGACGATTGCGGCGGCCAGCCTGACGGTGAAGGACGCCTCCACCCTGAAGGATGCGACCATCAGCAGCACGCTGAGCGTGGAAGAAAATAAGACCCTGACCATCGCGGATGGCGGCACCATCACCGTCGCGAATCTGGACGGCAGCGGGACGATCGGGAAGGCCTCCGGCAGCATCGCGGGCACCGGCACGTTGAAGCTGACCACGAGCGGGACGGGGAATTTTGGGAATGATATCAGCGCGAATTTGGTCTATGAGGGCACGGGGGATGTCACGCTGAGCGGCAGCGTCTCCGGCAAGGTTACTGTGGATGCGCAGGGGCAGAGTGGAGTAGAGGGAAGTTCCTGCGGTTCTCTGAAGCTGACACGGGCGGTGAACAATCTGGACGTGACCCTCACGCAGGGGACGCTGGAGCTGGGCGCGGACGGGAGCAGCATTGCGCTCACAATCTCGAACAATGTGGACAAGCCGCGGGCGCTGAAGATCAGCGGGGACACGACGATTTCCTCGATGACCGGCGAAGGCAGCCTGACCGGGCTGACGCTGGCGAAGGAGGCGTCGCTCGACCTGAGCGCTCTGGCGGCAGGTTCGACATCCCCGGTTGACCTGGGCGCGGTGCTGGTCGGCAGCAGCGATGCGGAGACGGATTCGAACAACTACTCCTCCATCAAGGTGGTGAAGGTCACGAATGGGAGTGAGGAAGATGGTGCAAAATCGGTTGAGTTGACTCAGCTGAAGCTGACGAGCCTGGGCTTGGCGGAATCCGCCACCGATGGGAGAAAGGCAAAGCTGTGGATTGACCTGAGTGTGGGGACGGATGCCGACGGTTCAGCTCTTACGGCTCTGAAAAACGCTCTGAAAACAGAGGCGGGTGTGCAGTTGTTTGCAAGCGGTCTCACTGTTGGTGATGGTGAGGACTGGACCTCCCAGATCGGCTTCTTCGGGCTTGAGCTGGATGATCGCTATTATCTGAGTCTGGACTCAGACGGAACTCTGAAGTACCTGGAGGACAAGGACTTTCTCACCTGGCACGGGACGAGCGATGATACGAATGATAAGTGGTACGCGGCGAGTTCGGAGAACGAGGACTGGTCGCAGGAGCACGGCGGCGCGACTGCCTTCCGGAATGGCGATTCCGTCGTCTTCGAAGAGGAGGCAGATTTGCAGCACAGCGTGCAGCTGGTGAAGGGAACAGGTGAGGATGGGGCGGATATTCAGGTGCAGGCGGCAAACATGACCGTGAAGAGCGGGGAATGGACCTTTACGGGCGATTCCCTGACGGTGACGGGGAATCTGGATCTGCAAGGCAGCGGGGGTGGATCTAAGTCGAAGAGCACCTTCACGAACACCACGACGGTGAAGGGGTATCTCACGGGCACGGGCGACCTCGTGGTGGGCGAGGGCGGCAACGTGACGATTGAGACGGCGCTGGTTTCTTCGACTGCGGAAGAGACAGCAGCAAATGCCTTCACGGGCGGCATCGAGCTGGATGGCGGCACGCTGACGCTGACGAGCAACAGCTCGTACAGCGGGACGGTCCAAATCGGGACGAACGGCGGCACGCTTGCGCTGCAGAGTGCGGATGCCGGTGGTGGCCTGGGTTCGGGCGGCGACATCACCCTGACCATCGGGAACGCGGACGCGGGAGGCACAACGAGCACCACCGGCCAGACCCTGACGCTCACGAATGGGACGTACACCCTGAGTGGCGGGATTGCCGGGACGGTGGCGCTGGGCACCGGCGGTTCGCTGACCGGCAACACTTCCGGTCTGACAGTGGCGGGTGTTGAGGATGGTTCCGGCGTGACGGGCACGGATAACCGCAAGCTGGGCGGCACGATCGTGATCACGGGCACAGGCAACTCGTACAGCGGCGCGGTGAATGCACTCGCCATCACGATGAACGCCGCCGCGAGCCAGATCCTCAGCGCGAATAGCGTGAATATCAACACAGCCACGCTGAATGCGAGCAGCTTGCTGACACTCGGCGGCGGCAGTGTGACCACCCTGGATATGAGCGGCGCAGGTACTCTCACCGCCACCAGCGCTGCGCTGACTGTCGGCACCCTGAAGGGCACGGGCAACCTGAACCTGAACGGCAACATCACCATCACAGGAGCTTTGGCAACCACCCCCACCGGAGGATCGAGCACTTACACCGGGGCACTGACCGTCTCCTCCGGCACGCTGACCCTCATGGGCGGTGGCGTGGTG
Source organism: uncultured Akkermansia sp. (assembly GCA_947631435.1). GTDB lineage: Bacteria > Verrucomicrobiota > Verrucomicrobiia > Verrucomicrobiales > Akkermansiaceae > Akkermansia. The sequence goes on from CANRLM010000001.1 coordinate 43,291, forward strand.
AATGGGCTTATGCTGGCGGGTGGCGCCACCCTGGAACTGGACAGAAATTTGCAGGTGTTGAACACCATCAGCGCGGGAACGTCAGGCGCAAACAACTCCGCCACCATCACCGGCATAGTCGGAGTCGGCGACTCCTGCACCACGCTCACCATTGGAAGTAACAACGATGACCAATTCACGTCACCGCAGAATGTTTATGCCGACATCACCGACGTGCATGTTATCCTTTCCCACGTCTCAACTGATGCCCACTGCTTGAAATTGTACGGGACTATCGAGGGTGGTGTTGTTGAGATTGCAGGAAAAGGCGTCCTGAATCTTGAGGGGTCGACAATCGGCACGAAGGACAAGAAAACGGACATCACGATTAGTACCAGCACTGTTGGAACTCCTAAGCTCAACATTAATAAGGCCAGCGCGGTTGTCTACGGCAATGTGAGCATTAACAAAAGCAACGGAGTAATCGACTTCAAAGGCAACAACCAGACGCTGAATGGCAATGTTACCGTGACGAGCGGAACAATCAACTTCTCAGAATCTTCCACCGTCACTGGCGGTATCACCGTGAACGGAGGCAACTTGAAATTTGCCCAGGGCAAAACAGTCACCGTCAACGGCTCTCTTTCCGGCACAGGCGGGGCTATCCAGGGACTCGGTACTGCGGCAAGCAATCTTTCCGTCATTGTCCTGAATGATGATTCTGCCGTGGCGAAGACTCTGACGTCGACCATTTGTTCCGTGAAACTCAGCAAGACAGGAAGCGGGACTCTTACCCTCACTGGCGGCATCGGGTACTGGACTAGTGGAACCCAGCAACTAGACTCCATTCTGGACATCCAGAAAGGGACGGTGAATCTGGGGCAGAGCGCCCCACTTGGTAGTCCAAACAATGCCATCGAGGTTGAGAGTCTCACTGTCGGGCATGATGGTGCTGAAGGTGTTGGAGCCTCTCAGGCTACCGTTCACGTGAACACGACGGGTGAGAAGAATTTCAAGGAAGGCATCGAGGTGAAGAAGGGTAGCACGCTGGTCATCACCACCACGACTGGTTGGACGGCGGCGGCAGGCAACGATAGCACTAAAGATAACGATACAAACGATAAGAACAACGTTTTTGGCGAAGGGACGGTGGAGTTCAGCAACCTCGGTGTGCAGAAACCCACGGGAACCGTGACCAACAACTTCTTTGCTTCGCTCTTCACCAACAATGGTAGCGCGAAGCAGGTGGCGGATGTCAAACTGACGGGGAACACGGTGTTCGACTTCGTGGACGCGTCGCCTGCCAGACGGATGCAGCGCATTAAGAACCTGTATGTCACGAGCGGCACGTCTCTGGCGTTCGGCGGGATGTCGAACTCGCCGACGACCACTCTCTTCGGCAATGAGGTATCGGGTGGGAACAACGTGGACCAGATAGGGCTCACGCTGCACATCGAGGGGACGGGTTTAACTTCTCCTGTGGACGACGGAGTGAAGCAATACAGCGGAGCCGCGCTGTACCTGACGGCAAACACGGGCTCCGGATCCAATACCTTCGAGATGACGCGTACGCTGGTGTTGGATGACAACGCCACGGTGTCGATCGGGGAAGGGGCGGAGCTGAAACTTGCGAACAACACGACGACCGGGGTTGCGGGGGGCACGCCCCACAATGATGTCACCAGCCTGGACCTCGGCGCGTACACGCTGACCAAGGTGGGGGGTGGCACGTTGACGCTCGGCGGGGGTGATACTAATTGGAAGGTGGAGGCGAGCAACGGCGCGGGGATTGATGTGCAGGAGGGCAAGCTCGTTCTGGATTATCAGGAGAGCACCGAGACGGCGCGGTTGGGGGTCGTCGGGCTGAAGATGGTGAGGGGTACGACGCTGGAGCTGACGGCGGGGACGGAAGCGCGCACGTACACGGTGGCGTCCCTGGAGAACAGCGGCGAGTCGTTCACGGGATTTGATGTCACGGGCGGCGAAAATGTAACCCTGAAACTCGCCGGCAGCAACCCGGACGGCGGCAGCTTCACCAGCAGCGCGGCTGTGAAGACGCATTTGGAGGTGGCTGCGGGGACGCATAGCATCGCGTCGCTGGGGACGACGGCGGCGAGTGAGGATGGTGCGCCGGCGGCAGTGGCGAAGAAGCTCACGCTGGGGGCGAGTGCGGGACTTACGATTACCGGGCAGGCGACCATCGACAGCCTCACTGCCACGACGGGGACGGGTGAGAAGTCTTCCCTGACGTTGGGCGGTGGCGGGAGCATTGCGAGCATGAGCGGGAGCCTGGGCGCACTGTCGGTCGGGGGCGACCTCGTGCTCGGGGCGCAGCAGAATTACGGCTTTGGCGCGCTCACGCTGACGAGTAATATCACCCTCACCGTGGATGGCACCAGCCTGGTGAGCAGCGGAGAGGAGCCGACGGCTAAGACGCAGATTGGCCTGAGCAGCATCGCCCCATCGGGGAGTGATTCGTACAAGCTCACGCTGGAGCTCACGCGGGAGCAGATGGAGAGCATCTATGGGCTGCAGGGTGGACTGGCGTTCTTCACCGGGACCGGCGCGAGCGGACTCAGCTGGGAGAAGAATGGGGCGGAGAACAGCAGTCCCGTCGTGCTGAATGACAAGGCGGCGGATGAGCACTTCAAGCTGAAGCTGGCGGCGGGCGTGCTCACCTACGAGCTGGATAAGGACAAGGAGGTTACCCTCACCTGGACCGGCAAGACCGGTACCTGGGAGGAGAGGACCATAGGCGGGACGGGCGAGACCGAGGACTGGACGACGGGCTCGGACGGGGAAACAGCCGACTCCGCCTTCTACAACACCACGAACGAGGATGTCATCTTCGGTACTCTCGAATCGCCGAACGATGCTAACAAGGCGGTGGATATCGTTGGGGCGCTGACGGCGCACAACATGGAGGTGAAGGCTGACGGGTACAGCTTCAAGACCAACGTTGGAGACGCGCAGCCGGCAGAAAGCCTCACCGTCGAGGGCACGCTGACGCTGGGAATGGGTACAACGACGACCTTCAACGGCAACATCACCCTGGGTAAGGACGCCGCGGACGGCGAGGAGACCGCGAAGGCGCTGACCGGCAGCGGGAACCTGAGCATCACGGGCGGGACCTTCACCATCAAGAAGGCGGTGAGCAAGAGCTCTGCCCCCGCGGAAGGTAGCTACACGGGCGAGATCAGCCTCAGCGAAGGGGCGAAGCTGGCTCTCGCGGGCGGCGACAGTCTGGGGACCCTCAAGGTCGTTGCCACGGATGCCCCGGCGACGGACGATACCGCCACGCTGACGGTTGGTGGGAGCGGGCTTACGCTGGACACCCTGGGCGGGAGCGGCTCGCTGACGGTTTCCGGTTCGGTGTCGGTGGCGAAAGCCCTGGCGGCGGACACGACGGATGGCGGGAATAAGACGCTGGACATCACCGTGAAGAGCGGGACGCTCACCCTGACGGAGGGCGGCAAGATGGACACGCTCGAGCTGGGCGGCACGGACGAACCCGAGAGCAGTTTGAAGATTGGTTCGGATGCGAGCAGCTCCACCTCGCCCAGCCTGGAGGTGGCGGCGCTGGTAGGTGATGATAACAGCAGCATCACCGGCAAGGGGAAGATTTCCATCACGGGCACGGGCGGCGACTTCGGCGGGACCATCGGCGGCGAGGGCTCTGACATCAGCATCTCGGTGGCGGTGAGTGGCGAAAGAGCGAACCAGACCTTCGGCGGGACGGTGACGCTTGCGGAGCTGGAGCTTACCGGCGGCATGCTGACGCTGGATGGCACGGCGGAAATCACGACGTTCAAGTCGGGCACGAGCGCCGGTTCTCTGGTCATCGGCGAGAGTGGCGACGTGACCTTCACGGCGGTTGAGACGAACGCTTCCCTGACCAGACTCGAGCTGAAGGTGACGACGGGCGATGACGGGGCGGTGACCTCAGCCGGCAAGCTGCATCTGAAGGGGAATAATCATCTCACGCTGGGCGGATTGAAGGGCACGGGCTCCATTTACCTGGAGGTCGCGAATCCCTTCACCACGGAAACCGAGCCGGGGCATCTGAAGCTGGCGAGTGGCGCGACGATTGATGACAACACGAAGATCACCCTGATGCTGGATGGGACGAAGATCGCCCAGAATCTCTCGAGCTACGAGCACAAGAATCCTCTGCTCGTCGACCTGGATGCAAACTTCTCCCCGAGCAATGGCAAGAAGATTGGCGATTACTTCGACATCGGTTTTGAGCCGGCGGCTGATGATGGTTTGAAGTCCATCCTGGACAACCGCACGTTCAGCCTGACGGACGACGGACACCTCACCTGGGAAATCAATGAGGGCGCCAAGCTGGTCTGGGACAACGGGGACAAGCACGGAGCGCAATCTCCGGACGGGAAACTGACATGGACGGACGGCGGCACGGAGTACGAATGGAAGGTGGATGGCGAGGTGAATGACGTCTACGAGGCCTTCACCAACGGTTGCCTGGCTATCTTTGCGGCGACGGGCAACAGCCAACCCGAGGGAGGAATGCCGACGGACGGGTACGAGGTCACCGTGAGTGGCAGCGTGAGCGCGGAGTCGCTCACCATCACCAGCGCGGAGCAGTACGGGACGGAACCCGGGGCTACATCCGGCAGCGCGAAGTACAGATTTGCGGGTAACGGGACTGACGGGGGGGATACCCTGAGCATCTCGGGCGGCATGGAGATCACCAGCGGCAACACCGCGGTCTTCGGCGATCAACTCACCACCACGGTGGGCGGCGCGCTGAGCGCGGCGAGCGGCCACATGGAGATCACCGGCGGCACGCTCACGCTGAACGGCAACGGGGAGGGCGTCACCAATGCGCTCGGCTCTCTGAAGATGACGGGCGGCACGCTGACGCTGGGTAGCGACACCGCAGTGGTAAATCTCACGGTGAATGCTCTGGAAGGAACCGCCGGCACGATCACCGGCACCGGCACTTCCCTGCTCACGCTGGACCGCGGCACGGACACGGGCGCGGAGACCTTCGCCGGGAGCATCGCCACGGGCTTCGAGTACAAGGGCGTGGCGACAAGTGACGGTGGCTTCACGCTGAGCGGGGAATTCACCGGCAGTGTCCTCAAGGTCGATTCCGGCAAGCTCGCCCTCACCGGCGGCACGGGCAGCGCGCAAAACGCCGCGGTTACCGTGGGCACAGCCACTACCACCGGCTCTCTGCAGATCGGACCCACCGTGCCGACCGAGTCCGCCGTCGCCACGAAGTTCGCTTCTCTGACCCTGAACGGCACAAGCTCCCTGACCCTGAACAGCGATTTGCAGGTGGTGAACACCATCAGCGCGGGTGCGGCAAGCAACCTCGCTACCATCACCGACACAGCCTCCGGAGACACCTGCACCAAGCTGACGATTGGAGACCTTGGCGTGGCCAGTGCGTGGGGGGGTAAGCAAACGCTTTATGCTACAGTCTCGGGTGTGGACATCGTGGTTTCTCACAAAGCTGCGGCTAATGCCTATTTTGAACTCTTCGGTGAGATTACCGGAGGAAGCGTGAAGCTGGATCGCTACGGGGTCGTTTATCTCAAGGGCACCAAGATAGGCGGACAAGAGAAACAGACCGATATTTCTGTCGTCGCTGAGACAGGCAGTTCGAACGGTGCTGGAGATCCCAGCCTCTACGTCGACGCCGCCAGCGCCGTGATTTACGGGAATGTCTCTGTCAAGTACGGAACCCTGACCTTCTCCGGCGCCAATCAGCAGATCCACAGCACGACTATTGATGTAACTGCCGGCAAGCTCAATTTCACGGGGAGCGGCACCAGCATTGAGGGCACGGTCACACTGGATGACCCGAACGGGAGCATCACTTTCGGAAATACGAACAACACAGAGGAGAGCTACACTCTCAAAGGGAATTTTGCGCACAAAAAATCCACCGTCAACCTGACTGAAAACACGACGTTGAAGGTGGACGGTGATTACACCGTGGGGACGAATACAGCAACGGCTCCGAAGCTCAGGCTCAGCAGCGGATCCGTGATCGAGATTACCGGCGCCCTGACGACGACTGAGAACGTCACCGCAAATAACACCATCATCTCCACCGCGAGCGGCACGGCTGCCACCCTCAAGTTGAGCGGCGACCTGAAGGACACAGAAAATGACGGGACGCAAAACGACACCTTCGCCGGGCAATTGCAATCGATTCATCTTGTCAAGACCGGGAACAGGGAAATCACCCTCACCGGGAGTATCGGTTTGAATACTCCTTCGGGACCGGCGTCCGTGCTGGACATCCAGAAAGGGACGGTGAACCTGGGCGTGGCTACTGCGACTCGTTCCAACAACACGATCACTGTCGACAGCCTCACTGTCGGCAGCTCGGGTGCAGAATCGACTAACGCCACGGTGGTGATCAACACGAGCGGAGCCAAGACATTCACCAACGGCATCACGGTGAACAGGGGAAGCACGCTCAGGGTGACGACCAAGGACGGTTGGGGTGACACCGCTACCGGAGCAACGGGTATTCACGGCGATGGGACTCTGGTGCTGGATGTGGGCAATACGGTTCAGGCGACAGCGAACGACACCTGGTTCCTGCTGGGCATGCTGAGCAGTGAGGCTACAAACAGCCTTGCGCTCGTCGAGCTCACCAGCGGCACGGCGTTGAAACTGGAAACGGCCGGGAACCAAAACGCCAATGCCGGACGTCTGGCTCGGGTGAAGGATTTTGACGTGGCGGACGGCAGTTCGCTGGTGTTGGGGAATATCAACATGCTGGCTTCGACCGGCACCGGCTTCACCCTGCATCTGGCGGGTTCCGGCATCACACCGGCTGCTGAAACCGGGCAGGATTACAACCGAGGCGCACTCGTCGGGGCGGTCGCTTCCGGGAATACTGACATTGCGGGCAACGTCGCCATCGAAGAAAACGCGACCATCTACCAGGCGTCAGGTGGCAACATGCGGTTGACGGGGATCTTGTCCTTCGCGAAGGAAGGTCTCACCCTCACGAAGAAGGGCGCGGGCGCGTTGACTTTCGTGCAGACTGCGTTCTCAGCGGTAACGTCGGGAAGTGGTCATTACGGCGGAACCATCGACGTGCAGGAAGGCACGCTGAGGTTTAACTTCGGTGAGCACAATCAAACCGGTCAAACGAATGAGGACGACCTGACCGGGGTGACTGTCAAGCTCGCCGGAGGTACGGATCTGATCGCGATGAGCCAGATGGCCTCGTCGTACGAGATTACCGCGCTGGAAGACAGCGATGTTGACGGAACCGTGGAGCGGTACGTGCACGGTCCCGACAATGGTGACTATGGGAATGCCAGGCTGAAGATTATGCTCGGCGATGGGAAGACCGCTACGAGTTCGGCAAACATCTCAGGGAAAGGCAGCTCCGACGCCAGGCTCGATATCGAGATGGCGGGGGCGGGCACGCAGAAGATCACGGGGGCGTTCAAGGGCGCGAATATCGTGATTTCCCAGGGCACGCTGGTGCTGGGGTCGGAGAGCAATGCGGTGGCGGCGACGGGAGGGGTGAGCTTTGGAAACTCCTTGGACACCACCGGTACGCTGGTGTTTGCGAACACGAGCAACAGCGTGAAAGGCGAGATTTCGGGGGGCATTGGCAACGGGCTGCAGCTGACGTTCTCGAGTGAGAATGGTGAGTCGAAGGCTGCCTTGAGCGCGGGCGCGCTGAGCGGGGCCTGGACCTTCCATAAGGAGGGGTTTGGCGAAGACGGCGCCAGGAATAATCTGACGGACGCTGACAAGCTGGCGCTGACGCTCACGGGCGTGGCGGGCGAAGGAGACGCGGTCTACGGCGGCAGCCTGAAGGGAGTGGATTCCATCACCATGAACGTGAGCGGGATCACGTGTGCCAAGAGGCAGCAATTCGAGCAGTCGTTCACGGGATCGAAGGTGGACGTGCAGAGCGGCACGCTTCTGCTGAGCGGGGAGAGCAACACGGCGAAAGAGCTGGAGGTGGGCGGCGTTCTGCGGCTGAGCGGCGCGATGACGGCCGGGAAGATCACCGGCACGGGCACCCTGAGCGGAGGGAAGAGCGGGAAGAAGGCGGCGAATATACGCCTCACCCTCACGGGGGAGGGCAGCACTTTCACGGGCACGGTGAGCGGGCTGAGCGAGCATTATCTCGACCTCCTGGTGGATACGAGTGAGGCGAACGATACGCACACCTTCGGAGGGACGAATGCGATGAGCTTCGGCGCGGTGAGCATCGACTCCGGGACGCTGAACTTCACCAACACCTCTCAAGATGGCGGCGTGAAGATCACCGGCGCCCTCACCGTGGGCAATGGCACGGATGACATCAAGAACGATGCTTCGGGCATTGACAGCACGATGAACTTCGGGAAGGGCAGCGTGGATGGCGCCCTGACGGTGAACAGCGACGCGCAGCTCAACGTGAGCGGCGGGGTGACTATCACCGGCTTGGCAACGGTGAGCGGTGCGATTTCCATCACGAATGGGACCGGGAGCGCGGATGCTCAGCTCACGCTGAACGGCGGGCTGACGGGCACGGGCAGCATCGGTAAGGGGACGGCGGGCAGCAACGGCAAGCTGACCCTGGGCGGCAAAGCAACGCAGAGCTTCACCGGCAGCATCACGGACGTGGACATCACGGTGTCCGGGAGCGGCCAGACGCTGACCGATGTGAGCGGCGGCAAGATCACCGTGGCGGCGGGCGGCAGCATCACGTTGGGCGGAACGAAGGCGCAACTGACGGGAGCCGATGTTCAGGGCACGCTGAAGTTCGCGGGCAGCGGCAACACGCTGGCGGGCGGCGCGGCGTTCAGCATGAACGGGCAGGGCAGCATCGAGCTGGCGGGAACCGGGGATGAGTTGAAGGTCACGGGCGGCATGAGCGCGGCGGGCGGCAGCATCACGGGCAGCGGCAAGCTGACGGTGGATACCGCGGGCGTGGGCGGGAACGGACTCAGCTCCGGGGTGAACTTCGGGACGAATTTGAACATCGTGAAGAGCGGCGCGGGCAAGCAGAGCTTCTCGGCGAACCTCGACAACCACAGCGGGAGCATCGACGTGCAGGCGGGCGAGCTGGCCTTCGGAGGGAACGTGAACCAGAGCGGCGCGGTGACGGTGGGGAGCGGCGCGACGCTGCACTTCAGCGGGACGAACTCGAGCGTCGTGCTGGGAGAGGTGAATGGCGGGAGCAGTGCGCCGACGGGCGGTTATGCCGGCACAGTGGTCTTCGACGGCACGAAGCTGACGATGGGCGAGGGGCAGCACAGCTACCTGAGCGGGCTGCAGATCACGAACAAGGATGCCAATGTCGGCTGGACACTGGCGGGCGACGTGACGCTGGGCGGATTGACCGTGGCGGCGGCGGACAAGCTGACGATCGGGGGGAAGGGTGAGCTGACGCTGGACGGGGAGCTGGACCTCGGGAACACGGATTTGGTGGTGGAGCTGAAGGACGGGTTCACCGTGAAGCGCGGGGACAAGTTCAGCTACAAGGCGGGCACCGACGGACGGCTGGTGCTGGATGCATCCGGGCTGACCCCGCCGGTGCACATAACGGAGGTGTTCCAGGGATCGTGGAAGGGGCAGGAAGTGGGGCTCCACGGCAACGTGTTCTACTACGACTACAAGGAGCCGCTCGGCGAGGGGCACACGGATGATGCGGAGTACTTTGAGCGGGTGAACGTGAAAGCCGGCGCGCAGTTCTGGCTGAAGGAGAGCTACACGCAGACGGATGTGGACGGAGAGGGGGATCCGATCACTGCCGGGGAGGTTCACATCGCGGGCAAGGGGTACACGAATGTCGGCGGCGGGTTCAAGACCAATGTCGGCGAGGAGGAGAAGCAATACCTCCCGTACGGCGCGCTGCGTCTGGACGACGGCGTTTCGCTCACCGGCGGCTCGCTGGTGCTGGATGCGAATGCGGCGGTGTTTGTGAGCGAGGGGAAGGGGACGATTGCGGCGGAGGTGAAGGGCGCGACGCAGGCGGGCGAGGATAAGCTCGAGAAGCTGACCAAGTACGGCGACGGCAAGCTGGTGATCACCGGTGCGGTGTCGGGACTGGGCGGCATCGCCACGGCGGACGCGGACAGCGTCATCACGGAGGACGGAAACGGGTACGGCGGCACGCTGAGCCTCACGGGCACGCTGAATGTGGGGACGGCGGACTTTGCGTTCGCCACCGAGGGCAGCGGAGAAACGAAGAGCAGGATTGAAGTGAAGGGCGGGCTGAGCGGCAGCGCGGGCATCACCAAGGACGGCGCGGGCACGCTGGAGCTGGATGGCGGGGCGGGGAGCCTGGCGGCGACCGGCAAGCTGAGCATCGGCGGCGGGACGGTGGAGCTGAAGGGCGCGAGTGCGTTCTCGGAGGTCGCCGTCGGCGTCGGGACGAATTTGCAGGTGGATGCGAATGCCACGGTGGGCGCGATTTCCGGCGCGGGCAGCATCGGCTCGCTGGAGGCGGGCACGGGGACGCTGACGCTGAACGGGGAAAGCAGGACGTTCGAGTTCTCCGGGACCATCGGCAGCGCGGGTGACAAGCTCGCGAAACTGGACGTGAACAACGCGGGGCAGACCCTCAGCGGGACGATGTACCTGGGCGAGCTGAGCGTGCGGAAGGCTCTGACGCTGAAGGGAGCGGCCGGGGGCAGCACGATTGACAACCTGAACATAGAGGGCGCGACGCTCACCCTGGGCGCGGCGGGCGAGGGGACGTTCGGACTCTCCGTCGGCGCGCTGAACGGGACGGGAGCGATCGTCTCCGGCGGGCAGGCGGTGGCGATGAGCATCACCGGCACGGAGGGAAGCTACGCGGGCACGATGGACGGCGTGATGAGCTTCACCGTGAACGGCGGGGCAGGCCAGACGCTCACCAACGGGGCGCTGGGAAGAACGGATTTTGCGGTGCGAGCCACCGGTGCGCTGACGCTGGCGGCGGCGGCTGTGACGGTGGATGAGCTGAGCGTGGAGGGTAGCCTGACGGTGGGCGGCACGGAGGGCGACGCGGCGCTGAGCGCCACGAAGCTGAGCGGCAGCGGCACGATAGCCGCGGGCAGCGGGGAAGGCAAGGTGCAACTGACGCTGACGAACGGAGGCAACGCGACCTTCGGCGGGACGCTGGAGAACATCGGCAGCATCACCCTGACAGGCGGGCGGCAGACCCTGACGCAGGCGTATGCGGCGGGCACGATCACGGTGGGGCCGGACGTTGCAGGCGCGGCGGCGGCGACGCTGGTGATGGACGGGGCGGTGACGACGACGGGGGCTGTGGACGTGCGGAGCAACGGGACGCTGGCGCTGAACAACGCGAGCAACAAGCTGGGCAACCTGAGCTTGGAGGGGACGCTCATCGTGGGCGAGACGGCGGCGGCGAGCGGCGCGCAGCTTGAGCTGCAATCCATCACCGGCAGCGGGACCTTCCGCGGCACGGGGACGCTGACACTGAAGAGCGAGGGCGGCAGCGGGACGCCGGACTTCTCCGGCACGCTGGGGAACGGCGACCTGCACCTCGTGAAGGACGGCACGTACACGCAGACTCTGACGGGGGCGGTGAACGTGGCGGACACGACGGTGAAGGGCGGCACGCTGCAATTCGGCACGGCGAGCAACCGCGGGCAGAGCCTCAGCCTGGGCGCCCTGACGGTGGGCGACGGGGCGACGGTCGCCCGGGTGGACGTGTACTCCTCCGGGAGCAAGAGCATACCGTCCATGACGATCAACGCGGGCAGCGAGGTGGTGTTCCACGGCGCGGCATCGCTGGAGAGGCTGGGCGCGGCTCTCGCTCACGGCGAGGGAGCGCTGACGCTGCAGGACATGGGGACCCGGGAGCTGACGGAACAGAGCGGGGACCTGTGGCACTTCCTGGATAAGGCGAACAAGGCGGACGGCAGCAACCGGCTGGGGGCGGTGAGGCTGCGCTCCTCGGGGAGCGAGAGCCGGACGACGCTCGTGCTGAAGGGCGAGCCGGGCGCGGGGAACTACGGGCTGACGAATGTGGGGGACTACTACGTGGAGAACAACGCCACGCTGATGGTGGGGGATAGCCTCTGGCTGAGCGCGAACGCCGGGGAGGGGAAGAAGGCCACGCTGCACCTGAGCGGGAACGGATCGGGCGCGACCGTGGAGGGCTACACTGTGGGCGAGACGGCGGCGGTGATGGACGCGGCGTTGTACGTGTACAGCGAGGCGGCGAAACCGACGACGGCGTGGGGCATCGTGGCGGAGGCGGACACGGCGATCGACATCGCGGGCGGCGAGGAGGCGGCGCTCACCCTGACGGGGACGCTGAGCGGGACGGCGACGGAGGGGGCGAACGCCGGGAAGGCCTTCACCATCACCAAGAAGGGGGAGGGAGACCTCGTTCTGGGCGGCGGATTCGGCACGGCTGAAGGGAGCGCCGGGCGGCTGAACGTGGCGGCAGGCACGCTGCAACTGGCCTTTGCGGACAACGGCGAGGGGCGGACAGCGGACGCGCTGGCGAGCTACGCGGTGCAACTGAGCGGCAGCGGCACGCTGGAAGTGACGGCGACGGACGCGGAGGGCTACACCGTGAAGTACCTGGAGGGGACGACGAGCGGGACGGTGGCAGCGGCGCCGGGGGCGAAGCTGAGCATCGACTTCGACGGGCAGAGATTTGACGGCGCGGCGGACGAGGCGTTTGCGAGCGGCGGGGCGGAACTGACGGCGGACGTGGCCGGGCTGGCGCAACTGACGAAGAAGGGCGCGGGCAGGCAGACGATACACGGGGCGTACGACGGCGGAAGCCTGCTCGTGCAGGGCGGGACGCTGGCGCTGGACGGGGCGGAGGAGGGGGAGAGCTTTACCCTGAGCGGCACGCTGAATGTGCAGAAGGTGGCGGGTGAGACGACGGCCGAGCTGCAACTCACCGGGGACGGGGAGAAGAGCATCGCGGGGGCGGTGACGGTATCCGGCGGCGGCAGCGCGACGCTGAGCGGGAACGGGGAGAAGACCCTGGGCGGCACGGTGAGCGTGAGCGGGGCGGGCAGCGCCCTGACGGTGGAAGGACCCACGAGCATAGCCGGGGCGGTGACGGTATCCGGCGGCAGCGCGAGGCTGGGGACGGCGGGCGAGACGCTGAGCCTGGCGGCGGGGACGGCGAGCGTGAGCAACGGCGGCACGCTGACCCTGGCGACGGGGGACGTGCAGGGCCGAGCGGCGGCGGAAGGAGGGGCCCGCAGCCTGGGCATCACGGTGGATGGCGCGGGATCGAAGCTGGCGATTGCGCCGGTGAATGAAACCTTCAACGCGGCGGAGGACGACATCGACGTGCGGCTGACGAACGGCGGCGGGATCGACCTGAGCGGGGCGACGCTGAGCGACACCGTGGAGCAGAGGACGCAGGAGGTGCACCTGAAGAGCATCACCGCGGACGCTGAGACGGCGGGCATCATGAGCTTCGGCGGCGCCGTGGCGGAGGGCGGCGAGCAGACCATCCACGTGGGGACGCTGACGGGGTCGATGAAGTTCGGCGAGGGCGGCGCGCTGGGCGCGAGGCAGGAGCTGCACCTGGAGGAGATCACCAACGGAGCGAACGCGGTGATGACCGTGCAGACCGAGGAGGGGGGCAGGGTGTACCTGGACCACATCGTGCAGGAAGCGGGGGCGGGGAGCCTCACGGCCGAGGGCGCGGGCGCGCGGGACGCTCTGCACGTGCACATGCACAGCGTTGCAGCCGGGGAGGATCCTCTGCAGAGGGGCTTCCACAAGACGGGGGCGGGCGACTTCAGCCTGGGCAGCAGGCTGACGGTGGACCGCGGGAGCAACCTGTTCATGACCTACCAGGGCGGGCTCGGGTTTGCCGGCGGAGTGGACGCGCTGGACGGCGTGCTGGGGGATGATCAGATTTCGATTGAGCAGGGGGTGACGCTGAGGTACGAGAAAGAGATTTACGAGGGCGAAGGATCAGTGGGCGGCGGGAAGCTGCAGCTGAGCGAGACGCTGTTCGAGAAGTTCGGGGAGAACCAGCTGATCATCTACCTGAAGGAGATCTGGGAGCACAGCAAGGACCAGCTGAGCAGCGGGTTTGACCTGGGCATCACGAGCGAGACGGCGAGCGAGGAGAGCCTGGCGAAGTTCAAGGACATCATCACGTTCCCCCTGTGGACAGGGGACAATGAGAAATGGCACCTGCGCTGGGAGAAGGACCAGGAGCACGAGTACTACCACCTGCTGCTCTCGGTGACGGGCGAGATCGAGTTTACGGCGCCGGAATGGGACAGTGCGTGGGGCATAGCCGGGCTGAACGGATCTCCCGCGACGGCGGCCATGGAGAGCCACGCGTGGAATGGGACGGAGGCGAGCGGCGACGTGTTCAACCTGAGCGGCAGCGGGACGGGCTTTGCGAGCCACAGCGTGGAGCTGGGCAGATATGACGGGAACGGCGACGGGAGCCCGGATTACCAGATGGGCTGGCAGAACCTGATCCGCCTGACGCAGGGCGTGGCGACGACGACTGAGGACGCGAAGAATGCGACGGTGCTGGGCGGGTTCCTGATCAACAGTGAGGAGCAGCTTGGGCGCGGCTGGGAGGGATCCAGCTACATCGAGTACCTGTATGACGGGGAGGCGGAGAAGAACCACCTGCACCTGCTGGTGGGCGGGGCGAGCTGCACCGTGCAGAGCGAGGAAGGGCGGCGCGCGTACTACGGCGGGACGAGCCACATCCAACTGGACGCGGCGAGCGGCGAGCGGCAGAGCGGGGCGGAGGGAGCCGTGGACTACATCGTGGGCGGCAACCACGTGAACAACTCGACCTTCTCGTTCATCGGCGACAGCTACATCACGGTGTTCAAGGGGACGGTGCTGGGAGGCATCGTGGGCGGCAGCACGCTGACGAGCGGGACGGCATCGGCGGAGTATGACGCCTTCTTCGGCAACACGCACATCTTCATCTACGACCTGCTGAGCCGGGTGACGGGGAGCGACGGGCAGGAGGTGCGGCCGGGGCTTTCTGACGGGAGCGCGGCGACGACGGGCGATGACACGTATTTTGCGGCGATCGTGGGCGGCAACGCCTGGGTGGACTCCGTGGGCGTGGGCGAGCAGAAGGAGGTGCGGCCGAAGTTCCGCGGGAACACGAACATCACCATCAACCTGAGGGACACCCAGTACAAGGGGGTGGACGACCCGCAGACCGAGGAGAAGGACGAGCGGGTAGAGGTGGCGACGGCGGCGCCGGAGGGAGGCACGTTTGACAAGGAGATTGTGGGCGCGAACTACACGGCGCCCGGGGCGACGACGGACGAAGGGGTGGAGAGGTCTTCGATCTTCACGGGCGACACGAACATCGTGATCACGGCGAAGACGGCGGACCGGCAGCAGGGAGGAGTGCTTATGGGCAGCGGGCACGTGTTCACGCGTGCGATCAACGGGGCGAGCCGGCGCGAGGCGAGCGGCGGCGGCGCGACGGAGTTCACGGGCAACACGCACATCACCATCAACGGCGGCTACTACCAGAACGCGATCGTGGGCGGCATGTGGTTTGCGGAATCTGCGGCGGGTGAGCACACGATGAGCTTCACGGGCGACACGAACATCGAGCTGCAGAGCGGGCGCTTCTGGCGCGTGGTGGGCGGCAGCTACACGCTGGGCGGAGCGACGGGGGCGCAGGAGACGACGACGGGCGACACGCACGTGACCATCGACGGCGAGGGGATCATCTTCTCCTCGGCGCACGGGCCGGGCGGTGAGGCGGGCAGCCAGGAGGCGATGGGCATCCTGGTGGGCGGCGACTTCTACCGCAGCGACGCCGGCGACAGCAACGTGCGCGAGGGGGCGACGAACCTGAACATTCTGAGGGGCACGTACGAGGACATCCACATCGTGGGCGGCGACTACGCGAACTACACGAACGTGGGCGAGGCAGCAGGCGGCGACGGCATACCTTCTGCGAAGACGGGGGACGTGAACCTGACGATCGGCTGGGATATGACGGAGGAGGGCCTGGCGGAAGACGTGATCCGGGCGAGAGGGGAGAAGAACGGGCAGATCGGCATCACCGGCGTGGTGGTGGGCGGCAGCTACCTGACGGATGACGGGAAGGGCGGCAACATGGAGGTGGGGAATGTGACGCTGAACATCCACGGCGGGAAGATCGCGAAGGAGACGGCGTTCGGGCACGTGCACAGCGAGCTGGCGGTGCTGGGCGGCAGCATGCTGGTGGACCAGACGACGGGCGGCGGGCACGCGATGACAGTGGGCGAGACGAGGATCACGATCGACGGGGCGGCGGAGATCACGGGTCATGTGGTGGGCGGCAGCTACGTGAGCAACCACGAGCACGCCGAGGCGGGAGACGGGCACGAGACGAACTCTCTGACGAGCGGGAATATCGAGCTGAACCTCAACGGCGGGACCATCACGGGCAGCGTGATCGGCGGGCATTACAGCGAGGTGGCGACGCACTCGGACATCCTGGCTGTGGGCGACATTGCCATCAGCGTGGACGGCGCGATCATCGACGGCGACATCATCGGCGGCAACTGGCGGGCGACGAGTGTGGGACGCACGGGCGACAACACGAACGACAAGGGGACGATCTCCCTGGCGCTGACGAGCGGCGAGCTGACGGGCGACGTGTACGCCGCGGGCTGGCACGAGAACATCATGGAGGGGACGCCTGACGAGGCGCACCCGGCGCTGAACTCGATGACGCAGAAGACGGAGGTGAGACTGGGGCAGGGCTTCAGGTTCACCGGCGAAGGGGAGCAGACGCTCTCCGGCGGCTACCGGAAGGCGGAGTACGGCACGGGGAGGGATACATCCCGGGTGCAGCAGGCGAGCCTGGTGATCGACGGGGAGCGCAACGACCTGGAGAATGTGACGCTGCAGGACTTCAACGAGATCACGAACGACGGGGATGTGGCGGCGAAGGCGCTGGTGCTCTCCCACGACGTGCAGGAGCTGGGGACCTTCACGAAGAAGGGGGAGGGCGTGCTGGCGGTGGAATCGGTATCCGGCGCGCGGGTGGCGGGCCGGGAGAGGCTGTTTGACGGGGTGCTGGACATTGCGCAGGGGCGCATGGAGGTGAGGGGCGCGATGACGCTGGGCGGCGGGCTGCAATTTGACCTGACGGGCAACGGGAACGGGAGGACGGAAGATACGGCGTACCTGCGGGTGCTGGGCGGGCTGGAGTTTGCCGGTCGCTTCGGCGAGTACGGGGACGACAAGATCAGCCTGTGGCTGGGTGATGACCTGACGGGCCTGGAGGCGGGCGACTACTACCTCGTCACCGGCATCACGACGGCGGAGTTCAAGACGGACAACATCCGCGAGTACTTCAACCTGGCGGAGGCGACGGAGGGGCACGAGAAGAGCGTGGACGAGGTGCTGAAGGCATGGACGGCGGCGCACGCGGACGATGAGAACGACTACGAGGCGCGGCTGGTGCGGAAGGGCAACAGCCTCGTGCTGAGTCTCTCGACTACGACCCCGGACATGTGGGTGTGGCAGGGCGACCAGGGCGAAAGCGGCGGGAACATGACCTGGAGCAACAACGACACCTCGGCGAGCGAGAACTGGAAGCACGACGAGGAGGACAAGGGCACCGTGGGCCAGGCGCCGGACGTGTACTTCAAGGGCAGCGGCCAGGGCGAAGTGACCGTGAACGACAAGGTGACTCCGGGGAATGTGCACGTGGAGGGCGACTACACCTTCAGCGGCGAGGGGAGCATCCACCTGCAAGGCAACGAGACGACGGGAGAGGGCGGCACCCTCTACGTGGAGGATGGGCGCGTGGAGCTGAAGACGGAGAACAACAGCATCCCGAAGGTGGAGCTGCAAGGCGGCTCGCTGGTGCTGTCGAGCGACAGCGCGGTGGGGGCGGATACGGACGTATCGATGCAGGGCGGGGCGCTGGCGATCGAAGAGAGGCACACGGAGAACACGGGCGACGGGACGCTCTACATGCAGGAGCGGAAGAACGACCTGCTGAACGAGCAGGTGTCGCTCGGCACGAACATGGCGCTGCAGTTGCAGGTGGGCAAGACCTACGCGCAATTTGTGCAGCACCTGGAGAACAGGGGGCAGAGCGTAGCGGCCGAGGGCTATGAGAACCCGACGGATAAGGACCCGACGAAGGGGATAACCGTGGGCGGGGCGGAGACGGCGCCGGGGGCGAAGCCGGCAGGGCTTGAGAAGGTGAACGCGCTGACGGGTGCGCTGCACTACGGCGTGGACAAGACCGGGCGCTTCGGGCTGACCGTGGAATGGCAGGAGACGGCGCAGGATGCGCAGTACGCGGGCGCCGTGAACGTGCGCGAAGGGAACCTGACCTACAGGATGAACGGGGGCAGCGCGAAACTGACCGGCGACATCCGCGTGGGCGAGGGTGCGACGCTGAGCTTGCAGGCGACGGGCGGGGCGTTGGAGATGACGACGGCGTTCCTCGACGGGGATCCCATGGACGCGGAGGTGATGCAGGCGCTGGGCGAGGAGTTTGACGCGCGGCGGCGCGTGGAGATCGGCGCGGAGGGCGACGGCGGGAGCTACACGGTGAGCGCGGACAACAGCGGCTTTACCGGGGTGATCGCCCTGGTGGGCGACGGGGCGGCGGACGCCGTGCAGCTGGTTAACGCATCGGCGGTGAGCGGCGCGACGATCGACCTGGAGCTGGCGGGACGCGCCATGGTCTTCGGCGGCACGGAGGAGGGAACGGAGGTGGCCGTGAGGAGGCTGAACGTGAGCGGCGTGAACCTGGTGGGCGGCTACGCGCGCGGCGCGGCGGACGCGAACAAGCAGGTGACGCTCACGAGCGCGGAGGGGCTGACCGGCGACGGCGTACTAGCGAATGCCTGGGGCCAGAAGAGCGGGCAGAAGCTGGACTTTGCGCACACGTACCGGGGCAGCATGGCGCAGTTCCGGGGCACGGTTGTGGCGGGGCTGGCGACGGATGGCGGGGCCGGGAAGGCGCGGATAGCGAGCTACGCGGCGACGCCTGCGGCGGCGAACGATGCGCCGGCGGCGGCATCGAGCTCCAGCTGGACGCTTGACCTGACGGATGTGAACGAGAAGGGGGCGGTGACGTACGACTTCAACATGGCGGGGACTGGGACGATCACCCTGCGGACGGCGGACGACGTGGTGCTGCGGGGACGCATCGGCGACGGGGAGCTGGGCGAGACGCTGAGCTTTGTGAGCGCGGCGGACGACGGGGCCCACACGATCACCCTGCAGGCGGCGAATACGGCGGCCAAGCTGGACACGGGCGACGACAGATTTGTGCTGGACGGCGCGCAGGCGACCTGGGGCGGTGGAACGCTGACGGGGGCAGGCGAGCTGCGGCTGAAGAAGGGGGCGCTGCTGGGGGCGATGCAGAAGGAGAAGAGGAACGGCGGCGTGCGGCTCGTCGTGGAGGCGACGGGTGTGGTGGACGCCGGAGGAACGGGAGGCGAGCAGTTTGACGACATCACGGTGTACGGCAGCGCGAAGGTGGCGAAGGAGGGAGACGCGGGCGCGACGGCGAAGATCGGGCGTCTGAAGGGAGTGGGCGGCAACCTGAACGTGGGCGAAGGGAAGACCACGATGCGGCTGGTATTTGACGACCGGAGCATCACGGGCGCGGAGCCGGCGGAAGGGAGCGACGCGCTGATCGAGTTTGCGGACGGCGGGCAGGGGCACAAGCTGACCGTGCAGCAGAGCGCGGACGGGAAGAGCGGGTTCGTGCTCGACTTCACCAACAAGGCGCTGCTGGATATCCTGGAGAAGCACCGCGTGACGGACGCCCGGACCTGGCTGAACGTGACGAACGGCGAGCTGGCATTCGCGGGCGTGGCGGCCGGGGAGGACCCGAACCTGAGGCTCTTCACCAGCACCGAGGGCAACGCTGAGCTGCTCACGAGCCTGGGCTTCAACTTCAGGGGCGTGACGGGCGGCAGCATCGTGCTGAACGGCTCGAGCATGGACGTGTACCTCGTGCTGGACAAAGACCGCGAGGAAGCCGGGCAGCACAGCAGCGTGTCGACCGGGGCGGGGGATGAATACTTCCAGCGCCTGCAGGACGCGAAGGCAGTGGTGGTGGACGAAGACACCACGTTCACGCTGAACTTTGCGGAGGGAGGCGCGACGGAGGCGAACCTGAACAACCTGGTGGGGCTGGAAGGGGCCGTGCTGAACGTGACGGACGGCAGGAAGACGAAGACGGACGCCGAGGGCAACCGCGTCGACGTGACGGTGAATCTGGTGAACGTGGCGCAGGAGGAGGTGGATACCACCGGCTTCGGCCCGGGACAGGAGCAGATCGCCGATGACGAGGGGCACACGGTGAACGCCGACAAGGGGGACGGCTTCGACGTCCGCGGCGTGGACACCATCTTCGAAGGCACGATCAAGAGCGACGAGGAGGGGGTGAACTTTGTGAAGGACGGTGCGGGGCGGCTGACCCTGGGCAGCGAGACGAAGGAGGGTGGCATCCGCGTGCAGGGCGACCTGACGCTTGCCGGCGGAGCCATCACCGTGCAGGGCGGCAGCAACAACACCCTGGGATCGCTGGCCTTCGGCTACGGCAAGGACAAGGGGGAGGGCATCATCTTCACCAACGGGACGAAGACCACGACGGGCGGTATCTCGGAGACGACGGTGACCGACGAGAAGGGGGCGACGACGACTTACGGCGGCGGCATCCGCATCGAGGAGGAATCTCAACTCGTGGTGGACAGCCACGCGGCGAAGGGACCGGACGGGGTGACGAGGGGATCTGCGCTGAAGGACACGAAGATCAGCGGCGACGGGACGGGGACGCTGGAGGTGACGGGCTCGGCAGTGGCCGGGACGGGCGAGGGGGCGACGGCGCGCGGGACGGAGTTCCGGATGGACGGGGCAGGAGCCGGGCTGGCGGACGTGAACCTGAAGGTCACCGGCGGCGGGCATGCTGAACTGGCAGGCGGCGCGACGATGGAGAACGGGCAGGTGAGCGTGGCGGGAACGGCGAAGGACGCCAACGGCGACGCCGTGCCGGACAGCGGCAGCAAGCTGACCCTGAGCACCGGATCCGCCTTTGCCGGCGAGGGCAACATCACCATCACCGACGGCGGGCAGGTGGAGCTCAACGGTGGATCCATCGGGCGCGGGACCTCGAAGGAGGGAGCCCTGAAGGGAGACATCGTGCTGGAGGGTGAGGGATCTGCGCTGAGGGTGACCACGCGTGGCGGGACGTTCAACGTGGCGGGCAAGGCGAGCATCGGCAGCGGGGCGAAGCTGGCGCTGGGCGGCGACAACGACCACTACCTGGGCGGGCTGAGCGGGTCCGGTCAGTTATTCGGCGGCGACGGGATGCCATCCACCCTGCATATCACGGACAAGATAGACGGGACGTTCACGGGGACGCTGGACGGCTGGGGCACGCTGGACGTGCAGGGGGGAGGACATGTGAGCCTGCAGGATGTCACCGGCAGCGACACGTGGACTGCGACGGTGCAGAGGGACGGGCGTCTGACGCTCGACCCGGCCAGCAAGGATGTGAAGCTCGGCGAGGTGAGGCTTTACGGGGGCAGCGAGCTCGTGCTGGGGTACCACGCCGACGGTGGGTCGCTGGACACGACGCTGGTGATGGACGACCGGGAGAAGGGCGACAGGAGCACGCTGATCATCGAGCTGAACGATTCTCCGGAGGGTGACAGGATCACGCTGGAGAAGCTGAAGATGGAGGCGGGGACGGAGGCGAAGCTGGACATCAGCCTCAGCGGGCTGGGATCCTCGCACTTCGACGGCAGGTTGCAGCAGGACGCTGACGGCACGTGGTTCATCGGCCTGAATGAGAGCGCGGAGAACAAGTGGCTAACGAGCGGCATGCACAAGAATGTGCGCGCGGGGGCCAACCTGATGTGGGATGTGGACTCCGGGAAGAGCAAGGCGGGGCTCTACGTGCGCGGCGAAGGCAGCGGCGGGGACCTGTACACGCTGGCGATGGCGGTGTCTGAGTACTACGCCGAGAACAAGAGCATCTACACGATACTGGGCATGGTGCCCGTCATCGAGAACATCGACCGCGCCTACGCGGCGGCGGCCGGCAGCTCGGTGGCGACCCTGGGCAGCGGCGCTCTGCAGGACGCCCGGCGGCAGGTGGAGAGCATGCGCAACCGCGCGATGATGGGCGGCGACGCCGGGGCTAACGCCGATCCCGGCGCCTTCCGGGTGCACGCCTGGGTGAACGCGGACTCCGGCTACCACAAGCTGGATGCCGACGGCTGGGCGCCCGGGTACACGCTCAACGGCTGGGGCGGCACGCTCGGCGCATCGGTGGAGCTGAGCGCGCGCAGCACGGCGGGTCTCGCCCTCTCGGCGATGTACAACGACCTCAAGACGGAGTCTGCGGACAACGGCAAGGGCGACATGGACTTCACGTACCTGAGCGCCTTCTACCACACGCAGCACGGAGCCTGGAGCCACACGCTCGTCGGCACCGTCGGCACGGCGGATATTTCTCTGGACCGCACGGTGGTTTACGGCGTGGGAGGCTCGTACAGGACGCACGGCGACACGGACGGACTCTCGGCGGCGCTGCTCTACGAGGTGGCCTACACGAAGATGCTGAACGAGACGGGGACGCGTGCGATCCAGCCGTTGTTCAACGTGCAGTTCAGGTACGCGCAGATCAACGGCTACGATGAGACGGGCAGCGATGCCGGGTTGCACGTGGACGACGTGACGGCGAGCGTGGTGACATTCGGCGCGGGCGCACGCTTCCAGACTGTGCTGAACGAGAACGTATTCGGGCGCAGCTCGGTGTTTGAGGCGCGAGCGCTGGTGAAGGTGGATGCCGGGGACGGCGCGGGGACGGCGACGAATACCCTGCTGCACGGCGACGTGAGCCAGGAGGTGGAGAGCGCGGATCCCGGGCCGATCGGCCTGGAGCTCGGCGCGGGCTTCACGCTCCCGGTCGGTTCGCACGGCGGCACCTTCTTCATCGACGCGTCGGTCGAATTCCGCGCTCGGTACACCAATATGAACGCCAGCGCAGGGTACAGGATCAGCTTCTGACGGGAGAGCGGAGGACGAAGAATCGGATTCGCGCGTTTACTCGCGTCTCTGCGGAGCTTCGGCGCAGCCGAATTTGATACTTCGTGCCTCGCCCTTCTTTTACGCCTTGACTCTGCGGGGGGAGGGGCTTACAATCGAGCAGGATTATGGAAAAACAAGCATTTCAGACGGAGGTGCGGCAGCTGCTTGACATCGTGATACACGCGTTTTACAGCGACCGCGAAGTTTTTGTGCGCGAGCTGATTTCCAACGCGTCGGACGCTTCTGAGAAATTGAGGCTCAAGCAACTGACGGGGGCGGCGATCTACCAGCCCGAGCGCGAGCTGCGGCTGAGCATCACCACCGACGAAGAAAAGCACACGCTGACGATTGCCGACGCCGGCATCGGCATGACCCGCGAGGAGGTCGTGGAGTTCCTCGGCACCATCGCCCACTCGGGCACGAAGAAATTCCTGGAAATGGCCAGGGAGACGAAGGGGGACACGCAGAACCTCATCGGGCAGTTCGGCGTGGGGTTTTACAGCGTGTTCATGGCGGCGGAGGAGGTGGAAGTGACCACGCGCTCCTGGGAGCCGGACGCCGTGCCGGTGCGCTGGGTGAGCAACGGGGAAGAGGGCTACTCTCTGGATGAGGCGCCGGAGGATACACCCCGCGGCACGAGCATCCTCATCCACCTCAAGGAGGACGCGCAGGAATTCGCCAAGCCGAACCGCCTGCGCTACATCGTCGAAAAATACAGCAACTTCATCGGCTTCCCCATCGACTTCAACGGCGAGCACCTCAACACCGTGCAGGCCATCTGGATGAAGAATAAAAAGGACGTGAGCGAGGAGGATTATGAGGCGTTCTACAAATTCATCGCGCACACGGATTCTGCGCCGCTCACGCACATGCACTTCAACGCGGATGCGCCCATCGTGCTGAATTCCGTGCTCTTTGTGCCGACGGACAACCCGGAGAGTCTGGGGTTCGGGCGCTGCGAGCCGAATGTGGCGCTGTACTGCCACAAGGTGCTCATCGACAGCAAGCCGGAGAATCTGCTGCCGGAGTGGCTGCGCTTTCTCTCCGGCGTGGTGGACAGCGAGGACCTGCCGCTGAACATCTCGCGCGAGATGCTGCAGGACAACTCACTGCTGCGCCGCATCGCCGGCACCATCACCAAACGCTTCATCAAGCACCTGGAGGATCTCGCGAAGGATCACGTCGAGAAGTACGAGACCTTCTGGAAGCAGTTCAACCGCTTCATCAAGGAAGGGATTGTCACCTCCTGGGAGCACAAGGATGCGCTGGGCAAGCTGCTGCGCTTCGAATCCACCTTCACCGAGCCGGGGAAGCTGACATCCTTTGCGGATTACATCGGGCGCATGAAGGAAAATCAGAAGGATATCTACGTGCTTTTCGGGGCTTCCCGGGCGCAGTTGGAGAGCTCTCCCTACCTCGACCCGCTGAAGGCGCGGGGATTTGAGGTGATCTTCCTGACGGACGGCGGGGATCAATTTGTGGTGGACAGCCTGATGAAGGTGGAGGAGAAGGAAATCAAATCCGCCTCCCGGGCCAACCTGGACTTGCCGCCGCTGGAAGATCAGCCCGACACACCGGGGCTGGACGAAGAGCAGGCGAAGAAACTCACCGACTGGCTGGCGGAGGTTTACAAGGACAAGCTCGGCAAGATCAGCGCCGGCGACCGCGTGACCACCGCGCCCGCCGTGGCCCTGCAGGACGAGCACGACCTCTCCCCGGACGTGAAGGCGTACCTGAAGGCGATGGGGCAGACGGTGCCGGAGACGCACCCGCTGGTGGAATTCAACCCGCACCACCCGCTGGTGATCAAGCTGGCGGAGCTGCAGGGGAAGGATGAAGAACTCTCCAAATTGCTGGCGGATCAGATCATCGACACGGCTCTGCTGCGCGCGGGATTCCTGGATGACCCATCCCGGCTGGCCCGCACCACCGAAGCCCTGATGGAAAAACTGCTGTGATGGGGAGAAGACAGATAACCAAAACAACAAACTCAGACTAACTATGAAAGATTCCTGCAAAATAACCGATGAGATGCTTCCGGACGAGAAAATTTACGATCTCGCCGATTTTTTCAAGGTGTTCGGCGACAGCTCGCGCCTGAGAGTCCTTTGGCTGCTGCACCGCAATGAGCTGTGCGTCACCCACATCGCGGAACAACTGGGCATGTCAACCCCCTCGATTTCGCACCAACTCAAGATATTGAGACAAAGCCACCTGGTGCGGATCCGCCGCGTGGGGAAGAACACGTACTACTCCCTGGCGGACGACCACGTGCAGAAGATCCTCGAGCTCGGGCTGGAACACGTGGAAGAATAAAGAGAGGCGCGAAGCATTGAACCGGCGCGCCTGTGCGCGTTCCTGCGGAGCCACAGCGGGGCCGAATTTCACACTTCGTCCTTCGAATACGTCTCGTTCATCGGCAAACGCATTTTGTGATGCGGTTGCGCGGTGTCTGAGCCTTGCGTACTTGTCGCGATAACTCTCTGCGAGCTCTCGTATGATTTCTTTTTTCACGGCTTTTTGGGGTATTTTTTCGGCGTCCTGAATGATGAGGTAACGCATAAAGACCTCCCCGCCAATATCAACCTTAAGCCACAAACAGCACCATGGAAAAATATCCCGTAAAACCTACCCCGTCGCCTTGCGGGAGCAGGGGCGTCGCCGTCCGGACGGAGCCGCTGCCAAACTCCTGCAAATCGTTGAGCGCACACCGGAAGCCGTCTTGAGCTGACCTGTCTTTCCTCCCCTCTCCCCGCGCTTCCTTTATTTTTCCTTCTCCGTGAGTTTTTGGTACAGGGTGAACAGGTGAGTCACGCGGTTGGAATCATCGGCGAACTTCCTCCCGTATGCGGCATCAACAGCTGAATCCAAATCTCGGTGAGCCTTGCGCAAATCATCGGGCATGGTGTTCGGGTCGTACAAATCCGCAAGCGTACTTTCTGGGTACTTTGCGCGGGCGTCTAAGACTGCCTGTGCGCAAGCCTCTATCCTTTCGCGTTGTTTGGCTGTTGGTGACGGCCATGGGAAATTATTATAGGCTACTTTATTTGAATAGCGATAACGCATTTCTAATCTGCAAACAACCGTTCGCATCCAAGCCATGTGAATAGCTGAGGTGAGTATACCGAAGTGGTATATCGTGGCATCAGGGATAAGCAGTAACAGATTACTTGCTATAGTTTCCTCCGTTAGGAAATCAATAGGCATATATTCCCGCCGCTCGGATGAAGTGACGGGTAAAGCAAGATAACTACCCTTCGGCATATTTTCTACATGGAAGCGACGGGGGGTATCGGCTATTTTCCTTGTCGGCGCGCTCTTGCTAGCGGCGCGGTAAGCTCGTACTTTTTCCACGCGCTCCATACAGTGGGGGAGCGTACGCAAAATGTTCGGGGCTACGTCTCCAAGCCAGAGGCAAAAGCGTTTCTTCCCATTGATGAGTTCTTCTGCACCCATCCAAGGGTGAAAATAGGGGGCTGCACCCGGTTCCTGCGCCAAGAATGCTTCCTTCTCTTCCGGGGTAAAGAGGTAGTAGCCTCCATCAATAGGTTTGTTGCCACTACCCATTTCAGGAACGTTGCAGAGCGGTTTCGTGCGGTTAGCGATAAAAACGTCTGCCCCGTCCATCAGGTAGCCATTGAGCCGGGAAACACGATGTTCTTCTCCGTGTTCATCGAACAGGCGGCAGGGTGTCTTCTGTCCGCTGAACCCGACAATGACGCAGTGAACCGCCGCCGTGTCCTTCGTCTCGTTTGCCCACTTGAACGTGCGGTAGGCAAAGTTGATTTTCATGCCGAGCTCCTGAAGAACATGCCGCCAGAGAAGAGCAACAGATTGCCCCTGCGTGACGGAGTTCGTTGCCACAAAGGTTGTACGAGTAGCCGGGTCTCGCTGCATGATTTCCGCTGCCTTAACAAACCACGCCGAAACATAATCCAGGTCTCCAGCCCCGTGAATACCTTTGCAGGTTTGGAGCAAGCCTTCCTTTTGCTCCTTGCTCATGTACCGCGCTCCCACAAAGGGCGGATTGCTGATGATATAGTCCACGTGCTTGGCGGGTGTGTTCTCTGTCCAGTCCAAGAAAAGGGCGTCATTCTCGCGTATGTTGTCATACCCTTTCAGGGGCAGGAAGTCGGGAAGCTCTTGCGTGGAGAACTCCTGCGTTTCCTGCCACATTTGCGCGTCCGCTATCCAGAGAGCCGCCTTGGCAACCGACACGGCGAAGTCGTTAATCTCAATCCCGTAGAATTGCTGCATGGTAACCTTCACACGGGAAAGCTCACCGCCGAAACTGCCTTGCCCGTTGGAAAGGTAACGCAGGGCGTCATTTTCCAGACGTCGGAGAGAAATGAATGTTTCGGTGAGGAAGTTGCCGGAGCCGCATGCCGGGTCAAGGAAGATCAGGGAAGCGAGTTTATCGCGGTATTCTTCCAGCTTCCTGGCGCGCGCCTTCTCGCTGCCGCGCTTGGCTTCTGCAATGGAGCGCAGTTCCTCTTTAAGGGCGTCCAGAAAAAGCGGGTCAATCACCTTGTGGATATTCTCCACGCTGGTATAGTGCATGCCGCCGATTCTCCGGGTCGCCGGGTTCAGTGTGCTTTCAAACAGCCCTCCGAAGATAGTCGGGGATATTTCGCGCCAGTCAAAATGCGCCGCGTCCTTAATCAGCCCGCACAGGTTCTTATCCAGCATGGGAATGTCCGGAATCTCCTGCCCGCCGTCATCGAACAGCCCGCCGTCCACATACGGGAAAGCCAGAAGTTCCTTGTCGTAGCGGTCGCGCCTTTCGGGGTCCATATTGAGCGCGCGGAAAAGCTGCAAGATACGAGCGCGCATGTCACGCGGATTGTCTGCGGCATCTGCCAGATACTCCCAAAACTGATTCTTGCGGAAGAGTCCGGCATCCTCCGCATAAAGGCAGAATACGAGCCGCACGCAAAACTTATTCATGCTTTGCAGCGTGGCGGCGTCCTTCCCGCTCTCCGCATTTTCAAGAAGCGCGTTGTAAATCCGCGAAATGAGAACGCCCGCCTGCATGGACATTTCCTTCTCCTTTTCCACGCGGGAATTGCGGGCATCCACGAGAAACTGCAAACGGTGCCACTGCTCGGGAAGTTCGGAAAGTGCGATACTGCTCACAGGTACGGCGGGCTTCGCAGAGTTCATATCATGAATACGAATCTCGCGGAAGTTGCACGTCACAATCCAGCGCGCATGTTTATCTACGGGCAGATTGTCCGAGTAACGTTTGGCTTGTTCGTAGGGCGTCAGCATGTCGCCGCCGGACTGCATTTGCGGCGCGTCCATGTCAACGCTGCTGCTCTTCTGCTCAATGAGCACCCGGGTATCCGGCAGGTAAGCATCAATGAAGCGGGTAGAGCTGCCTACCTTCACGCGCATTTCAAAGCTGATCGTTCGGCTGTCACTGCGCACGCCAAGCACCTCTTGCAAGAGTTCAATCCAGAAGCTCTGCGTCTCCTGCTTCTCATCGCCCGGCGCCGCCGTCCACTTGTCTGCAAACGCCTTTGCGGCGGCTTTCCTCTTTGCCGTCTCCGTCGCCGGGCTGGTCGTCGTTTCCATACGCTAAAGAGAGTGTAACACAGACGAGGAGGTATAAAAAGAAAAATCACGGCGGAGCAGTCGAACAGAAAAAACCGCCCGGCACATGGCTCATTCCTCCCGTCACTATTTTACCCCCTCTCCTCTCTTTATATTTTTTCTTGGGACTGATGCGGCATTTACCCTGATTTATTTTCGCACTGCTTGCTTTTTGCGCGGCGTAGTGTACAATGGCAGCGCCTTGAACCCCGCTGACTACAGTGAACGTCCCTTCATCCTCTTCTGGGAGGTGACACGTGCCTGCGCACTGGCATGCCGCCATTGCCGCGCAGAAGCGCAGAAAAAGCCTGCTGCTGATGAATTGACGCATGGGGAAGCCATGGAGCTGGCCGACCGGATCGCGCAGCTGCATCCGCAAATGCTCGTACTCACCGGAGGTGACCCCATGATGCGCGAAGATCTGCCGGATATCATTCGCCGCACGACCGGCTCCGGCTTGCGTGTAGCGCTGAGTCCGGCGGCAACTCCCCTGCTGCTGCGGGCGAATTGGGAAGAACTGCGCACTGCGGGCGTCAGCAGTCTGAGTCTGAGTCTGGACGGCGCTACGGCAGAGACGCATGACCGCTTTCGCGGCGTGCCCCATACCTTTGAACGCACCCTGGAAGCAGCTCGACGCGCCAAGGAGGCAGGTCTCATGCTGCAGGTGAACACCACTCTTTCCGGAAGCACCATCCGGGAGCTTCCCCTCTTTGAGGCGCTCATGCGGCGCATCCTCCCGGATGTCTGGAGCCTCTTCGTCCTCGTACCCACGGGACGCGCTACGATGGAGGAGCTTCCTACCGCCGAACAGTTGGAAATTGTCTGGCAGCGCGTGCTTGAACTCCGCAGAGAAAACCTCCCCTTCGTCATCAAAACCACGGAGGGGCACCACTTCCGACGCGCTTTGCTGCAAGCGGCGGCGGAAGGCAAGGCTTCCGCGCCGCGCCACCTCATCCCTACGCGCGACGGCAAGGGCGTCTTCTTCATCTCCCACACCGGGGAAATGCAGCCCAGTGGCTTCCTGCAAATCAGCCTCGGCAATGTGCGCCACGAGGATCTCATCAAAACCTACCGGGAGCATCCGATCATGCAAAGGCTGCGTGATGATGATGCACTCGGCGGCAAGTGCGGCTGCTGTGAGTTCCGCCACGTCTGCGGCGGCTCCCGCGCGAGAGCTTACGAGATGACCGGCGATATGTTCGCTGCTGAGCCCCTCTGCTGTTACACGCCGATCGCTATGCGCACCCCATCTTCCTGAGCACCCATGATCAACATCACCCGCCTCTGGACAGGCAACCAACAACCCGCTGACCACCTCCGCTACGGTGTTCCCGGCGCCGGGACCTGCGCGCCAACCACTGCCCGCAAGCGCAAGCCTATCGTGGTGTGGAACATCACCCGGACCTGCAACCTGCGCTGCGTGCACTGTTATGCCGATTCTCATGCAGAAATCTACCCGGGAGAACTCAATCTTGAACAATGCCGTTCGGTGATTGATGACCTTGCAGACTACGGTGCAAGCGCCCTTCTCCTCTCCGGCGGAGAGCCCCTGCTGCACCCGCACCTGCCGGAGCTGCTGGAGAGGGCTTCCTCCCGCGGTCTGAAGGTCACCATCTCGACCAACGGCACCCGCATCACCCCGGAATGGGCTCGTCTCTTCAAGGAGGTCGGCGTGGCGTACGTGGGCATTTCACTGGATGGCATCGGCTCCGTACACGATCAATTTCGCGGCGTCCCGGGCGCATTCGATGCCGCTATCCGTGGGTTCCGTCTTTGCGAGGAAGTCGGACAGAAAACAGGTCTGCGCCTCACCCTCACCCGCAACAACGTGCAGTGCATGCCGCAGATTCTCGATTACATCGAGCAGGAGAATATCCCGCGGGTCTGCTTTTACCACCTCGTGCCCATGGGACGCGGCGTCGATGTGGCAGCGTTGCATCCTGATGAATCACGCGCTGCGCTTGACATGCTGATTGCGCGGGTCGAGAAGTGGCACGCGGCCGGGAGCAATCGAGAGCTGCTCACCGTCACTCAACCGGCCGATGGCGTCTACCTGCTCCTTCGTCAACTGAAAGAAAAGAATCCTCTCGCGCAGCAAACGTTGCGCCTGCTCGCGTGGAACGGCGGGGGCGCCAACAGCTCCGGTCGCGGTATTGCCAATATTGATACCCAGGGTCGCATCCACCCCGACCAATTCTGGCAGCAGCTCACCCTCGGCAATGTCAAGGACACCCCTTTCTCCCGGATTTGGGAGGCTGTCGACCAATCTGCAGCCGCTGACCGGCTCCGCGAGCTGCGCGGCAGTGACGACCCCACCGAGCGCCGACAGAAGCTCTCCGGTCCTTGCGCCACTTGCAAGCTTTTCGCCCTCTGCGGCGGCGGCTACCGTACTCGAGCTGCCATTGCCAACGGCTCCTGGTACGGCTCCGATCCGGCCTGTTACCTCTCCGCCGACGAGCGCCAAACCATGATCCCCTCGCTCTGAAATATCCGGAATGAAGTATTGAGAGAACGCTCTCCCGCACGGAGGAGCTGAAACCTCGCGGCGGACAAAGACAGACTGAACCGGAGGTATGGCTTTACTCATCCACAAAGCCTTTCTGACCACTCCTCCCCTGTTGCCCCCCCCCAATTCCACCTTCGCAATCCCTCGCAAAGCTTGCCGGCGCGGGAAATTTCACTTTTTCGTTCCCCCCGGGTTGGCGGGCGGGGTCAGAGCGTCGCGCATTTCCCCGCTGCGGGCATAGTCCTCCGCGCGCAGTCCCGTCGCGTCGCGTAACTTGGCGTCCGCCCCGAGTTCCATGAGCAGGCGCACCGCTGCTGTACTCCCGCTCTGCGCCGCCTGGATGAGCGCCGTGCTGCCCTCGGCGTCGCGTCCGTTCACAGCGGCCCCGCGCATGATGAGCCACCGTATGGCGTCGCATCGTCCGTACTGGGCGGCGGCGTGCAGCAGCGGAGAGCCTTCCCAGGCAGAAGCGGCGCTCAATCCCACCCGGACCAGTTCCTCGAGCGCCGCCACGTGGTTGCCCTCTGCCGCCCGGTAACCGGCGGCAATGAGTTGATCCATCGTCGGAGGCTGCTGCTGAATCATGCGCTGCAGATCCCTGACTTTACCGAGGGCCGCAGCCCGGGTGAAGAGGGTTTCTCCTTCCTCATCCTGAGCATAGGGATTTTCCGCCTGTTGGTGCCGTATCCTGTTGTACGTGTCTTCCTCGACTCCGGAGGGCAGCGCCCGTACTGCCCACAGCATGCAGCCCAACGTGAAGAAGCTGCCCGCCCACACCACCTTCTCCAGCACGGGGCGGCGCGTGAACGACGCGGCAATCGCCAGGGTTGCATCCACCACCGCAACGGTGATGCATATCACAAAAATCCACAAATCTGCCAGGGCAGCGACATCCTCTCCGCCCGCACTGCGCCATGTTGCCAGCGCAATCACAACGAGCAGAAGGAAAATATGGACGAGTCTCCTTATCATCGTCCGTACTCTACCACAATCTCAAGCGTCTGTCGATTTTTTTCATGCCGGAGAATTCGGCCCCGTTATCGCTTCGCAGGAACGCGCGGAGCGCGCGAACCCGGCACTTCCTCCTTCAAATTCGCTTCGTACTTTTCTCTTGACTGTACGTCGTTGGGGGGTTAGACTTACGGCACATTGATCTGCAACACATCAAGCTATGTCACGCACACCTATCATTGCCGCTAACTGGAAAATGAACATGGGGCCGAAGGAGGCCGAAGCATTTTTGAGCGCATTCAAGGAGGAGAAGCTCTGCGAGTGCAAGGGAGTGGAGAAAGTTATCGTTCCTCCCTTTGTGACGATACCGGCTGTGGTAGAAGCCCTGAACGGATGCTCCTGCCTGGGAGTCGGTGCGCAGGATGTGAGCGATCACGACAATGGCGCCTTCACCGGTGAAATCTCCACGGCGATGCTGCTGGAGATCGGCTGCAAATACGTGGTTGTCGGCCACAGCGAGCGGCGGCAATACCACGGTGAAACCAATGCCTCCATCAACAAGAAGATCAGGAAGGCTCTCGCTGCCGGACTCATCCCCATCTATTGCATCGGGGAAACGCTTGAACAGCGTGAGGCGGGCAGGCTGGAGGAAATCCTGCGCTCCCAGGTGGAGGAGGGATTGGAGGGACTCACCGCCGAACAGGTGGCGGGCCTCGTGATTGCCTACGAACCGGTCTGGGCTATCGGCACCGGCAAAACCGCCTCCGCCGCGGATGCCCAGGCAGCCCATGCGTTCATCCGCAGTGTGGTCGAACAAGCGTTCGGGGCTGATGCCGCGGCGGCAGTGCGTATCCAGTACGGCGGCTCAGTGAAGCCCGCGAATGCGGCGGAGTTGATGGCCTGCCCGGATATCGATGGCGCGCTCGTGGGCGGCGCCGCACTGAAGCCCGATTCCTTTGCCGCAATCATCCGCGCTGCAGGAGCGTAAAAACAGGAAAAACAAAGAAAGGGACGGAGTGTCGGGTTCGCGCGCTCTGCGGGACTTTGGCGCGGTCGGATTTTCCCGGAGAGAAGCGAAGGGGCAGTAGGGAAGGTTTTGCGAGTATGCGAAGCCGCATCCCCGGCTCAGCTTCGAAGGACGGAGTGTCGAGTTCGCGCTCCGCGCGTTTCTGCGAAGATCCAGCGCGGCCTCATTTTTGGAATAGAGCGGTTGGGGTGGTCGGAAAGGTTTTTTCTTGCGCGCGCGTGGGAAAGATGGTAGGATGTAGTAGTAGAGTGGGGGAGCATAGCGTCATTCTCCCTCCTTTTTGTCTTCTCTTCCTGAAAAAACTATGAAACTGCATCTTCCCTCCGGTCTTCGTAAGGCCCTTCTTTCGTGTCTCGCCGCTCTGTCCACGGCGTTGCCTGTCACGCTTGCTTCCGGGACGCTCGTTGCGGAGGACATCACTCTGGGCGGCGAGAGTTCGATAGCCCCGGATGAAGAGTTGGATGCTGAGGTTGATGCAGCGCTCCGAGCCGCGGAGGAGCAGGAGGAAGCGCTGCTCATCTCCGGGACCTCATTCGGGATTGCCCCGGATCCCCTTTCTCGTTCATACTCCGGCAATTTTGATGACATTTCTGAAACAGTGCTGCAACCTGCTTCGGGAGAAGGGACCTTGGCGCTCGACAGCACGGTAGACCGGACCGCCGAGCTCGCGCGGCAGTCCCTCCTTCGCCTGAAGGAAGACCGTCTCTTTTCCAACACTGCCGTTATCGCGTCGGATGGGGTGAAAGTTCTCGAAGCCACTGCGACTCCGGAGGGCGTGCCGGGCATTCTGGCGGCCAACAACTGGGGACTTGTGTTTGAGGATCAGTTCGACGGGAAGTCAAGCGACGACAGCGCCCTCAACACCAGACTGTGGACGCGCATCCCGTACGAGTCTCCCAATCAGGTAAACAACTGGCGCGCCAACCAGTCGATAGACAAGAATCTCGTGTCCTTTGAGGACAAGGAAGGCAACTCCACGATGCGGTTATGGGGAAGATACGGGAGGTACACGAACCAGAACAACCAGAACAACACCACGCAGGATGTTTACGCCTGCGGCGGCGTCCGTTCGCAAGGCGTTTTCTCCTTCCAGTACGGCTATGTGGAGGTGCGCGCGAAGTATGAAAATGCGAAGGGGGTGTGGCCGGCCATCTGGATGATGCCCGAGAGGGTGCAGGCAGGGCTGGACGGTGGCGGGTGGCCCCGCAGCGGCGAGATCGACATCATGGAGCATCTGAACTATGAGGGTATATTCTACCAGACGCTGCATCGAGCTGCCGCTAAGGGAGGGGTGGATAGCCAGATAAGCGTTGCCAAGCCCACCCTGAACAAGGATGCCTGGCATACTTACGGGGTGGAATGGACCGCTCAGAGCATCACATTCTACCTGGATGGGGGACAAACCGGAAAGATTGCGTGGGATGAGAGCGGGTATACGCTCTACGGCGCGAAGGGCGCAGTAACGGGGAGCCACACGTGGACTGCGGGTGAAAGGGAACTCTGGCCCTTTGATTACACGGGTAATACGTTCTATTTGATTCTGGACCAGCAGATCGGCGGCGGTTGGCCGGGGAATCCTGACGACGCCAGCAAGGCTATGCTGACGAACCAGGGCGTGTCCATGTGGATCGACTACGTGAAGGTGTATTCGGATGTTGACAAGTACAGTCATTTTGGGAAATGCACGCTGACGTGGAAGGAGGCGGGAGGGACGTGGGCAGAAACGGAAGGGAGCCTCTGGGACAAGGGAGCTTTCCAGGCGGCGGACTCGGTGGTATTCGGCGAAGTTACCACAAAGGATGTGACGATATCCGGCGCCGTGCATACGACGAATATGGACGTGAACGCGGCCGGCTACACCTTCAGCGGGGCGGGAGACGATGCCAAACTTGTGGTACGGGAGACGCTTACGCTGGCAGAGGGCGCCACGGCCAATCTGGCGGTGAACACCGAGATCGGGCGTCTGTCCGGCGCGGGGAACCTGACGACCTCCGGCACAGGAAAGACCCTCTTCCTCTACACCTGGAACGGCGACTACAGTGCGGATCCGTACACCGGTACGATCACTGTCTCCGACGGTTGGAATGTCGTGGTATCCTCGGCCGGGGTTTCTGCAGGAACGATAGACCTGACCCAGCAGGGAGATGATAACTATCTGGCGTTTGATAACAATAATCCGGGGGTTTATCAGGGGGATATAACGCTGAATGCCAATCTTGTCGGCTTGAAAAACGTGAAGGGGAGGGGAGGGAGAAAAGTCACCATCACCGGCACCGTTTCGGGTGTTGATCGTGTTCTTTCTGTCACGAAATACAGTGGGGCCGGGTTTTCTAATTGCTTCGTCTTTGAGGGCGATGTTTCCCGCTTCACGGGGTTTGACGCCACGGCGAACATGGCCAACACCGCGTCGCTTTTCCCGGGGGGAGTTGCCGCTTTCACGTTCAAGGCGGGGCTGGCGTTGAGTGGCGATACAACGTTCAATGTCGGCAACAACTATGGTAGTACCTCGGACAGCACCAGCAGATACTGGATGGAGCTGACCGAGACCTCACGGCTTACCGGGGAGGGGGACATCATCAAGACCGGGGCGGGCGAGCTGGAGATCGATGGCGACACGAGCGGCTACAGCGGGACGATGAGGCTGCAGGCGGGCAAGCTGATTCTCGACGGCATCGACGGGAGCCGGGTTGACGTGAGTCTGGAGAATGCGACGGCAGAGGCCAACGTGGTGAATCTGAACGCGTCGAAGCGCGAAGGCGCGAGTGGCGGTGTCCTGAGGAGCGTCGGCATGGGCGGAGAGGCGGTGAGCGGCAAGGTGATGCTGGGAGCGGGGGCGAGCTGGACGCTGCAGGAGGTGACCCTCACCACCGGAGAGACTCTCACGATCGGCGGTGCGTCGGGGAGCAGCATAACCCTGGGCGGGGCCGGAGGCATGAACCTGACGGGCGGCAGGCTGGTGTTGGGAGCGGGGGTGGCTTTCGGCGGGCAACTGAACATTACGCTGACCGGCAGCGAGCTTCCCACCGGACTCATCGGTTTGGAGGCGGGGACCAATCTCAAGGGGCTCAAGCTGAATCTTATCGGTTTGCAGAGGGCGGTCGCAGAGGCGGGGGGCGTGCTCGAGTGGAAGTATCAGCTCTTCTCCCTGCCAACCGTCGGTGAAGACGGACAAAATGATGTTCAGAAAGCCCTGGCGCAGGAATGGTTGAATGGAACGGATGTGTCGTATGAGGGTTATGCCCTGTTTGTGGATGAGAGCGGGTTCATTTTCCTGCGCAAAGCCAATCTGGTATGGAATGCCTCCAACCCACCCGGCACCGTGTGGAAGGAGGAGGCAACCGGCTGGGGAGAGGGAGGGACAGACGCCTTTCAAGCAGGGTGTACCGTCACCTTCGGCGCCACTTCGGCAGCCACAACAGTGACGATTGAAGGTCCGGTGTCCGTCAACAACATGAATGTGAACGGCGCTTACACCTTCAGAGGAAACGTCTCCAATTCTCAGCTCAAGGTGGGTGGCACCCTGAATCTGGGAGGGAACGCCACGATTGAGCTTTTGAGCACGATTGCTGTGTTGAGCGGAACGGGGGATCTGACCATCGGCAACACCGGGGCGAATGTCGTTACCATCACCGAAGTGGGGGGCGAATTTACGGGTTCCATCAAGCTGGCTGCCAACGGCCGACTGACACTGAGTGATACCAAATACGCCGGTACGCTCAAGCTCACGGGAGACCTGGCCTACCTCATCGCCAAGAATGGGAACTTGAATGTGGAGGCCGAGGGCGAAGGGAATCATGTGCTGAGCTTCTTCTACGCCCAGCAGATCGGCAATGCTACCGGGCTGAGCGGGATCAATGTCGGCGGTCAGAACGCCAATGTCACGGTGAAGGACTTGACCGCCGGGGTGGGAGGCGCTACGTTCACCTTCGATAATTCGAGGAACGGACAAGGAGTCTGGGCCGGCTACTCCGGGCAGTTGACGGTTACCGGGAATGTGGAAGGTTACGAAAAATTTGTTGCCCACCGTGTAGGAGTCGGAGACCACCCCGACATCCTCTTCTCCACCGGCACGGTGGTTCTGAAGGAGGGTACGACGACAACCTTTGAGACGACCAGGACCATGGATCATCATGGCGATCCACAACCCATCTGGGCACCTCTCTCCACCATTGAGTTCGGCAAAGACTCCACCATCACCGGCACGAACACAACCATTGTCAAGACCGGGGAGGGCAAGTTGAAGATAGCGGGCGATACGAGCGGACTTACCGGCACACTCAGGCTTGAGGACGGTGTGCTGGAACTCAATGGTATCGATGGATCCGGCATTGACGTGATGCTGGAGAATGCCACGGCCAGCGCCAATGTGGTGAATCTCGGTGGCAACGGGGGCGTTCTGAAGAGCGTCGGCGTGGGCGGAGCCATGGCGAGCGGCAAGGTGACGCTGGGAGCGGGGGCGAGCTGGACGCTCAACGGAGTCCCTCTCGCCACCGGCAAGACGCTCACCATCACCGGCGAGGCAGGCAGTGGTCTCAGGTTCGGCGGGGAGGATGCCGTCTCCCTGACCGCCGGTACACTGGAGCTGGGGAGCGGCGTGGCATTCAGCGGGGGGTTGCAGATCGCCCTGACCGGGAACGGCGATCCCACGGGGCTCATCAAGCTGCAGGAGAACGCCAATCTCGGTGCCCTCGGGTTGAGTCTGACCGGTCTGAGCGCGGCGCTCGAGGGAGTTAGCATCTCGGAGTGGAGATACAAACTCTTCTCGGGGAGTTTGGTCAGCAATGTGCTCACTCTTGCGACGAACTGGCTGGTCGGGGCGGACCTTGGTGAGGATTATGCGGACTACAAGCTGGTCCCGAACGCCGATGGCACCGTCAGCCTGAAACTTCGTTACCTCACGTGGGATTCGCAGGACGGCGTGTGGCAGAGCGGCGGCACCAGCGGCGATTGGAGACGAGAAGGGATCTTTGAGAACGGAGAGACGGTTACCTTCGCCGATGGAGGCACACATGACGTCGCCATTTCGGGAGCGGTGAAGCCCGGGGACATGACCGTTTCCGCCGACGGGTACACGTTCGGGGAGAGCGGGAGCGGCGCGAATTCACTGGAGGTGACCGGCACGCTGCATCTGGAGGAGGCTACCACGACCACGCTGGGGCTCAAAACCACGATTGCGCGCCTGACGGGAGGAACAGCCCCGACCGGGGGTGAGGAAGGGCTTGCTGTCGCCGCGGAGATCGGTTCTCCGGAGCTTGTCATTGAGCGACCGGGAGAAGACCCTGCTGTGGCGTATGAGGTGTGGATCAAGGATGCCTCGGAGTACAACGGCACGATCAGGGTGGGAGAAGGAGGATTCATGGTGGTGCGTCTTAAAGCCGGAACGGGTACTTTCACTGCCCCGGGTACGACGGTTGATTTGAGCGAGGGCGGCGTACTGGCGTTCGATAACAATGGCGGAACCAGTGACGGAACCGCCATTTACGGCGGCAACGTTGTTTTCGATGCCAACCTGACCGGTGTTACCGGGTTGCAAGGGAAAGGAGGATGGCAGGTCACCGTCAATGGTAGTGTACAGGGAGTCAACGATTCGCTCACTGTCAGCATGTATAATGCGGCTGGTTTTTCCGATTGTCTCGTCTTCGCAGGCGACGTTTCCGGGTTCACCGGGTTCAATACCGTCGCAAATATGTGCAACGTCAGCCATTTCACACAGCAGGGCGCACAGCAGACGATCGCTGCGTTCAGGTTCGAAAAAGGACTGGAGCTGGCCGAAGATACAACGTTTAACGTCGGGAAGTACAGCAATGGCAATGATGGCGTGAGGCACTGGATTGAGCTGACCGAAACCTCGCGGCTTACCGGGGAGGGGGACATCATCAAGACCGGGGTGGGCGAGCTGGAGATCGACGGCGATACGAGCGGCTACAGCGGGACGATGAGGCTGCAGGAGGGCAAGCTGATTCTCGACGGCATCGACGGGAGCCGGGTTGACGTGAGTCTGGAGAATACTGCGGAAGATGCCAATGTGTTGAATTTGAATGGCAAGAAACGCACCACGGCGACGGATGCGGAAGGGGAGGAAGGGGAGCTGACCGGTAGCATCCTGAGGGGCGTCGTCATCGGCGGAGAGGCGACGCGCGGCAAGGTGGTGCTGGGAGCCGGGGCGAACTGGACGCTCAACGGAGTTTCTCCCGGTGCCGGCAAGACTCTCACGATCAGCGGGGAGGCAGGCAGCAGCGTCACCCTGGGAGGGGATGAAGGCGTAAGTCTGACAGACGGTACGCTGGCGTTGGAAGGTGCGGGGACGTTCTACGGGGCGCTGAATGTCGCGCTGGCTGAAGGCAGGACCCCCCGGATTGGTCTGACGGGCGCGATCGACCTCAGCAATCTGGGACTGCGCATCACGGGGCTGAGTGATGTTATCGGGGAGGACAACGTTGACATGTGGAGCTACCAGCTCTTCTCGGAGGAACTGTCCGGCGACCCGCTCACCGCGGTGCAGAACTGGCTGAGGGGAGTAGAATTGGAAGCCCAGTATGCCGATTTGTACCGATTATCGGTGAGGAGCAACGGAGAGATTTACCTGCGAGCGTTGGTGCTCAAGTGGACCGGCAACGGATCGACGACGTGGACCGAGGGAAGCACGACGGATACGTGGGCTCAGGGCGCTCTTTTCGAAAGAGGGGATCAGGTGCTCTTCGGGGAGGATGCAAGTCAAAAGGCGGTGCAGATTGACGGAGGGGTCACTGCGAGTGAGGTGACGGTGGAAGTGGACGGCTACACCTTCTCGGAAAAGGCGAGCGGCGAATCAAACGATGCGCTGACGGTGACCGGCACGCTGAACCTGGCGGAGAGCACGACGACCACACTGGGTCTCAAGGCCACGATTGCGCGCCTGGCGGGGGAAGGAGTCGATGGCGCCGCGCCGGAGCTTGTCATCGCGCGGGCCGGTGCGACTGCCGATGCGGCGCATGAGGTGTGGATCAAGGATGCCTCGGGGTACAACGGCACGATCAAGGTGAATGGGGGCGGGTTGATGGTGGTGCGTCTTGAAACCGGAACAAATGGTATTTTCACAGCCCCGGGTATGACGGTTGATCTGAGCGGGGGCGGCGTGCTGGCGTTCGATAACAATAGCAACGCCGCCGGGAACAACTACTACAACGGTGATGTTAGTTTCGATGCCAACCTGACCGGCGTTACCGAGTTGCAGGCGAAGGGCGGGCGGAAGGTTACGTTGACCGGCGCGGTGCAGGGCAACGGCAGCAGTCTTACTGCTGAAAAATACAACAGCGCGGGGTTATCTGCCTGCTTCGTGTTTGAGGGCGCTGTTTCCGGGTTTACCGGGTTCAACGCCAACGAAGAGATGTGCAATCCCACCCTCCACGGACAAAAGACGATTGCAGCGTTCACCTTCAAGGACGGGCTGGCATTGAATGGCAATACGACGTTTAGTGTCGGCGACTATGATAACGTCGAACCCGTCAACAGATACTGGATCGAGCTGACTGAGACCTCACGGCTTACCGGGGAGGGGGACATCATCAAGACGGGGGCGGGCGAGCTGGAGATCGATGGCGACACGAGCGGTTACAGCGGGACGATGAGGCTGCAGGCGGGCAAGCTGATTCTCGACGGCATCGACGGGGGTCAGGTTGACGTGAGTCTGGAGAATGCGACGGCAGAGGCCAACGTGGTGAATCTAAACGCCTCGAAGAGCAAAGGAGCGAGTGGCGGCGTCCTGAAGAGCGTCGGCATGGGCGAGACTGCGACGAGCGGCAAGGTGGAGCTGGGAGCGGGGGCGAGCTGGACACTCAACGGGGTTTCTCTCGGCGCCGACAACACTTCCGGTGCCGGCAAGACCCTCACCATCACCGGCGGGGAAGGCAGTAGTCTCAGGTTCGGTGGGGAGGGGGCTGTCTCCCTGACCGCCGGCACGGTAGTGCTGGGGAGTGGCGTGGCATTCAGCGGGGAGTTGCAGATCGCCCTGACCGGGGAGGACGATCCCACGAGGCTCATCGGGTTGCAGGAGGGCGCCAATCTCGAAGCCCTCGGGTTGACCCTGAGCGGTCTGAGTGATAGTATCAGCAGCGTTGCTTCGTTCTCGGGGTGGAGCTATCAGCTCTTCTCGGGGAGTTTGAGCGGCAATGTGTTCGATCTTGCGACGACCTGGCTGGCCGGGGCGAACCTGGGTGAGGGTTGTGAAGACTGCAAATTAGTTCTGAACGCTAACGGCACTGTCACGCTGGATCTCCGTTATCTCACGTGGGGTTCAGAAGGAGACGGCACCTGGCAGAACGGCGAGAGCGGCACCGACGGGTGGAAACGAGAAGCGACCTTTGATACCGGGAAGTCGGTCGTGTTCGGCGATGATGGCAGGAAGAACGTCACCGTTTCGGGGGAGGTGAAGCCCGCGGACATGACTGTTTCCGCCGACGGGTACACGTTCGGGGAGAGCGGGAGCGGCGCGAATTCACTGGAGGTGACCGGCACGCTGCATCTGGAGGAGGCTACCACGACCACGCTGGGGCTCAAGGCCACGATTGCGCGCCTGACGGGAGGAACCGCTTCGGCCGGGGGTGAGGAGGGGCTTGCTGTCGCCGCCGAGACCGCCGCGCCGGAGCTGATCATCGCGCGGAGCGGTGCGACTGCCGATGCGGCGCATGAGGTGTGGATCAGGGATGCCTCGGGATACAACGGCACGATCAAGGTGGGAAGAGGCGGGCTGATGGTGGTGCGTCTTGAAACCGGGACAGAGGGCACCTTCTCCGCTCCGGGTACGACGGTTGATTTGAGCGGGGGCGGCGTGCTGGCGTTCGATAACAACAGCAACGCCGATGGGAACAACTACTACAACGGCGATGTTGTTTTCGATGCCGAGCTGACCGGCGTCACCGGGCTGCAGGCGAAGGGCGGGCGAAAGGTTACGATGGCCGGCACGGTGCAGGGCAACGGCAGTCTTACTGTCGAAAAATACGGCGATGCCGGGGCATCTGCCTGCCTGGTGTTTGAGGGCGCTGTTTCCGGGTTCACCGGGTTCAGCACCGTCGCAGATATGTGCGATCCCACCCTCCACGGACAAAGGACGATTGCGGCGTTCACCTTCAAGGACGGGCTGGCATTGGATAAGACTACGACGTTTGATGTCAGCGACTACGATAATGTCGAGGCCAGCGCCAACAGATACTGGGTCGAGCTGACCGAGACCTCGCGGCTTAGCGGGACGGGGGACATCATCAAGACCGGGGCGGGCGAGCTGGAGATCGACGGCAACACGAGCGGCTACAGCGGGACGATGAGGCTGCGGGCGGGCAAGCTGGTACTCGACGGCGTCGATGGCAGCAAGTTTTCCGTGAGCCTGGAGAATGCTGAGGCGGACGACAACGTGGTGAATTTGAACGCAACGAAGCGTGCGGGAGCGAGTGGCGGCGTCCTGAAGAGCGTCGGCGTGGGCGGGACTGCGACGAGCGGCAAGGTGATGCTGGGAGAGGGGACGAGTTGGGCGCTGCGGGGGGTAGAGCTCACCGGCGATCAGCAGCTCACCATCGGCGGCAGCAGGGGGAGCAGGCTGGCTCTGGAGGGCTTGGAGCTGAAGGATGGAACGCTGGCGCTGGCCGTCGGGGTGGGCTTCACCGGGCAGTTGGGTGTCGCGCTGAGCCGGGGAAAGACCCCGAGGATAGGGCTGTCGGATGGTACTGATTTCGAGCAGATTAAGCTGAGCGTTACGGGGCTGAGCGAAGTTGTCGGTGAGGATATCGAGAACTGGAGCTACCGTCTTTTTGCGGAGGAGCTGCCGGATTGGACTTTTCTTTCGCGGGTGCAGGCCTGGTTGAAGAAGGTGGACGTGGGGGGCGAGTACCCGGAGGAGTATCGCCTGTCGGTGCGGAGCAATGGCGAGATTTATCTGCGCTCAGGCATTCTCACCTGGCTCGGCAACGGGGCAATCTGGACCCAGGACCATGTGGAAAGTAACAAGTGGGCGAAAGACGCCTCCTTCGAATCGGGGGATAAGGCTGTCTTCGGGCCGGAGGGCGCAGGCGTGGTCCCGGTTGATGGCGCCGTGATCACGAGCGGGGTGAGCGTCAACGCGACCGGCTACACCTTCGCCGCGAACGAAGGAGGCGAAGAGAGCGATTCGCTGACGGTGGACGGCACGCTGAATCTGGGCGAGGGCACGGAGACCGCGATTGAGCTTGCGACCGCGGTTGCCGAACTGTCCGGAGCGGGCAATCTGACTATTGCCACTAAGGGGGAGAAGGGAGGGAAGAATGCCGTCACAATCAACGATGTGGGGGACGGCTTTACCGGCGCGATCAAGCTGGCGAACAACGGCCGGCTGACGCTGAAGGACAGCCAATACGCCGGAGCACTCAAACTCACGGGAGAGCTGGCTTACCTCGTCGCTAAGAATGGGAGTCTGAATGTGGAGGGCGAGGGCGCGGGGGCGCATGTGCTGAGCTTCTTCTCTGCCCAGCAGATCGGCAATGCCACCGGGTTGA
Organism: uncultured Akkermansia sp.; assembly: GCA_947631435.1. GTDB lineage: Bacteria > Verrucomicrobiota > Verrucomicrobiia > Verrucomicrobiales > Akkermansiaceae > Akkermansia. The sequence continues at coordinate 86,852 of CANRLM010000001.1, forward strand.
GCGGGATCAATGTCGGCGGAGCAGGCGCCACTGCAACGGTGAGGAACCTGACCGCCGGGGCGGGAGGGACTACGTTCACCTTCGACAATTCGAGGGACAATACCGATGCAGCAGGGTGGGCCGCTTCCTCCGGGCGTCTGGCGGTTACCGGCGCCGTGAGCGGCTACACCGGGTTTGTGGCCAGGCACGCGGGCGGCCAGACCGGCGCCGACATCGTCTTCTCGGGCACGGTGAACCTGGGGGCAGAGGCGAGGTTTGAGACCACGGCCTCTTCCAACCACAGCGAACCGCAAGACGGTTGGGCTGCCCTCTCCACCATCGAATTCAGCAGCGGCTCCGCCATCAGAGGCAGCAACACCACCATCACCAAGACAGGGGCGGGCAATTTGAGGATATCCGGCGATACGAGCGGACTTTCCGGCAAATTCGTGCTGCAGGAAGGGACACTGGTGCTGGATAACATCGCCGGCGAGGCGATCGATCTGGTGTTTGGGGGAGCGGCCGGCGCGGCGAGCGACGGGCATGTGACCCTGCGCAGCGTGGACGGCAATGCCGGCGTACTCCGGAGTGTTCAGCTCGGGAAGGGCGTGGCAAGCGGGGTTGTCGACCTGGCTTCCGGGGCGAACTGGACCTTCGGCGACCTGGGCATTGTCGAGGGGCAGACGCTGACGCTCCATGGCTACTCGACTTCGAATGTGACCTTCGCGGCGTCGGGAGATCGTGACCGTGCGGTATCCGGGGGCAAGTTGCAACTGGAGGGAGGCACCTATGGCGGTTCGCTGTCCCTGATGCTGGGGGTTGATGTTGCGACGAAGGGAGGCGCGCAGATTCTGTTCGGCGAGGGGGTGGAAATCGGCAGGGACGGCGTGAACCTGGACATCGTGATGGAAGCGGCGGATCCCGGGAAGCTGATAGATGGGTGGAAGTACCAACTGTTCACAGGATTGACGCCTGATCTGGCAGCGCGCGTGGTGGTGCTGCCCAATGAGGAATTGCGCAAGAGGGGCTGCGCGTTTACCATGGAGGATGATGGCTTCCTCGTTGTGAAGCGACTGGGCGAGCGCTACTGGAACGGAGAAGGCGACTCCATGACCTGGGGCGGAGATTCCTCCCCGTGGACCGATAGAGAGGGAGACGGGCCGTTTTCCTGGGAGAGCGCAGACGTCTGGCAGGACAGGGATTACATGGACGTGCACTTCACGGCTACGGGCGGCGAGCACAGTGTCGTGCTGGCCGAAGATATCGTGGCCGACCAGCTGAGCATCGCCGGAGCGACGGAGACGCAGAGCTACGCATTCTCCGGGGCTTATTCGCTCAGGATCAAGAAGGGACTCGACTCCGGCGAGAATACCGACCTGTCGATCGGCAACGAGGTTACCGTGGAGGGGCAGGCTCGAGTGCGGGGGAGTCTGACGGTGAGGGGAGGAGCCACGCTATCCGTCGGCACCGCCAGCTCTGCCCGCGACGTGGTGGTGCAGGACGGCGGGAAATTGACAGCCGGGAAGGGTCTTGAGGTGCAGGGAACGCTGGCCGTGCAGGGCACAGCTGAGCTCGGCGATTCCGTGGTGGGCGGCGTTGTGACGGTGGGGCACGTCGGCGGGAACAGCCCGGCAAATCTGACGGTATCCGGCACGCTGACGACTCAGACGCTGGATGTGCAGGGCGGGGTGGTAAGCCTGCAGGAGGCCTGCCTGGTGCGCGGGGATGCGAGCTTCGGTCGGAACGCCCGGGTGGCGGTGGCAAAGACACTGGACATCGGCGGGGGAGTGGAGGCAAACGGCGGCAACCTGGTGATTTCGGAGGGCGGGAGATTGACAGCCGGAGCGTGGGATGGGGCGCTGAGCTCGCTGACGCTGAATAAGGGGACCTCGGTGACGGTGACCGGTTCAGTCGGCATACTGGGATTCGGCACGCTGACTCACAATGGGGATTCTGACCTCATGCTCGATGGACTGAAGAGCGTCGACGACGGCGGCATGCTGAAGGTGGACAGGACGGCCGGGGAAGGGACGCTGACGGTGCATCTGCTCGAAGAGTTCCTGAACAGCATTGCTCACGACGCCGTGCACGCGTACCAGTACACCTTGTTTGACGTTCGGGATTGCGCGGGCGAGGGCATCGCGGGGGTGGAAATAGCCTCTGAGCTGGGCTACATCATGGAGATGGACTGGGAGACGGGGGTACTCACCGTGCTGGAGAAGAGGCCTTCTGTGGATGATGAGCAGACCTACATCAGCTCGGAAGACAACGGGGGCGATGGCTCGACCTGGCAAAAGCAAAGGGATGAGAACCTCTACTACGATGTGTCGTCTTACGGGGCAATCAAGATCAACAAGAATACGACGATCGATATCACCGGAGAGAAACGCCCGGACAACGTCTTCGGCGAAATTGGTCTGGTGATGCATAACCTCTACGGCGGTGATGCGGAGACGACACTCTCCGTGGTGGGCAGCGAGGGCAATGATATCGTCACCATCCGGGATTGGGAGGATGAGAAGACAGACAACACCGTCGTCTACCGCGGCAATCTCGTGGTGAAAGACGCCAAACTTCGTATCGACCATGGCAAGCGGGATAATGATGGCAACTTCAACCGTGAGACCGCTGCCAATGTGACGGCAAACATGACGGGGAAACTCGACCTCAGCCAGGGGCAGGGGTTGGAGATGGTTCTCGGCGTGCTGGAGCTGAGTGGGGCAGAAAATGATTTCGGGTCCGCCGGGGTCGCGTTCACGAATGGACTGGATTCCCAGCTGATTTTGAGCGGCGGCGTCTCGTACATGTCCGGTGAGATCACAGCTGCTGCCGCGAACAATGATCTCATGACGGCGGCTGCGACGGACGAGGCTCCGGCAGGGGAGGAGGAGGAGAAACCCGCCGCGCGGCAGGAGCACATCCTCCTTCGGGAAGGGGCGACTCTCTCGCTCGGCAGGGATTCGGAGTCGGAGACCATCATCGGCGACAACGTGGTGATCGGCCGTGTTTCCACGGGGGCGGAGACCGCCGCCGGCGATGACGCAGGGGAAACCGATGCCTCCGAAAATTCAGAAATTCTCCCGGAGACAGTCTTCATGCAGGGGAAGGTCGATATTGCGGGGAGCGCCCGCCTGACCGGCGTGCACCTCAAGTTTGCAAACGATGCGGCGGTGAATTGGAATGCCGGTGCGGCGGCGGATCAGGGTAAGGACGAGGTCCTGGGTCTCATCGCCGTCGGCGGCGCTCTCTCCGGGGACAAGGATATAGCCATCCGTGTGACGGAGTGGTCCTCCGGCGTGACGGATCACTTGTGCACGGGGACGGACTTCAGCGCTTACACCGGCAAGATGACGGTGCGCAAGAGCGAGTACAATCAGGTGTTTACCGGGGTGCGTGGCAACTCGGCGTGGGATATGGAGGTGGAAGAAGGCGGGCGGGTCGTGTTTGACCTGCTGGATGAGGAGGGGAGAAACGCGGCGTGGGCGATGGGGGATGTGACCCTCAACTCCGGCGCCACGCTGACCCTGCAGTTCACGCTGGATGGTCCCACGATGCTGCGTGCGAATTCCCAGCCGAACATGTCGTTCCACTCCTTCGTGGCCGGGGAAGGCGCGCGCCTGGTGCTCTGCTCGGAAGGCATCATTCCGCCGACGGAGGAATCGTACGTGCTGGGCACGGTGGGCGATGCGATGCAGTCCCGGATCGAGTCGGGCTCCATCACGCCGGAGCTTCTGGGATCGGCCTTCTGGCGCGTGGGCCAGGCCGAGGTGTGCCTGGAGGGCAATGAGCTGCTGCTGAAGATCGTGCTGGATGGTCACAACAAGCTTCTCGAGGCCATGGGGCCCGATGCTCCGCAAAATGCCAGGGATGGCGCAGAGGCCCTCTGGGAGCTCACCGGCATGACGGATAACGCACGCGTCATGGAACAGCTCGCCGATCCGAATTCCGACATCGCGAAGCTGGCGAATGATGCCGAGTTGCGCAGGGGAGTCGGCGATCTGAAGGGACTGGAGAAGCAGATGGCGAGCGCCGTGGGCGCCAGCCTCGTCGGCGTGGCTCCGGCGCTCGGCCAGGATATGCACCGCCAGCTCTCCGCGATCCGCAACCGCGCCGTTTCCTCGGGCGCAGGCATCGGTTCGGCACCCGTCGCTGACGACGCGACCCTCTGGCACGCGTGGATCAACGCCGAGAGCGGCTACCATGAGTTGGATGACGATGGACTCCGGCCCGGCTACCGTCTCAATGGCTGGGGCGGCACCGTCGGCGTGGGCGCCGATGTCTCCCGCTTCACCACCGTCGGCCTCGCCCTGAGCGCCATGTACAACGACCTCAAGTCCGGCGCTGCCGACAGCATGACCAGCGATCTGGATACCTGCTACCTCAGCTTCTTTGAACGCCATGTGAGCGGGCGCTGGTCTCACACCCTCGTGCTGAGCATCGGCATGGCTTCCCTCGACAGCGAGCGTACCGTGGCCCTCACCGGCGGCTCCTACACCGCGAAGGGCGATACGGATGGCTACACACTGGGCGCCCTTTACGAGATCGGCTACACTCACGGAGGAGATCCGGAGCGCACCGGGGCGCTGCAATCCGTCGCCAACGTGGAGTTCCGCCATGTTTCGCTCGATGGCTTTGATGAGGAAGGGACAGCCGCCGCCCTGCACGTGGACGATATGGAGCAGACGGTCGTCACCTTCGGCGCCGGTTTCCGCTACCAGCGCTTCGTGGGCACCAAAGCGGTGAATCGTTCCGCTCTCTTTGAGCTGCGCGCTCTCGCCAAGGTGGATGCCGGAGATACTCGCGGAGAAGCCGCCACCAGCTTCCTCGATGGCCTCTACAGGACAAATCTCCGCGGTGCGGAGATCGGGCGCGTGGGGGCTGAGGTCGGCGCCGGTGTCACGGTTCCTCTCGGCAGGTGGGGCTCGGTGTTCGTCGATGGCTCTGTCGAGCTGCGCAGTGGCTACACTTCCTTCGACGCCTCAGCGGGTTATAAAATCAATTTTTAGCAGAATGATGAAGTGCTGAGCCGGCGAGTCGGAGGCGCGGGAACTGCGAAGCGGGAGCTGAGGCGGCCGAAGGAATGGTGATCAGCCGGAAAGGTTTTGTGAATACGCCGAGCTGTACCCCCGGCTCGGCTTTTCGCAGACCTTTCTAACCACCCCTCCGCCACGCCTCAGAAATTCGGCTAAGCTGAAGATTCGCAAACCCGCGCGCGAGCACGTCGGCCCGATCCTTCGTCCTCCGTCCTTCCAAAATTGTCTTGTTGGGTATTTTTTTCTTTTCCTGCGGGGAAATCATGGTAAAATGCAGGGAAAGGATCAGGGCGATGCGCGTCGCCCAGGGTTTTCTGTCTCTTTATCTCCTCAACGTTTATGAGATTGCATCTTCCTTCGGGTCTTCGCAAGGCTCTCTTGTCCTGCCTTGCTGCTCTGGCTGTTGTCCTGCCTTCCACCCTCTCTTCGGCCTCCCTCAGTGCCGGCGCCCTGGCGGCTCTCGCACTCGCTCAGCAACGGGCGGAAGCGAGGGGGACCGCTTCCACTCACACCTCTGGGGACGGAGAGAGGAACTACGCCGGCTACATCATTGATATCCGGCGTGCTAGTAGTGGTCAATTTCATGAGTCGACCTTTCACGAAGAAGGCACGACCGGTGCACAGGAGGAAAGTTTTGGGGGCAGGACCCGCTCCTACATTAATACTGATGGCAATCATGTTGAAGAAGGCAATCAGGAATACTGGCTGAACACGTTCACCAATGTCGATCGCGGCGTGAACGGCTCAACCTACGGTCACACCCTGAGACTAGGAAAAGAGAACTTCGGTGATATAGAGGACAAGACCTACACTTACATGTTTGGTCCGTTCTTGCTCGGTGGGCTCATCGTGGAAGCTCACGAAGGCGTTACTTACACTATTAGTGGAGATTCTAATTCTGACCGAACGATCATCCTGGAGAGTGGAGCGGCAGATGTTGATGTACGCTTCACGATTGGGTCAAACATGACCTTTGGTTGTGGTAGCTACAGTAAGGACGTGAATGTTAACTCGAATACCACTTTTGAGGTAGCAAGGGGAAAAACTCTCAGTTGGGGGTCGAGTGGCCAAGGGTATGCTCTCAATGTAGCAGACAATAAGACGCTGACAATTCAGAAATTCGGGGAAGGAGAAGGAAGAGGGACTGTGAGCGCGAGGCTCCTCAAACTCGGGGGTGGCGGGGCTAAGGCAGTTTTGGGCGATGATGTTGAGGTGATCTTTGGGGGAATCGTCACGGAGGGAGATAATCCTGCCGGGACCCTTGAGATGGGGAGCAGCACCCTGACGCTGGGAGGGGCCGCCACACTATCAGCGCTGGAGATTGGGGATAGCAAGACGGCCTCCATCGTCTTGCAGAATGCTGATGCATCTCTTTCAATCAGTTCAATCAGGGCGACGGAAGGATCCACTACCGGGGGTAACTTGACCATCTCCGGCACGGGAGAAAGCAGACCGTTTACCTTCCGCGAGACGACGCTGGCAGGCGGCACTCTGACGCTGGGAGCGGGCTTCACCTACGGGGGCGAGTTAAGAATCCAGATAGGGGGGGGAGGAGAAAGTGTCGGGGGACATCTGGGGAAAGACAGCGAGTGGAACGCGCTGGGCAGCCTGAGGATCACCATCACCGGGCTGGGCGATGTAGAGGAGAACTGGAGTTACCAGCTTATCACCGGGGACAACGTAAACCTCACTGAGGAGGCGCAGGCAAGCCTCAACCGACGCTTCAGTACTGACGGGACGGATCCGAGTCTGCGGTGCTCTATCAACGCCAGTGGTGTAATAACGTTCCAGGAGATGGGCCTCACATGGCAAGGTGGCGCCGGAGCGGTGTGGAAGGCCGACGGAGGAAGTGATGTGTGGGAAAAGGAGGTTGATGGAACGCAGCAAACCGTGCCATTTGTGACTGAATCCGACGTCACGTTCGAGACGATTTCAGGTGTCTCGAAGCAGGACGTCCCTGTGTCCGGGCGTGTGAGTGTGCGGAGTATCTTCGTGGGGCAGGCGGATAGCGGGAATGGGGTTCAGAACGGCGTATTCTACACCTTCAATCCCCACAATGGAGAGGAAGGAGCAACTGTCGATTTCTGGGGAGACATCATTCTTGCGGGGACGTATGGCGACGAGGCATCGCCCAGCAAGGCTGTTTTCAACACCGACATCATTTTCTCCGGCTGGGGGCAGACCATCAAGGGCGGCGAGGTGGAATTCGGGGGGGATGTTAAAGCTTCCACCGATTCGGTGGTCGTGGCAGGCGACGCCAGAGTGGTGTTCTCTCCAGGGGAGGGGAAGAGAGTGAACCTCACGACAGGGGTTATCGTGGCAGAGGGTGGCGCGGCGGTGGTGGATGCGACTTCGGCAAAGTACGAAACCTCCGAAGATGGCGCTGATATCACGGATACCTTCACGTTTGCCGGGGGATTTTCTCTGGTAGAGGGCTCGGAGCTGGTGATCGACGGCACAACCGCCGAGGGAGGAAAGACGACCGTGGAGAGCGGTCTCTTCAGCGCCGACTCCGGCAAGATCAATGGTAGTGCGACTGCGAGCGCTCCCGGGCACGGGACCCTGACGCTGAGGAACGTGGACCTCACTGCAGAGGGGACGAAGGCTCTTCTGTCAGATCTGTTGTGCGAGGCGTCGAGTTCTCCCAGCGCCTTCAAGGTCATCGATGAGTTGAGGGTGGAGGCGGCGAGTGTGACTGTGGGGGACGCGGAAACGACGGCCGGCTTCACCTCCACCGGGAGTGTTGCGATCGGAGCGGGGGGCTCTCTCATTATCCAGATGGAGGAACCCCAGGAGCAGGAACCTCTTGTGCAGGCTTCTTCCGATCAGGATTCCCCCGTCCAGGAACCTCCTGCGCCGGCACCGGGGCCTTTCAATCAGGAGCAGGCTCCGACGATCAGCCTGGAGAACGACGGCACTCTTGCGACCTATGACTGGAATGACGGGAAGAATCATCAGGTGGAAGTCTCCGCCCGGATCACGTTGTCGGGGGAAAACGGGAGTTCTGCGTTCATCAAATCCGGCGGTGATGCGGCTGACGACAAGAGTACCACGCTGACTCTCACCGGGGAGATGGACATGGAGGGCAAGACGGTGAAAAAGACGGGGATGGGCGTTCTTGCTCTGGGTGGTACCATTCATGCTGATGAGAATTCGAAGTTTGATATTCAGGAAGGGACTTTATCGTTGCTTTCGGCTTTTGACGGCACGTTGAGTCTGCGGAACGGGGCGACCCTGACCCTGAATACGGGGGTGGCGGCGAATGTCGAGCTGAACAACGGAGCTAACGGAGCGACGTCCACGCTGAACGCTGCCGGGGGCACTGTGCGTTCACTTTCCCTGAAGGACGGGGAAGCCGCGGGTGAGCTTACCCTGGCCGGCGAGGGCGCTCTGACCTTTGCGAAGGAGGATGGCTCAGCCGTCGAGCTCGCAGCGGGCACTTCTCTGGTGCTGGGAGGCGGCGTCGCCTATGCGGGCGAGTTGAGCATCGCAGTGGAGGGCGAGGGAGCGACCGAAAATGGCAGCGTCAAGCTGAAGGTGGGCGAGGGACTGACGGGTCTCAATACCCTGAGAATAGATCTTGCCGGGCTGAGCGAGGCGACGCCCGAAAGCTGGGAGGGCTACGAGCTCTTCGCCTCGGCCGGGGATACGTCTCCCCTCAATCTCAATGAAGAACTGCGGACGGCCCTGGAGAGGAACCTGAAGTCGGATGCGCTCCGGAGATACCGATTAAAACTGGCTGCGGATGGCGCGATTACCCTGGTGGAGGTTTCCGCGCTCACCTGGAATGGCGGGGCGGGAGCGACGTGGACGACCAGCGGCGGCGGGGAAGTGTGGAGCAGCGGAGAGGATGCGCAGCCTGTCGCTTTTGCCGCGGAGTCCGACGTCCTCTTCACGGCTCTGGACGGGAACGCGACCCAGACCGTCACCGTGTCGGGGTCCGTGAGCGTGCGGGATATTTTCTTTGGCGCGGAGAATGGTGTTGCTGAGAATGCTGGAGGGGAAGAGGTAGAGGTTCAGAACGGCGTGTTTTACACCTTCAATCCCTCTGCCGGCGGCGCTGCAAAGGTCGATTTCTGGGGTGACATGATCTTTGCCGGGACATACGGCGACGAGGCATCGCCCAGCAAGGCCGTTTTCAACACCGACGTCACCCTCTCCGGCTGGGGGCAGACCATCGGGGGCGGCGAGGTGGAGTTTCAGGGAAATGTCAAAGCCGGCAACGATCGCGTGACTGTGGCAGGCAACACCACAGTGACCTTCTCCCCCGGTGAGGGAATGAGCGTAGACTTCAGGGGGGGGCTGACCGTGGCAGCGACGGGTGCGGTGGTGGTGGATGTGACTTCCGGGCATGGCACGTATGATTTTGGCGACGGTTTCACCCTGGCTTCGAACGCGGAGCTGGTGATTGACGGCACAACCGTCGAGGGAGGGAAGACGAACTCGGTGGACGGAGAGACCATCAGTCGCGGCAAAATCAACAGCGGTGCAGCTCCAGGAAATCGCGGTTACGGGACTCTGGTGCTGAGGGGCGTAGACATCGGCGGCGAATCCGCAGAGGCTTTCCTGGTCAATTTGTTGTGCGACGCCGGAACCGGTGCAACAGCCTACAAGATCATCGAAGGGTTGAGGTTGGAAGCGTCGAGTGTGTCCGTGGAAACAGCGACCATGACCTCCGTTCTCACCTCCATCGGGGCTATCACGATCGGAGAGGGGAGCACCCTCACCATTCAGGACACGAGCGCTTTCAATAAGAACTATTCCCCGACGATCAGCATGGAGAACGGCAGCACTCTTTCGACCCATGACTGGGACGACGGAGCGGTGCACAACATGACTGTCAGCAAACAAGTCACGTTGTCGGGGGAAGGAGAGAGCGCCTTCGTTATCAAATCCGGCGGTGATGCGAGCAACGACGGGAATACCACACTGACTCTTTCCGGGGGGATGAGCATGGCGGGCAAGACGGTGAGGAAGACGGGGATGGGAGTTCTCGTTGTGAGTGGCGCTATTAATGCTGATGCGGATTCGAAGTTTGACGTGCAGAAAGGGACTTTGAGCCTGTCTTCAGCTTTTGGCGGCACGGTGAGCCTGCAGAACGCGGCGGCCCTGACTCTGGGAACGGGTGGAGCGGCGAAGATTGAACTCGGCGGAGCGACTGCCACGGTGAACGCCGCCGGAGGCACCGTGCGTTCACTTTCCCTGAAGGAGGGGGTGACCTCAACCGAACTGACTCTGACCGGCGCTGGCGCCCTCACCTTTGAGGGGGAGGATGGCGGAGCTGTCGAGCTCTCAGAGGGCATGACCCTGGCGCTGGGGAACAGCGATACTTATACGGGTGAGCTGGGCATCGCGGTGGCGGGTGAGGGGGCGACTGCAAATGGCAGCGTGAGGCTGAAGGTGGGCGAAGAATTGACGGGAATCGGCGTTCTGATAACCCTTACCGGGCTGAGCGGGGAGATTCCTGAAGACTGGAAAGGCTACGACCTCTTCGAGCTGCCGGATGGGTATCAGCTGAGCGAGAGCCAGATGGCGGCCCTGGAGAGGAGTCTGAACTCGGATTATGAAGATCACGATTACCGTCTGAAGACGGATGAAAAAGGCCACGTTTTCCTGACGAAGGAGGTCATCGCACTCTCCTGGAAGGGGGAAGAGGGCGCGCAATGGAAGGAGAGCGACGGAGGAAACGTGTGGACCGATCGGGAGACGGCGGAAGATGCCGCCTACAGGAGCAATGCGGACGTCATCTTCCCGAGGCTGGAAGGAGCTTCTGCGCCGCATGTCTCCGTTTCCGGAGTTGTGCACGCCCGCGATGTCTATGTCGGCGCGGAGGATGAGGGGGACGTCCGGAACGGCGCGTCTTACACCTTCAACGGAGTCGAGGGAACGGGCTCGTCGGTCGACATCTTCGGCAACATCGTTCTGGCGGGTACGCATGGGGCTGCCGGTATGGAGACCAGCGCGACTTTCAACGTGCCGGTGACTTTCACGGGATCTGATGTCAACGTTACGGGCGCGGGCACGGTAGAGTTTGCCGGCGGCGGATTCAGCGGAACAGGGTTGAAGATTGGCGAAGGCGTCACGGTCGTCGTGAGCGACAGGGAGTCGCAGAAAAATCTCAAGAAGGGGATTGTGCTGGGGAAAGGAGCCACCCTGACGCTGGACCTGGGGGTAGCGGGCGAAGGCGGGACTACCACACGGGGAACGGTTGACAACAACTACGCCAACACCTGGAATCTTGCGAACAAGGTCACAGGAGAGCAATCCGGCGACACATGGACCGGCTCTCTCGTGCTGGCGAATATCGACGGGTATTGGAAGACCACTCCGAATGGCTCCACCATAGCCCAGGCTCTTTTAAACTTCCTCAATAACAAGATCCTGCCGAACAGCGGGAAGATCGGCGCCCTCGTGCTGCGCAACTCGACCTTGTCGACTTACACCTCGGCTAACCAGGGTGTTCTTGCAAAAGTGGGGAAGATCGTGGTGGAGAGTGGGAGTATGTTCTGGCTTGGGGTAGATAGTGCGCTGAGTGGCGTTAATTCTCCGGCGCTGGAACTGCACGCCACGGAGGTTGGGGGTTCGCAGGATGACATCACATCGGCGCTGCAGGTGTTCGAGAACCTCAATAACGCTACGATCAGGAATGCGGTTACGATCGTGGGGGACGAAGGAGTCAGGAACGGTGTTGTGCAGATTGAAACCGCTGGTGCGAACAACAACGTCACCTTAGCCGGCGCCGTCACGATGGACCCCTCGGTCACCTTGCGTAAGACGGGGCCCGGTCGGCTGACCATCACCGGCACCATCACGGCGGAGTCGGGAACGACGATAGACCTGCAGGCGGGAGGGTTGACGCTGGGCTCGATCTTTGCCGGGAAGGTCAGGGTAGGAGAAGGGTTGACCATGACTTTGAACGCGGGGGGAGAGACGGGGCTTGAACTCGCCGGTGGGAGCGCCACGCTGAACGGCACCGGCGGCACGGTGCATTCGATTTCCAAAGCCGGCGAAGGGAGCAGCACACTCACCCTGGCCGGGAGCGGTACTCTGACCTTTGCCGGGGAGAATGGCGGAGCAGTTGCGGTTGGGGACGGCATCACCTTGTCGCTGACCGGTGCCGTTGCTTGTGCGGGTGAACTGCAGATCGGCACGGGTGAGAACGGCGCAAAGCTGAGCAGCACGAATTGGACGGACACGAGACTCGGCAGTATGAAGATCACCCTCACCGGTCTGACGAACGCGGGCGTTGGCTGGGGTGGTTACCAGTTGTTCACCGGGGAGGGAATCAATCTTTCGGAGGCATTGAGAACCGCCCTCGCGAAGCACCTGCGCACCGATGCGACGAACCGTAATCTGCGGTGTACGGTGGATGCGAACGGACGTGTCTCCTTCGTGCAGCAGGCCGAACTCACGTGGAATGGAGGGAACAACGGAACGTGGGTCGAGACGGGCGGTCAGCAGGTGTGGAACAATGGGTCAGGAAACGTCGTTTTTGTCTCCGATTCCGATGTCGTCTTCACGGCGCAGGGGCAGGGAGGCGCCACGAAGACCGTTATCGTATCCGGAGCTGTGCACGCACGGGACTTTTACGTGGGCAGGGAGAATGGCTTCCAGGCCGGAAGGGATGTCCTGAACGGCGCATTCTATACTTTCAACAGCGGCGATGCGGAAGGTACAACCGTCGACTTCTGGGGCGACCTGGTCCTGGCGGGCACGTACACCTCCGGCGGCGAAGAGTTGACCAGCAAGGTCGTGTTCAACACATCGGTTCAGCTCTCCGGCGAGGCCACCCAGACTATCACCGGCGGTGAGGTGGAGTTCAGGGAAGGCGTTTCGGCTGCCCGGGGGATCAACGTGAAAGGCAGCAAGGTGGTGGTACGTGTTGAGAAAGGAGAAACAGAAGAGCAAAATGTGGCAGGCGCTTTCGGCGGCGGCATCTCGCTGGATGAGGGAAGCACGTTTGTGGTGGACGGCACCACAAGCGAGGGAGTGAAAGGCGCGGTAACCGCATCGCTCATCACCGGGAAGATCAACGGTGGCGCGACGGCGGAGAAACGGGGGCACGGGGTCTTGGTGATGAAGAGTATTCAGGAGGATGGGGTTAGTACCGCCATGATGAATCTTTTGGGCAACATCCTCGACGGCACCGGGAATCAAGATGCGACCTCCAGAAGGGTGGATGTCCTGAAGCTGGAAGATACTGTCCTGGAGATCGGGGCCGGCGCCTATCGGCGGGTATTTACCGCCTTCGACAAATTAGTGGTCGATGAACAGAGCAGAATCAGGGTAGGCGCTCCTGCTCCGATGGTGTACATTTCTGCTCTGGAATTTTACGGTGCGGACGACCATGTGTCCCTGACGAACTGGAATGCAGCGGGTAACTATGCCTTTACGCTGGGCTGCGATACCACCCTGAAGGGGGACAGCGCCGTGGGCATAGAAGCTCTGGCCGCGATCACCCTGTCCGGCAATCTCATCATGGAGGGAAGCGATGCTGAGCAGAACAACGGCAGCATCCGTAAGACAGGGGATGGCATGCTGACCATCAGCGGCGACATCACGGCGGGCGAGGATGCGGAGATCGATCTTCAGGCCGGGGGATTGACGCTGAACTCTGTCTTCGATGGGACAGTGAGGATAGGGGAGGGGCTGACCTTCACCCTGAACGAGGGAGCGGCGACAGCGATTGAACTTGCCGGGGCGCAAACCACGCTGAACGGCACCGGCGGCACGGTGTATTCATTCTCCAGATCCGGCAGCGGGGAAAGGGAACTCGCCCTGACCGGCAGCGGGGTTCTGACCTTTGCCGGCAAGACGGGTGGCGGGGCAGTCGCGCTCGGCGATGGCATCAACCTGGTGCTGGGCAGCGAGGGGAGTTACAGCGGGGAGCTGGAGCTGGACGCGCGTACGGAGGCAGGATGGGGCAAGCGCCTGCTGCTCGGGGAGGGGATGAACGTTCCGGAGGCTCTCGGCGACCTGACGATTGATATTCTGGTCAATTTTGAGAATGATGGTACGACTGTGGCGGATCAGCTGAGGTTGAACGATGGGCTGGGCGTGCAAATTTTCGGCGGAGCCATCCAGGATGAAGAGGTTCGGCAGGATCTCGTGAAGCAGCTCCGATTGATAGGACAGGATGGAGTGACGCTGGATCCCTCTCTGCACCTGGTCATTTCGAGCGATGGTGTGGTGTGCCTGGCTCGCAATGAGAAGGCGGAGTTGCTCTGGCAGGGCGGCGAGGACGCCGTCTGGAAGACCCGTGGGGCAACGAGGTGGACCAATCAGAAGCCGAGCGACGATATCTTTGTTGAGGAGGACCATGTGACATTTGCCGCGATTGAGGGGCAGAGCGGGACCATCACAGTGCCGGTGGACGGCAGGGTGGAGCCGACGAGCGTCACCGTGAGGGGAGCGTCGTACGCCTTTACTCCTTACGATGAGGGCGGGTCGATCGTGACTGAGACATTCTCTCTTCTCGAGGGAGCCGAGGCTGAGCTCGGGGTTCCGACCACGATCGGGACGCTGGCAGCGGGGGACGGCGAGGGTCATCTGATCATCGACACGGAGGGGGCGGGCGCCGTCACGATCAAAGACGGGAAGAACTTCTCGGGCAGGATCACGCTGGAGAAGAGCAACGAGCTTGTGATGGATGGCACCTGGACCCCGAGGACGCGTGTGGAGATCGGGAACACGTCGCGCGTCACTCTGCAGGGGGATAAGGGCGAGCTCGGAGTCGTGGGATTGGTGCCCGGCACGGATACCGGGAGCGTCTTTTTGAAACCGGGAGCGAAGTGGAAGTTTGGGCTGAGTGTCCTCAGAGGGCAGGAGATGATCATAGGCGGCAGCAAAGAAGAGGAAAGCGGGGAGGTGACCTTCACGCGGGATGGGGAGATATCCGGGGGGACGCTGGGGCTCAACGCCGGCATCTACCGAGGGGATCTGACGTTGACCATGACGGGGGCCGAGGCTAAGAGCGGGGTGAAGATCCGACTGGGCGACAAGGTGGAGATCGGGCGTGGGGATCTGACGCTGTGGTTTGCGGTGGCGGATGCAGAGGCGGTTGACAAGGTGACGGATGGATGGACGTATCTGCTGTTCAGCAAGATGAATGAGAGCGATTTCAAGACATTGAAAGCGCATTTGAATCTGGAGGCGGCATCCCCGGAGATACTGAGGGAGAAGGGCGCCAGGTTCTCCCTCCGCGAAGACGGCTGCGTGGTCGTCGAGCGGACGCGGGCCCGCTACTGGGACGGGGAAGGCGGTTCGCTCCAATGGGGCGGAGACACGGCCCCGTGGACAGATGGGGAGACGCAGCGGGGGATCATGTGGGACAATGGGTTGACCGTGCATGAGGTGCATTTCACGGCCGGGGATGGCGAGTACGACGTCAACCTGGTGGATCCCGAGCTGGAGGCGGAGGACCTGTTCATCGAGGGGTCTGCGAAGAGCTACACTTTCTCCGGCAATTCCACGCTGACGCTCGAGAAAATCCTCTACGGGGAAGGGACGACGACCGATCTGCTGGTGGGGAGCGACTCTGCGGAGGAAGGGGAAACGACGACGCTGACCGTGATCGGCACGGCCACGGTGGGAGGAAGCCTGACGGTGAAAAACCGTGGCGTGGTGTCCTTCGGCACGTACAGCACGGTGGAGAAAAATATCACGGTGCAGGCAGGAGGAAAATTCACCGCGGAGAAGGGGCTCACCGTGGGTGAGGACCTGGCGGTGCAGGGAGAAGCCTCCCTCGCCGATGCCGTGGTGAACGGCGATGTGAGTGTGCGGCAGGGCGGGAAGCTGGCGTCTGCCGGCACGCTGGAGGTGAGTGGTGATGTGAGCGTCGAAAGGGGAGCTGCTCTGACATCTAACGCTGCGCTGGCGGCGGCGGAGCTGGAAGTGGAGGGGAATGTGACCCTGAACGCCGGCGGGAACGTGTTCGGGGAGACCTCTCTTGAAGCCGGCGGTTCCCTGAAGACGGGAGGGGAACTGAGCATCGGTCGCATGAACGCCGACGGCGGCAGTCTCGAGGTGATGGAGGATGGGAAGCTGACGATCGGGGGCTGGATCGGCAGTTTGAAGACTCTGACCCTGAATAACGGGGCGGCGTTGGCGATCAATCAGATGCCGTGGGAGACGGAGGAGGAGAAGGTGTTGGGGTTGGGGATGGTGAGTCTCAGCGGGCGATCCGATCTCACGTTTGCCGCATTGCAGAACACGACTGACGGGCTGAAGCTGAAGGCAGACGGCTGGAAGGGAGAGGGAAATCTGGTGGTGCATCTCCTGGAGAATTTCCTATTTGAGGTGGCCAGCGACGATGAGCATGAAAGGACGTACCAGTTGTTTGACGTCGAGGAGGAGGGACTCTGGAACGTCAGGATCGCCGACGAGGCGGGGTACAAGATTACCTTTGACAAGAGCAGGGGAACGATCACGGTGAAGGAAATTCTGCCGGATGTGGATCCGGACAGGGTATACGTCAGCTCCGAGGATAACGGAGGGCACGTCGGCACGGACTGGAAGAAGCGGAACGAGGATGACAACATCTACTTCGATGTGGCGTACTACGGGGCGATCGAGATCGACCATGACACCACGATTGACCTCACCGGAGAGCAGCGCCCGGTGCATGCATTCGGGGAAACCGGGCTGGTGATGCATAACGTGTTCGGCAATGATTCCCGCGTGACTCTTTCCGTGAAGGGCGACGAGCAGAACGACATCGTGACCCTGCAGAATTGGGAGAGTAAGGAGCAGAGCGTCTACCGCGGTAAGCTGCTGGTGGAGAACGCGAAATTGCGTATCGACCACGGGCGGCGGGACGAGGAAGGGAATTTTAACCCGGTGACAGCCGCCACTGTGACCTCGAAGATGATGGGGAAACTCGACCTCAGCCGGGGGCTGGGGCTGGAGATGGTTCGCGGCGTGCTGGAACTGAATGCGAATGAGAACGACCTCGGCAGCAACGGAGTCTTGTTCCGGCGCAACCTGGAGGCTCAGCTGCTCCTGCGAGGGGGCTCGACGAGTGTGGCGGGTGAGCTCCGGATCGACTCTGAAGAGGCCGGCACAACCCCCGAGGGACGCGCAGAGCACATCGCCCTCCGGGACGGGGCGCGTCTGACGCTGGGCGCTGTTTCGAAGGATGACGAAACTCCGGCGCCGGAAACTGTGGTGCGCGGCGGAATGGTGATCGGCAATGCGACCGGAGAAACGGAACCCGGCGCGGAAGAGGTGTTCGCGCAGGGGAGGGTCACAATTGAGCAGGATGCGCGTGTGACGGGCGTACACCTGTCTCTCGGCAGCGACGCGGAGCTGAGTTGGATGAATGACTCGTCGGCGGCTCTCGCTGAGCAGGATGTGATTTACGGACTCTCCGCGGCGGGCGCCAGGGTTCGCGGGGATAAGGAGTTCGGCATCCGGGTGGCGCTGAAGGACCACGTGAGCAGTGGAACGGATTTCAGCGAATACACCGGCAAGATGACGATTCTCGAAAGCGAGAACACCCAGAAATTTGTCGGAGTAACCAGCGGCAGCGGATGGAACATGGATGTGGAATCCGGTGGCAGGGTGGAGTTCGACGTGCTGGATGGCGACGGGCGGAATGTGACGCTGCAGATGGGGAATTTGACCCTGAAGTCCGGCGCTATGCTGACCCTGAAATTCGCCATGGAAGGCGAAGGCTCTCCGATGTTGCGCGCGGATGCTCCGGAGGGCGTTGCGGGTGCTCCGGCGGACGTTGTTGTGTCGTTGCAGACTCTGAATGTGGAGGATGGGGCGAAGCTGATTCTCTCTCCGACCTCGTTCTTCTCTCCGACAGAATCGTCTTACAGGCTGGGCACGGTGGACAACGTGACGCTTTCTGCGCTCGGCGAGACGAATGAGATTACTCCGGAGATTTCGGGGGCGAAGTTCTGGCACGTGGGTGATGCGAAGTTGCGGTTGGAAGGCAACGACCTCCTGCTTGTTGTCACTCCCAACGATCGGAACAAGATACTCGAGAAGTTGAGGCCCGATGCTTCTCCGAATGCCAGAGCCGGCGCAGAGGCCGTCTGGGATGTCACCGCGTCACAGAATGAACGCATCAAGCGCGATCTCAGTGACCCGAATTCCGACCTTGCCAGGCTGGCGGACGATACCGACCTGCGCATGATATCCTCTGATGCGAAGGGACTGGAGAAGTTGATGGCGAGCGCTATCGGCTCCAGCTTCGTCGGCGTGGCTCCGGCGTTCGGCCAGGATATGCACCGCCAGCTCTCCGCTATCCGCAACCGCACCGCATCGATGGGCACGGAGGTCGGTCTGGTGGATGATGCCGATGACCTGCCCCTCTGGCACGCGTGGATCAACGCTGAGAGCGGCTACCATGAGCTGGATGACGATGGATTCCAGCCCGGCTACCGCCTCAATGGCTGGGGCGGCACCGTCGGTATGGATGCCGATATCTCCTTCAAAACCACCGTCGGCCTCGCCCTGAGCGCCATGTACAACGACCTCAAGTCCGGCGCTGCCGACAGCATGACCAGCGATCTGGATACCTACTACCTCAGCGCTTTCCTGCGCCGCATGAGCGGGCGCTGGTCTCACACCCTCGTGTTGAGCGTCGGCATGGCTACTCTCGACAGTGAGCGTACCGTGGCTCTCACCGGCGGCTCCTACACCGCGAAGGGCGATACGGATGGCTACGCACTGGGAGCCCTTTACGAGTTCGGCTACACTCACGGAGGGAATCCGGAGCGCGCCGGGGCGCTGCAATCCGTCTTCAACGTGGAGTTCCGCCATGTTTCGCTCGGTGGTTTCGACGAGGGAGGAACTTCCGCCGCCCTGCATGTGGACGATATGGAGCAGACGGTCGTCACCTTCGGCGCCGGTCTCCGCTACCAGCGCTTCGTGGGCACCAAAGCGGTGAATCGTTCCGCTCTCTTTGAGCTGCGCGCTCTCGCCAAGGTGGATGCCGGAGATACCCGCGGAGAAGTCGTTACTAACTTCCTGGATGCCGCTTACAAGGCTCGCCTCCGCGGTGCGGAGATCGGGCGCGTGGGGGCTGAGGTCGGCGCCGGCGTCACGGTTCCTGTCAGCAAGCGGGGCTCGGTGTTCGTCGATGGCTCTGTCGAGCTGCGCAGTGGCTACACTTCCTTCGACGCCTCAGCGGGGTATAGAATCAATTTCTGAAGCACGAAAAACGAGTTGCGAAGCATTGGGATAGCGCGCTTGCGCGCGTTTCCTCGGGGCGGTGGCGAGGTCGAATTTCCGATTCACTACGTGCTTCTTTTGGGGGATTCTGCCCTGCGAATTCTGAAGTGAGGGCAGTTTTCCTTCTTGAAATGCGTGGGGGAAAGGAATAGAATCCCCACGATGCAACCGCAGGACCCAACGCAACAAGCGCTCACGGGGCGATCGGGACTCGCCGCAGGCGAAGGAGCCCGGGCTTTGCTCACTGCAGCGGCGGCTTTTGTCGTGCTCTTCGGGTTGAAATACACAAGCGAGATCACCATCCCGATCGTTCTCTCTTCCTTCCTGGCCATCATCAGCTATCCCATGACGGCGGCTCTGCGCCGCTACATCCGGCTTCCACACTGGATGGCAGTGACGTGCACGGTGGTTCTGGACATGGGAATCATCTACGGGTTGATCAACCTGATCAAGTTTCTGGCGGCGGATGTGAAGAGCACGCTGCAGGGGGACTTTCTGCGGCACGTCGGGGAAAAATACGACGCGTTCCTGCAGTGGATGGACCGGCTGAGCATCGGGGAATACGCGCATTCTCTGCTGGATTCGCCGCTCTCCCTGATCAACCCTCAGCAGCTCATCTCCCTCTCCCAATCCCTCACCGGGCGCGTTCTTTCCTTCATGTCGATCACGACGCTTGTCCTCGTCCTCATGACCTTCATTCTCGGCGAAGCGCCCCTCTTCCGCCGCAACTTTGAGCGCCTTCCCAACAGCATCCAGGGCAAAGGCAAGATAATCGACGCCCTTCGTGGCATGCAGAAGTACCTTATCATCAAGACTCTCGCGAGTGTGAGCACGGGGTTGCTGGCGTGGTTGCTCTGCCATGCCATGCAGATACCCTTTGCCTTTCTGTGGGGGTTTGTGGCATGCGTGCTCAATTACATACCGACCATCGGTTCCATCGTGGCGGCAATACCGCCCATACTGCTCGCGCTGGTGCTGAAGGATTGGGGGAGCATGCTGGTCGTGACGGGGGGATATCTGGCGATCAACTTCGCCATCGGCAACTGCATCGAGCCACTCTTCCTCGGCAAACAATTCGGCATAGCCACGACGGTGGTTCTCTTTTCCGTGCTGATCTGGGGCTGGGTGTGGGGTCCCATTGGCATGCTTCTTGCCGTTCCCTTTACCGTGCTCACCAAGCTTGCTCTTGAGAATTCCGTAGATCTTCATTGGGTGGCCACCTTCATCGATGACAACCCCGCGGCTGCGCCGCCGTCTTCCTCAGAAACACCGAATCATTGAACCTATGCATCACTTTGCCTACCGAAACGGATCCCTTCATTGCGAGCAGATCGACCTGCAGGAAGTAGCGGCAGCCTATGGCACGCCAACCTTCGTTTACAGCAAAAACACCATTCTCTCCGATCTCGAAGAACTGCAACTCGCCTTCGCCCCCATCGATGCCCACATCGCCTTTGCCGTCAAAGCCTGCAGCAACGGCGCCATCCTGAAACTCCTGGCGCAGCGCGGGGTCGGGTTTGACATCGTTTCCGGAGGCGAGCTCTGGCGCGTCATCCGCGCAGGCGGAAACCCGGCGCTGTGCACCTACGCCGGCGTCGGGAAAAGCGAGACGGAGATTCGCTATGCCCTCTCCTGCGGCATCTACTGCTTCATCTGCGAGAGCGAGGGAGAACTGCGGGAAATCGACCGCCTCGCCGCCGAGATGGGCAATGTGGCTCCGGTGGCCGTGCGTGTGAACCCGAATGTGGATGCACACACACACAAGTACATCACCACCGGCACTCAGGAAAACAAGTTCGGCGTTGACGCCTCACGCATCGAGGCGCTGTACTCGACTGTGGCGGCGGAAATGCCTCACCTGAAACTGCGTGGGGTGCAGATGCACATTGGTTCGCAAATCACCGAAACCGAACCGTTTGTGAAAGCGGTGAAAAAACTCGCTCCCCTCGTGCAGAAACTCAAGGCTGCCCACGGCATCGAATTCTGGAGCATCGGCGGCGGCGTGGGAGTTGTCTACGACGGATGCCTGGCCTCCGGCTCGCCGGAATGGTGGAAGAATCACCCGGAGCAAATAACCCTCAAGAGCTATGCCGAGGCGCTCATTCCCCTTCTCAAACCACTTGGTCTGCGGATTCTTCTGGAGCCGGGGCGGCGGCTGTCGGGCAATGCAGCCGTCATGCTCACCCGCTGCCTCTACGAAAAGAAGGGCGAGAAGAAGACCTTCAAAATCATCGATGCCGGCATGAACGACATCATTCGCCCTGCCCTCTACGAGGGGTACCACGAAATCTGGCCTGTGCGGGAACACGCGGCAAATGACTCCGTCGTGGCGGATGTCGTCGGCCCCATCTGCGAATCCGGCGACTTCCAGGCGCAAAACCGCAGCCTGCCGGATGTTCGACCCGGCGAGCTTCTCGCCGAAATGAGCGCAGGCGCCTATGGCTTCTCTATGTCTTCTACCTACAACTCGCGTCCGCTGGCGGCAGAGGTGCTCGTGGACGGCGCGCGGATGCAGCTCATCCGTCGGCGCCAGACCCTGGAGGAGATGGTGGAAGATGAGATTCTCCCGGAATAAGCTTCCATATTCGGCGCGAAAAATGGCACGGCTCACGATACCGCAGTATGTGATGGCGCTGGCGCATGTGGCGGCTCTGCGCTCTGAAGACCCGTACCGCAAGGTGGGTGCCGCTGCGTTAGATGCAGACAACCGCGTCATCGGCACGGCATACAACGGCCTCTTCCCCAAATTCACCGCTCCTCCCCATTTCTGGGATTCGCGCGATGAGCGGCAGAAATACATGCTGCATGCAGAAATTAACTTGTGCAGCCTCTTCAAGCGCGGGGAAGCCCGCATCGTAGCCTGCACCACGATGCCCTGCACCTCGTGCATGCAGGCGCTTTGTGCGCACGGGGTAAAGACAATCTACTACGGGCTGGACTACAAAAAATCGGAAGCTCTGGCCATTGCAAAGATGTACGGGGTGGAGCTCATCCGGGTGCCGGAATATCCCCTCTCAGATATTCCCCTGCGCCTGATCGAGGGCGACGCACAAATTTAGTTGAGGTACGGAGTGTTGAGTTCGCGCGATTGCGCGCGGATTTGCGGAGCTTTCAGAGGAGCCGAATTTTTGGGGCGTGGAGGAGGGGGTGGTCAGAAAGGTTTTTCGAAGAGCTGAGCCAACGGCACGGCTCTGCGTATCCACGGATCTTTCGGTCGGTCATCACTCACGCCATGACCCGCCGGCTCAGCTTTCGCCTCACGATTCCCGAGGCGCCGACTCGCTTGCTCAACACTCCGCACTTCAAATGGGCTTCGCGTTAATCCTGCAAATAGGGCATTTCCCGGAGGGCGGACCAACCGCCTTCCAGCACAAACACCGGGGCGGAAATAAGATCCGTGCGGCGCAGTTCCTCGGCGACCTCCTCCGAGGAGCTGCAGGAAGCCGTGCAGAAAACGACGATGCACTCGCCTTTCCGCTCTGCCTGGATGAGACGCTCAATGGCTGCATCCAGCAGGCGCGGCATATTCGCGCCGGGGCGAATGGGAAAAATGCAGTTGCCCTGACCCAGGAGATGATTGAGCTCATAATCACTCTCACTGCGTGCATCCACCCACACGACCTTGTAGTGGGAGGGGTTGCGGGCATCCCTCCAGTGGTCCACGAGCTCCTGCGGGCAGATTCGCCCTTCCGGCAGACTCGCCTGCGAGCAGGGCAATGCCCGGCGTGGTCCGAAATACAGCTTCTCCAGGCCATAGAACACGCCGCCGAGCATGAGAATGCACACCCCCAACCCCAGAAATTGTGAAAGAAGTCTCCCGAGCATCATAGAGCGCACTGCATCATGGGGAAAACGACCGACTCAGCGCACAGCGCAAAAGGTATCCCGGTCTGCTGTATCGGCCGGTGTCCACCGCGCCTTACCGGATTCTGCCAGGTGCACGAGAGCATGGTAGGTATCCTCCTCATCCGTCTGCAGGACCGTCGCAAGTTGGGAAGCGGTGACTTCGACGTGCCCGAGGGCGCCGTGTACCTGAGCGAGCAGCTTGAGGAAAGCGCCGGCGGCTTTCTTGCCGGCCTGCACTCCGGGCTGGTGGTACGCGTTGATATGCACAAGGGAGGCGTAAAAACCGACGGTGCGTTCAAAAAGGGCAATGAGCGCGCCAAGGCAGAAGGCATCCACCTGAGGGATCGAGATCGTGATGCTGGGGCGCCCACTTTCTGCCAGCGCCTTGCGAGTACCCCTCAGGAAGCCCTGCAGGTAATCCCCGGCCGTGAAGCCCGGCTCCACCTCCACCGTATCGGATGCGCAGCGGCGCACCTCGATGAAGGTGACGAAGAAATTGTTCAACCCGTCGCGCAGCTGCTGCACGTAGGCATGCTGGTCGGTAGATCCCTTATTGCCGTATACCGAAATACCCTGATTCACGACT
Organism: uncultured Akkermansia sp.; assembly: GCA_947631435.1. Lineage (GTDB taxonomy): Bacteria > Verrucomicrobiota > Verrucomicrobiia > Verrucomicrobiales > Akkermansiaceae > Akkermansia. The sequence continues at coordinate 110,480 of CANRLM010000001.1, forward strand.
TTTCCGTCCAGATCCAGCTCCTTGCCCAGGGATTCCATGATGAGCTGCTGCAGGTATTTGGAGAAGAGCACGAGGCTGTCCTTGTACGGCAGTACGACCATGTCCCTCTTTCCGTGACCGTCCCCGGCGGCGTACCACGCGAGCGCCAGTCGCATGGCGGCATTCGAGTGAACATCGGGTCTGCGGGTCAGAGCATCCATCTCCGCCGCGCCGCGCAGCAGGGCATCGATATCTACCCCCTGCAGGGCCGCCGGCAGCAAACCAACGATCGAAGTCTCGGAGGTGCGACCTCCCACCCAGTCTTCCATGGGAAAGCGGGCAATCCATCCCTCCTCTTCCGCAACTTTGTCCAGGTGCGAACCAACGCCCGTGATGGCCACGGCGTGGTGAGCGAACGTGAACCCGGCGGCGCGGAAGAAACTCTGAGCGCAGACCATGCCGTTGCGCGTTTCCGGCGTGCCGCCGCTCTTGGAAATCACGACTACGAGCGTGCGGGCGACGGGAAGAGACGTCAGGACGCGTTGCATACCGTCGGGATCCGTATTATCCAGAAAGTGCATTTGCAGACCATGGGCCGGCAGGGCATCCGCCACGAGCTCCGGACCAAGCGCCGAGCCGCCGATGCCGATGACGAGGCAGTCGGTAAAAGTCTCCCCACCCGGGGCAAGGATGCGACCACTGAGCACATCCGCTGCAAAGGCCTTCAACGCGATCAGCGCGTCATCAATCTTCGACCTGAGCTCGGGAGTGGGAGCCAGGGCGCTGTTGCGCAGCCAGTAATGCCCCACCATGCGATTTTCATCCGGGTTGGAAATGGCGCCGCCTTCCAGGGCGGTCATGTCGGCAAAAGCCTGTTTCACAGCGGGAGCGAGCCGTTCCCCCGGCGCTGCAGATCCATCAATCTTTGAGAAATCAAGAGATATTCCCATCTCTCGGTAGCGCACGAGCTCTTCTGCATACTTCTTCATAACGCAGCGCATTATACCCTCGCCTCCCACACCGCGCAAGTGATTTTCAAAGACTGCAGAGAGAACTCGGGAGAAGGACGAAGCATTGAGCAAGCGAGTCGGAGGATCGGGAACGCCCAACACCCCGCACTTCCCTCCGGCTTGATTTTGCTCAGAGGATGAGCATGCAGTCGCCGTAGGAGAAGAAGCGGTAGCGCTCTTCTACGGCGCGGCGGTAAGCTTCCAGAATGAGCTCGCGTCCTGCGAAGGCGCTCACGAGCATGATGAGCGTGCTCTGCGGCAGGTGAAAGTTTGTGAGCAACGAGCCGGTGACCTGATAACGGAAGCCGGGGTAGATGAAGATATCCGTCTCTCCCCGGCCGGGCTGCAGCGGCAGGCCATGCCGTGCGGCCTGAGTCTCCAGCACGCGCACACTGGTGGTGCCCACGGCGACCACACGTCCGGCGGCGTTGATGGCATCCGCCGTGGATGGCGGGAGGTAGAAGGATTCGGTGTGCATGTGGTGTTCTTCCACGCGGTCCGTCTTTACCGGGCGGAAAGTGCCGACGCCGACATGCAGGGTGAGGAAGCAGTGCGGCAGAGAGTCGAGCAGCTCCCGGTCGAAATGCAGACCGGCGGTTGGGGCGGCGATGGCGCCTTCGTGTGCGGCGTAGACGGTCTGGTAACGTTCTCTGTCGGCGGGATCGCTCTCGCGGTTCATGTAGTGGGGCAGGGCGAGCCGACCGAAGGTTTCGGCATCCACCGGCTGATTCCAGCGGATGAAGCGGTAGCCTTCTGCGTCGATGCTTTCGACGATGCCCGTCGAGGAGCCGATCTGCACGCTGCGTCCGATTTTCATTTTACGGCCGGGGCGAACGAGGCATTTCCAGACGAGCTCGCCCATCATACCGGCGCGCACGAGTTCAATGCTGCCGTCATTTGAGAAAAAACGGGCGGGCACGACCCTGGTATCGTTGAGCACGAGCATGTCGTCGGGGCGGATGTAGCTCGGCAGGTCGCGAAAGCGCCGGTGTTCGATGAGCCCCGTATCGCGATGCACCACCATCATGCGCGAGGCGGTGCGCTCCGGCAGGGGACGATCTGCGATGAGCTCCGGAGGCAGGGTGTAGTCGAAATCTGCCGTGCGCATATGGAAAATGACCGGATCTTACGACATCAGCATGGGAAAATCTCCATGCGGCGCAGGGTCTCCTCCTTCCCCAGCACGGAGAGGAGCACATCCATCCCCGGGCCCACATGGCTGCCGGTGAGTGCGAGACGCAGCGGATACATGCCGGCGCCGACTTTTAGACCGCGTTCCTTGCAGAGGGGCTTGATGAGGGAAAAGGCGGCCTGCGCATCCCATTCCGGAAGGTTGCGGAAGGCGTCGGCAATGAGATCAAGCATCTCCCGTGCGTTGTCCTGGAGTTTCTCCATGGCTTCTTGCTCGTACACCGGTCCCTGCACCCAGCGCACCCAGGCCGGTACTTCGGAGAGCAGCTGCACCTTCTCCTGTACCCCCGCGATGGCTTCGCGCAGAGCAGGGGTATCTTCCAATCCGGCGGCGGCGCAGAAGGGGAGCGCGCGCTGGACAAAATCCTCCGGCGAGAGCCGCTGGATATGCTGCTGGTTCATCCACCTGCACTTGGTGATATCGAACTTGGCCGCAGCGCGGTTCACGTGTTCCAGGGAGAAGAGGTCTATAAGCTCCTGCATGGAGAAGACCTCGCGCTCATTTTTTGGATTCCAGCCCAGCAGGGCTATGAAGTTCACGACAGCTTCCGGCAGAAAGCCCTCCTCCGGGTAGCTGCCCAACTGAGCTCCCACATCCCGCTTGCTCATTTTTGACCCGTCAGGGTTCTGGATGAGGGGGATGTGGGCATACACCGGCGGCTTCTCGCCGAATGCCTCAAAGAGCTGCAGGTGCTTGAAGGTGTTCATGATATGGTCCTCGCCGCGGATGACGTGTGTAATCTTCATCTCAATGTCATCCACCACATTGACCAAGTGGAAGATGTACGACCCATCCGTGCGCCTGAGCACCATGTCCGGCGTGTTTTCCTCGTTCGCGTAATCCACGCTGATATCGCCGCATACGGCATCGTGCAGGGTGATGACCCCATCCCGTCGGAAGCGGAAACGCCAAACGGTCCCCTCGCTCGTACCGGGTATCTCGTTGCCCTCCGCATCCCGTTTGTTCGGGGCGGGACATTCGTACACCCTCCCGGCGTCCACAAGCCGCCGGAAGTAGCGGTCGTAAATCTCCCCGCGCCTGCTTTGGTAATAGGGCTCATAAGGTCCACCTATTCCTTCGCCTTCGTCCCAATCCAGTCCCAGCCATCGCATCCCGGTGAATATCGCCTGCATCGCTTCCTCCACATGCCGCTGTTGGTCCGTGTCCTCAATGCGCAGCACAAAAGTGCCTCCCATTTTGCGCGTGAAGAGGTAATTGAACAGCGCCGTGCGTGCGCCGCCAATGTGCAGATATCCCGTCGGAGATGGCGCAAACCGTGTGCGAACCTTCGTTTCCATGCGCGCTTTATACACCTGACTGATTACTTTTTCAAGCGTGATTTGAAGGACGAAGTGAACAAGAAGGGCGAAGCATCGAGTTAGCGAGCCCGAGGCTCGAGAATTCCACTTCGTGCCTCGCGCTCCGGCAAACGCATTTCTTTCGCGGTACCTCATAAATTCAGGACGCCGAAATGCTTGATCGGTTACCTCATAATTTCAGTGCGCCCAAAGCATACT
>CANRLM010000002.1 GCA_947631435.1 uncultured Akkermansia sp.
AAAATGCTATGCTCTTGGGTGACCGTTTATTTTGAGGCATCGGCCTTCGGTGACTTTTTCTTTTGAGGCATTACGACCCACCGGCGCTGTGATGACCCTTCTCCGGTCACTGAGAAGAAGAGTTTTTTGTCTTTCTTTCAGAATCAGAATCTTCGAAGACGGCTACCGGATTGAGAGATGGGATGACATTGGCCGAAATGAGGCGGCGATGGGTAGCTCGTGCATGATCGAGAATGAGCGCGAGACGCTCCATCTGCTCGCGGATATTGCGTTGCTCCATGGTGATTTCTGCGCCATTGTCCAGGATGAGACAAATTTTCCAGTCTTTCGGGCGGAAGATTTCGACGATGGGGGGAATCTCTTCCGGGGTATAATTATTTGCCGCTGCCACGATGCGGGCAATGGGACGCACACGTTCCGGGGCAAGTTGCATCCCCTCATGCAGCTCTGTGGCATCTTCAGGACGCAAGTACCACGTGGGCACGCCGAGAAATTGTGAATGAAGTTCTTCGTTCACAGGAAAGAGCACACCCTCGGGATCCACGAAGAAGTGAGTGCGATCTCCGGTGCGCGCACCGTGTTCCCATTCAACACGGGCGATGGGGATCCGTTCTTCGACCTCAATGATCAGGCTACTGGGAAGCTCTGCCTGAATGATGGCTGAGCGTATACCGGGGGCAGACTCAAGGCGATTGCGCAGGGACTCAACGTCGAGCGTGGCCATATTCACAGACCCCTGCAGCCCCAGAATATGCAGGGCCCTTTCCTTGTTGAGGATGCCGTGACGAGATTTGAAAACGATGCGTTCCACACTCAATCCATACGCTTTGTCCAGCATGTACTGCACCCCCAGATAGAGAAGAACTGCTGCGGGCAAAACTATCAGCAGGGTTTTGCCGAAACTTCGCAGGCGGATTGCGCTGCGCCGGATTGTCAGGAGACTGAACAGGCGCTGCCTCAGGGCCAGCATTTTCTCCAGGCGTTTTACGCTGGACTTGTCCGGGCGAAACTGGTTGCGGCTGTTTCTCACGGAGACAGGGGAGATAGCGGTTCAGGCGGGGGTTCGCGCGCAGTTGAGAGAAATCTCGGCAATACGAACGCAGAGCTCACCGTAGGACATGCCGACGGCCTTCGCTGCCTTCGGGAAGAGAGAGGAGTTCGTCATACCGGGTATAGTGTTGATTTCCAGCACATACGGTTTGCCGTTCTCCGGAAGCAGCAGGTCCACGCGTCCGTATACCTCCACACCCGCCGCACGGTAGGCGCGCAGCGCTTCCTGTTGCACGGCTTCCGCCTGATCGTCCGTGAGGTCCGCCGGGCAGATGTAATCAGAGCCTGCGCCACCGTACATGGTGGGGTATTTGTTCTTGAAATCGTAAAATCCCGAGCGCGGACAGATATGGATAACGGGCAGGGCTACACCATCGAGGATTGCTACTGTGAGCTCCTTGCCGTTGATGAATTCTTCCGCCAGCATGCGGGAGCCAAAGCGGGCGGATCTCTGAATCGCCGCGTCCAGTTCCTCCTGCGTGCGCGCAATTTCGACTCCTACTGATGATCCTTCGCACGGCGGTTTGACCACCACGGGCAGGGGAAGAGTCGGGCGTCCCGGCAGCTCAATCACCTCACTGCGTGGTGTGCGCACGCCTGCCTTGACGAAAACCTCCTTTGTGAGGATTTTATCGAAGCACAGTCTGCTGGTGACAGAGTCTGCGCCGGTGTAAGGAACATGCAGTTTCTCCAGGTATTCCTGCAAGCCTCCATCCTCTCCGTAAGTACCGTGGATGAGGTTGTAGCACAGCTCAGTACCGGCGGGAATCGGTGGGTTCAGGGAATCGACGATGATAGGGGAGACATGCGTGAAGCCTTCCTGCTGCAGGGCTTCCAGCACGGCGCGCCCGGAAACAAGGGAAACCTCGCGCTCTGAGCCAGGCCCCCCCATGAGCAGGGAGATGTGGGTGTCTTTTTTCAGTGTTTTCATGGAGAGAAGGAGAACATGCATCAGAATTCCGGCTCGCGGTCGCCGACGACCTGCACCTCCTGATGCAGAGAAATGCCACGTTCATCGCGGGCACGGGCCACGATAAGATCAATGAGCGAGGTCACATCCGTCGCCTTTGCATTGCCGGTATTGATGATGAAGTTTGCGTGTAGTTCGGAGATTTGGGCTCCTCCGCAGGTGTGACCCGTTAAGCCGAGCTCTTCAATGAGTTTACCGGCGGGGGGACCATCCGGGGGGTTCATGAAGGTGCATCCGGCGCTGGGCTGCTTCGGTTGGGAGCTATTGCGCTTCTCGTGGTACTGTTGCATCTTACGCTCAATCTCTTCACGCTTTCCCGGCGTGCCGCAGAAAGTGGCGGAAAGCACGACGTTGTGCTTGAACTCCGGGGTGATGCGGTACCGGGCGCCCTGCATAGCATCGCGCCTGAAGTGCACGAGCTGTCCTTCCGTGTTGATGGCATTCGCTTCTGCAAAGAGGGCCCACATATCTGATCCCATGGCACCTGCATTCATGCGCAGGGCTCCGCCCACGCAACCCGGGATTCCTTCCATCCACTCAAAACCGGTGAGACCATTGGCTGCAGCAAAGGCGGCAAGTTTTTTGAGACGCACATCGGCGCCGGCGGTGATGGAGTTGCCCTCGATGCTGAGCCGGTCGCATTCCCCGCCGTGCATGTGAACCACCGCGCCGCGGATGCCTCCCTCGCGCACAATGAGGTTGGACCCTCGCCCCACAAAGAAGACAGGGATGTTGCGATCCTTGAAAAAACTCACGACGCTGCAGGTTGTGGCGGCATCATCCGGTTCAATCCAGAACTGAGCCGCACCGCCCACTCCGATGGTGGTATGGCGACTCATCGGCTCGTAGAGACGGCAGGGGATTTCTTGCCCGCATTCCTGCTTCATGTCCGCCAGGAGGTGCATGTCTCGCGCGATGCGGGTTCCTACTTCGTGGACGTTTCCCGCACCGAGGGTGAGGAAGAGATCCCCGGGGCGCAGCATGTTGCCGATGACATGGTGTGCTACGTGCAAATCCGGTAAGAATTGTACATTGGTTCCTCCCTGCTCACGCACGGCGTCCACGATGGTCTGCCCCGAGATGCCCGGGATAGGAGGTTCACTCGCCGGGTACACATCCGCTACAAAGAGATGATCCACCCCTTGCAGCACCCGCCCGAAATCGTTTCGCAGCAGCTTGGTGCGTGTGTAGCGGTGCGGCTGGAAGAGAACAATCAGCCGCGCAGGAGCCAGACTCCGCGCCGTCTGCAGTGTTGCTTGAATTTCCGTCGGGTGGTGTCCATAGTCATCCACGATCCGGTAGTCGCGCGACAGGTATTTCGTCTCGAAACGTCGCTTCGCTCCGGCAAAGGAGGCGAGTCCGCGCTCGATGGAGCCGAGATCACAGCCGAGTTCCCGCGCCAACGCAATAGCCGCCAGGGCATTCAGCACATTGTGGCGACCGGGAATGCCGAGTTCAAAGCGCCCAAGCTGTTCGCTTTTGTGGCAGATCGTGAAGATGGTACGACCGCTGCGCACTTCCACATCAGTCGCAGTGTAGTCGGCGTCCTCCCACCCGTAGGAGATGCTGTTGGGGAATGGGGAGCAGACTTCCGAAGCGTGCAAATCGCTCTTGCAATAGATGATTTTCCCTCGTGTTTGAGTACAGAGTTGGCGGAAGACGCTCTTGATGTGCTCGATATCGCGGTAAAAATCAAGGTGCTCCGCTTCAATATTCAGAATGATGCTGTACTCCGGCAGGTAATTCACGAGGGTGCCATCGCTCTCATCCCCCTCTGCCACAAGGTATTCGCTTTGCTCATTCCAGTGGGCGTTTGCCCCGAGTACGGGAATTTCTGCCCCCACGTAATGACAGGGGCGCATTCTGCCGGTGCGCAGCAGGTGAGCGGTGAGCGAAGAAGTAGTCGTTTTCCCGTGCGTTCCTGCCACCACTATGCCCCGTTTATTGTTCAGGATGGCGGCCAGGCACTCTGCGCGGCGGATGCAGAGACATCCCTTTTCGCGCGCGGCGCGCAGGGCAACATTGTCTTCCCGAATGGCACTGGAGTAGATCACCACCTCAGCATCCTGCACGGCAATGGCAGTATGAGGACAAAAGAAAGAAAGTCCGGCTCGCTGAAGTTTTTCGGTTTCAGCGCTGGTGACACGATCGCAGCCGCTGACATGGTGCCCCATTTCCAGAAGCATTCGAGCCAGTCCGCTCATTCCGCTTCCTGCTACGCCGATAAGGTGAACTCGCAGGGGATGCTCTCTGTCCAAAAGTCTTTGCCTTAGGATATCAACACTCATTTCCTTGCGCGGCATTATACACAATTATATTACAGGGGCAAGAATAATGTTGTGAATTACAAGAACATGGAAACGGCAAAGGTAAAATACGGTTTATCGGAGGCAAAGTGGGTTTCATCCACCGGTGAAAGAAGTATCTCTTTCAAGTCGACCTGCAGGATGAATCATGCTTCAAAAGAGTAGGGGGAAGTTGTATTTTCTCTCCGTTCTTCGGCAGTCAGATCATCTTATGGACTTCGTCCGGAGACTTTTCCCCTCCGCCAATTTGCCCCGTAGAAGATTTTTCCTTGTTTACAGAAACGGGTTTCTGTATCATGAGAAATGACGGTTCGCTGTATTCCGGTTGATTCCAGCTGCAAGTCCGGAGGAACACGTCTACTGTGAATCGTAAGAAAAAGCGCAGCAAATGAAAGATATAGCTTTCGACTACATACGAGGAGATAATGAAACATGAGGTAACAGCAAAGGGGGTAACAAAGGCATACCTGGTCTTACTCCTGTGGCCTATCGTTTATTTTTTCATCGTAAATTGCTTTGCTGTGCTCATGGCATGTACGGAAATAATAAAAATTGAAGAAATAAGTCCGTTTTTCATCTTCACATTCGGACCGTGGATCGTTTTATCATTAGCTTTTCCTTTCCCAATACTGCTCTCATTAGTTGTAAGCGCGTGTATTTTGATACCTTTGATGGGAATGATGTCAAAATTTGTGCAAAGCAGAAGTTTTTTAATCGGAGCAATTCTGATAGCTGCAATTTTGGCTTCGCCTCTATTTTTTGGGAGAAATTTTATCGATTGCTTCGGGATTTGCTATATCCCTGCGATCTCAGTGGCAGAAACAATTGGATGGATTGTCGCGGTCATGTGTTTGTTGTACGTGAATTGCAAGGAGAAAAGCAACAGGTGACAATATTACGCATCCTTATCCCTGAATGGAATAACAACCAATAAACTCCTCGAAGTGAAAGAAGCGTGTGATGGGATTCATAACAATGTACGCAAAGAAGGGAGAACCCATGAAGGCTGTTTTTGAATTATCTGTCTGAATAGATCTGAACTCGTAGATGGGGATAGAATCCACATTTTAAAATTCTGACTGTGCATTGCAAAATTTTAATATGAAAGCCGTACTCCCATATTTAGTAATGTTTGTGTTGGATAATCTAGCCTTCCCCGTCCTTGTTATCGGCTCATGGCTGCTGTTTGCCGAACATGCTATTCTCCTGCTTATCATTAATTTATTTAAGAGAAAAGCACTCCATATTTTAACGGTAGGTTTAGTTATAATCCTACAGGCGCTTTACTGCATCAAGATGTTTGACTCTTCCCATGTCGGATTGATTTGTGCTTCTTTTGCGATGATGCCATTATGGATCGGATATTTGCTCTCTCATTTGAAAAAGACCTTTCCGTATGTAGTTTTTTGCTGTGTTTCTCTCGTGGCATTCCCATTATGGATTTTTGGACTCATTCAATTGGGACACTGAGGTATTCTCGGGGATTCCCCCGAGAACAAAGCTGTGAATTACAAAGACAAATGAAACGCGCAATAAAAATCATCACCATCGGGTTAATGTCTTGTTCGCTAACGAGCTGCTTATGGCTGGCGAGTGAGGCAATTTATCTGTCCCATGCGCCGCGCGTTACGGGATTTCAGGTGTGGGATATGAATAGTAAAGAAATTCTCGCAAAGACATCCCCGAGAGAACGACGTGCAAGGAGAAAAGCGCGCGAGTTGTACCGCAGGATATGCCACCATGAAATAGAAGATGGTTTCTTCAATCAGCAAATGGTCAATCCCTTCTGGGAGGAGCCAACCGAACTCATTGTATATCCTTTGCCCAAAAAGAGATTATTTCCTGTTGGTTCCTTTAGAGTCAAATGGAATAAGGAACGCGTCATTCTCAAAGACTATGGCGATGACAAAGAGATTGACATCACCTCCTTCTTAACAGAGGAAGAGTTAAAGCGAATACGCCCTCGAATCTCGCCGGAGAAGAGAAAGGAGTCAGGGGAGGACAATTGACCATGTCTTCCTGCGCCGCCAACGACCTCACCCGATACACCCAAATCAGAACGAACACAGAAAACTTTACACCCGAGTATGATGAAATGACAACCACACACTCTCACAAATACGAAACAATGAGGACATTACTCTGCGTGGCAACCCTCGTGTTTATTTGCGGTTGTTCCGAGCGAGGAAATGAGGATGAACGTCTGGTGGATGACACAGTGACTCTTATTGAGCAATATCAGGATCAGATGCAACGGGACACCGTGCAGAATATGATTGATGCCGCACGCGAAGGAGATCCGGAAGCCGAGTGGAAAATCGGTAATTTGATGGTATTGATCTGGACTTACAAGGAAGCGAATGAAGAAGTCCGTGAACTCGCGAACAAGTGGCTGAGAAAGGCGGCCAAAGATGGTAGTGCATACGCCATGCTGGATTTAGCAAAGAATGTAAATGGGCTCATCGAACTTACAGAACAACAGCGCATGATTTACGCGAAGGAGGGGATTCATGTCATTCAAAACAAGACGGAAAAGAATGATTTGGACGCGACCTATTTAAGTACGTGTTATGCCGAGGGAGTAGGTGTGGAGCGAAATATCGAGGAGGCATATAAATGGTTCATTACATCGCTTGATTTAAAAAATGTGCCCGAACAGGAAAGGAAGTTCCTTATCGATCAATGGAGGAAGTCATATCTTTCTGAATAAAAGTCTGAATTGTAAAGACAAATGCACCGGGAGGAACAAGAGAAGCTATGACACCGTACGACAGACTCCTTCCTGTACAAAGGCACACAGCACGATTTCCGCTATGCCTATCTGCCGAGCGAAAACCTGCTGCAACCGCTTATCATGTTTTGTGGGAAGCACCTGCTACGCAAGTATGACCGGAAGTCTAAGTGAATAGATTAGAAATATGCGTAAGCGATACGAGATAAGATGCAATGAGAACGTGCTGGATGAATACGCATCCGCATGGCGGGGGATTTTGTTCAAGATATTCAAAAAAAAGACATTAAAATATGGGGCCTTGTGGGGGCTCTTCTTCATTGCCTCATTCTATTATTGGGGAAAAGATGGATACGCAGCTGTTCTTTTCGTTATTTGGCTCGCAGGTGCGGATATGTACATGAATATTAAAATGGTCAATATCCGGAGCAAAGAAATGACAAGGCATATCACTTGGGGAATGGACTCGATGGAGATAACGGAATGGGGTGTTCATTATTGGAGAAGAGGGACGCCCAATTTTCGAATATGCTATATCTTACCAATGTACGATCATTGTTTTGCGGTGTGCAGTTCGATTGCACTCTTATTTAGAAAGAGAAAAAAGTATAAGAGAGACGCGTTGATTATAGCTTCACCGGAAGCGGTTGATGAAGTGGAGAAACTGTTCAAGAGCGGTTCCAAGCAGGAGACAGTAGAATCTCCAGGGCTTTCTCCTAGCTATACCTATAGAGGGGAACGTTCTCCTTGCATCGCGGAGAGGTGGCTCATTCCCTCTATGAATTTGTCCAATTTTTGGCCGTATATTCTCATCGTTTTATGGAGTATACTGTGCATGATGGGGATTGAATTCCTCGTTCCAGACACGTACTTTGCGAGTGCTGGTCTCATTGCGGGAACATTTGGTGCCAACTATATGCTTTTTGCAGATTGGGTAAACCGGTATGATCGTACCGCTGTTACATTAGGATACTCGCTGCGGAAGCGAGCAATTATTATACGATCGTCGGATGGCTGGTTAGCTGTTATACCGTACTCGCAGATAGAAAGAATGCACGAGGGGAGGAAATACTGCCTCCTTGAGACAAAAAACGGACACTATATACCATGCCCACCGCAAGTGATGACCGGTCAATTGAAAGAGGTTCCTCGCAAAGCCTACCACTCGGGAAAAATGATATGGGCGATAACATTTACCCTGACGATGGTTGTTGTATTCGAAGCTATAGATGCCGTAGTGAGAATTATGATGTAGAAACAGCGACAGAAAAACATGATGAAAGCATACGAAAAAAGAGGAACGTTGATTGTGATACTAACGCTTATTCTGCTCGGAGTAGTCCGATACTGCGATGATTCGATCGTGGTTCGTAATCAGCCGAGAAAAGAATTCGCACCAATGAAGAAAAATGAGACGAAATCTGTTGGTTTGGAGGAGTACATAGATTTGGCGCAAGAAAGAATTGAGGCTTTGAAAGAACAGAATTCTTTAGCCGCAATGGTTTGTGATAGGGAAAGCGCGCGTGCATTCATGAAGTACCTGGAGAAGTCAAGTTGCCTCTCCTTTTCCGTTGACCTATCTTCGTTGGATATTCAACAGAAGAAAGTCGTCGAAAAATGGGAAGACGAGATGTTTCTTGTTAATGCAGCGACTTTCATCCTTATGAGAAAAGCCTGCAAAAAGGTTGTGGATGCCGATGGATACGGGGATGATGACGTGCGTTGTTATTATACCGAAAAATGGAATGAAATTAAAAACGGGGTTCCTGTAAAATAGAGTGTGAATTGCAAGGTCGAAAACACCAGGAGGAACAACAGAAACCATGACCACGTGCCGCACAACAGACAGGATGATTTCCACTGATCCGACGGATCTGATAGGTAGGGATGTGATGCGTTTGGAGAGTGACTCCGACACGGGGTGGGAGCTTCGCAAGATTACTCCGCCATTGGCACGGTAGAACAGACCTTCGCGTACGATGTGCCGGGAATCCGACGTTGGTGACTGATTCAGCGGAGATCTGAAGGTTGTAAATGGGAAAAATGTAAATAAAGAATATATATGAAGCAATTACGATATCGTGACGTAGTTTGGCTCTATCTTGCCTACATCATCATCACAACGGCACTTGTAGCGAGTGATCCCCCAGTGGGGAAGCATAACCCTTTCGAGGTTATTGCTCGTTTATTTGTATGGCCATGGGCTGCTGAGAGAATTTTTAAGTTCTCGATCCTTATGATTTTACCCATGATGTTTGGGTGTTTCATATCGCGTCATCTGAAGAAGGGTCGTAGAATTTCTTTGGCAGTCGTTTCATGTGCAGGGTTCATAACGCTCTATTTCCTGCCGGATCCTTTTTGCGGAATAGAGATATTATTTCTAAAGAGTAAAACTTTCACTTTATGTAGTTTTTTGCTCTCCTCTGCGCTGTACGAAAAAGGACTTTCATACGCAGGACGTATAAAGGAGAAGTGGTTGCAATGGGAACGCCTCGGACGCGAGGACGTTGGCTACCGTGATTTAAGATATTATTTGATCATGGGTGTTATATTTCAGATGCTCGTGATAATCCTTGTAGAAAAGGGGATTCGAGAGTCATTAGTAGATATCGATTTTCTTTCTGATCCTCTGGAAATATTCTTTGGACCTCTGACAACATTCTTGGCGTTTTGTTTCCCCTTGATCATATCCACCTTTTTTTGTTACATTATACGGCTAGGGAAAGGAACAACACGTAAGATGAATTTGACAATTTGCTCATTGTTCGGCTTTTGCCTTTTTGCTATCACCTTTATGGTATGGAATATAGGAGGATGGCGACTATGGAGGATGCCTCTTGAAGTGGGGGCGGGCTGCATGTGCTCGTTTGCACTAACGATGGCAAGGATACTCCGGCAAGAGAAACAGTGTGAACGTCGGTAATATTCATGAGGAGTCGCAAAACAATGCTTGCTTATGGAAGAGTTGTCACAAATAAAGAAGAGGCAAAAAGGAAAGAATAAGTTTGCCTTAGCATACCCTGTTTTGGGTTTCGCGTTTTATATAGGCACAGCTTATGGGGTATCTTGCATAACCGGGGACGACATTGGGGTGAGGCTGTATGCTTTTTTCTATTATCTTTTCTTCTTGGTGCCTTCGATCGCGGTCGTTTTTACCGCAGAAATCAATAAGCCAAAATGGAGATTGGCAGCAACAGTTTCTGTAATGGGTCTGGCGCTCGTTTATAGTATTGTGTTTCTGGCTGGCTTCGCGGGTCCTCTCGATTGGAATCATCTCTTTTCATTTCCATATGTATGGATCAATATCCTGAGTACTTCAATATACACCTTTCTTGCCCTTAAATATATTCATCCTCAACAAGATGTGCCCTTAGGCAATGAGGATTTGAGCAGTCTCTCATCCAAACGGCGTCTTATCTACATACTTTTAGCTCTCTTTTTAGGTTATTTTGGCATCCACAATTTCTATGCGGGCTACATCAGGCGAGGCCTGGCGCAGTTTATCACTCTCCTTGTGTCGGTGCTGACAATGTATTTTTTTGTGTCCTGGTTATGGGCTCTCATCGAGGCATGTACCGTCACGCGCGATGCAAATAATCGCCCTATGATATAATTGAATTGCAAGGACAAAGCAACAGAGGACAAAGAAAAGATCTACTTCAGCTTTGCCGGTGAGGCGAGAAATATCGATGAAGAATGGGTGTTTTTCTCCATGGCGGAAATTTCCCGCTGTCCCCTTTCTCAGATGAGAAAATCCTTGCTTAGAGCGCGGGTGAAGCGCTCTGTGCTCCAATGGTTCCACTTAACTTCCGGTTCATCTTCTGTGAGGTGGGACACGTAAGGGCTCGTTTCTACTATAATTTGGGTCTTTCGAACGATTTGCGCTTGACGCCACAGGCGGGCATACGCTATAAGGAGGCTTGGTATGCGTGGGCTGACGCTGTTACTGGTGCTGTCTCTTGCCGGGTTGACATCTTGTCAAACCGAGCGGACGGTTTATGATGAATTCGGACGCGTCGTGCCGCAGGATAAGAAGAGCCCCGGGGGAGAGCGTAGTTTTGAGAGCTATCTGGAGGAAAATTATGACAGAAATGTGCAGGAGAAGAAGACGGAGAGCGGGGTGCCCCAGACTTTCTCTAACAAGGTGAGCAGCTTTCAGAGCAAGCTTGATGCCTCAAAGAGGCTCGATAAAAATTATCTTACCAAGGAGTACGGCGTATCAGGGGAAGAGAGTTCCGACAGGAAGGAGTTTGTCGGCGGCGGGAAGTCCGCGTACGCCGATCGTCGGTTTTACGGCGAGACACGAGAAAAAAGCGTTGATCGTGAGCTCCACCCAGCTTTTGCAACGGGTTCGCGCGGGGTTTATGCGACAGAGGATACCTATGCCGGACGCAAGGACGACACTGCCATCTCCGGCAAAAAGAGCGCCATGGAGGGAGAATTCCCAACGGGGGAGACTGCGGTATTCTCTCGCGATGCCCGAAGTGGGTATTTTGAGACGCGTTCCGACAATATGCCACAGCCGCCCATTTATACGCGAGACGAGTATTACAGCAAAACCATTCGCGACACGCGCGCACTGCTTGGACGGGATAAGGCCGAGGAATAGCATTGTGGCGGAAAGAGGGAAGTGAGCAATGCTGTGAGCAAAGAGCAGCGCTTTGAGTCGGATACGGAGCTGCCGAAAGATTGCTTTTCCTCTCCATCAGACATATCCATTTCAATGAGATTGCACAGCGGAGAAAAATGTGGTAGGCTGAAGGCATGGGAGGACTTGTCATAGCACCCAAGGCGCGGATATTTCACGGGCATGAATGGGTATATGGGACGGAGGTGCGGGCGGTGTACGGCGACCCGCGACCCGGGGAGGTGGTGGCGCTGAAAGATCAGCGTGATCGCTTTCTGGGCTCAGCAATATACAATCCGCATTCGCAGATTATAGCACGGCGTTTTTCGCGACGGAAACAAGAGCTGGACACAGACTTTTTCCGCCGCCGGATAGGTCAGGCGGTTGAATTCCGTGAACGACGCATGCCTGGGGAGGAGCTGCAAAGGCTGGTGTGGAGTGAAAGCGATGGATTGCCGGGGCTTATTGTGGATCGCTACGGGGCGGTGTTGGTGGTGCAGACACTGACCCTGGCGATGCAGCAGCATTTGGAGGAGATTGTGGGGGTGCTGCGAGAGCTATTGGATCCGGGGTGCATTTACGTGAGGAATGACGCGCCTGTGTTGACGGCGGAAGGGATAGAGGCATCGTGTTATGTAGCGTATGGTCAGATGCCGGAATCGTTTGTGGCAGAGGCGAGCGGCATTAAGTTCCGGGTGGATCCGTCACAGGGGCAGAAGACGGGCCTTTACCTCGACCAGCTGGGCAATTATGCAGAGGTTGCCCGGCTGGCGAAAGAGCGCCACGTGCTGGATTGCTTCTGCAATCAGGGAGGATTCGCCCTCGCATGCGCCCGGGCAGGTGCGGAGAGCGTCGATGCGGTGGATATTTCCGAGTCGGCTGTAGAGAGTGTGAGGGCGAATGCGGAGCTCAACGGGGTGAGAGTGAACGCGGTGGCTGAGAACGCCTTTGATCTGCTGGCGAGAGAGAGTGAAGCGAAGCGGAACGGAGGAGACGCCAAGTGGGATTTCATCATCCTGGATCCTCCGAGCTTCACGCGCAACAAGAAGGGGCTGAACGGGGCTCTGCGCGGGTACAAGGAGATCCACCTGAGGGCGATGCAGCTGCTGCCGGTCGGCGGAGTTTTGTCCACTTTCTGCTGCTCGCACCATATCAGCCGCGAGCTGTACCTGCAGGTGATCGCTGAGGCGGCGGTGGATGCCCATTGCACACTGCGGCTCATCACTGAGCACGGGCAGCGCGCGGATCACCCGGTATTGCTCAATCTCCCGGAAACACGCTATTTGCGCGGCTTTTCTTTCGAACTTGTCGCAGGGCGTTAAAACTCGTTTGCGCTTGCAATGGGGCGCGGATGCGCTACAATAAGCGGCGCTATGGCAGACCGCAATCAAACAGACCCCGAGCGCATGGAAAAAATCGTGAGCCTCTGTAAGCGTCGAGGCTTGATCTTTCAGTCTGCAGAAATATACGGTGGACTGAACGGATGCTGGGATTACGGTCCACTTGGGGTGGAGCTCAAGAAGAACGTGAAGGACTACTGGTGGCAGGTGAATGTGCGCGAGAGACCGGATATTGTGGGGATGGACGGGTCGATACTCACGCACAACTCGGTGCTGGTGGCGAGCGGTCATGTGAGTGGCTTTACCGACCCGCTATGCGACTGCCTGCTGAGCAAGGAGCGTCTGCGTGCCGACCAGATTCCCGCGCAGAGCGGGGTGGCGTACTGGTGGAGCGGGGCGCAGCTGGAGGATGGATCATGGAGCACGAAGAAAGAATTCTCCATGCTGGTGTCGAGTGACAGCGAGAAGGATGCCAGGACAGCGCGCAAGGGAGCTCAGCAGTACTACAGTCAACTGCTTGGGAAGAGTGACAAGAGCGCGGAGCTACAACTCATAGGGGAGCGAACGGAGCAGGTGACGGAAAGCACTCGCTACAATCCTGCGAATGGTTCATTGGTGACAGCGCCCCGGTCGTTCAACCTCATGTTTCGCACGACGATCGGGGCGGCGTCTGATGAGAAGGATCCGGCGAGTACGGGGTGGCTGCGACCGGAGACGGCGCAGAGCATTTTCTGCCAGTACAAAAATATCCTGGATTCCTCTCGCATGAAGATACCCTTTGGCATTGCGCAGATCGGCAAATCATTCCGCAACGAAATCAATCCGCGCAACTTCACCTTCCGCTCCCGCGAGTTTGAGCAGATGGAGGTGGAATACTTCTGCCGCGAGGAGGACGGTCTGCGCCTCACCGATGAGTGGCTGGAAATTTGCCTGCGTTTTTACGAAAACATCGGGATTCCGCGTGAGAAGATCCATATCCTGGATGTGCCGGACGGCGAGCGCGCGTTCTACTCCAAAAAGACGTATGATCTGGAGTACGCCTTCCCCTTCGGCATGCAGGAGTTGCAGGGAATCGCTTACCGCACAAATTACGATCTTTCCCGTCACCAGGAGGGATCCGGCAAGCCGATGGAGTACTTTGATGAGGCGACGCGCGAGAGGTTCATCCCGCACGTGGTGGAGCCCTCGGCGGGCTGTGATCGCACGGTGCTTGCGGTGATCTGTGAGGCTTACGACGAGGAGGAGCTGGGAACAGACGGCAAGAGCGATGTTCGCGTGGTGATGCATTTCCATCCGCGTGTGGCGCCGATCAAGGCGGCTATTTTCCCCCTGCTCAAGAAAAACGAGGAGCAGGTGCGTATCTCTCACGAAATTGAGGAGACTCTGCGCCCGTTCATGAATGTGTTTTACGATGAAGCCGGGGCGGTGGGACGCCGCTATCGCCGACAGGATGAGATCGGCACTCCCTTCTGCATCACCGTCGATTTTGAGACGCTGGGCGAGGGTGAAGGCCAGGATCCTGCGCTGAGGGGAACGGTCACCGTGCGCCACCGCGACTCTATGCAGCAGGAGCGTGTCGCCATCCCGGATCTCCTGCACTGGCTGCTCAAACGAATTCGCTGAAGCCTGCGCTTTGCGCGTGGCTGCAGAGCGCTGCTGTCATTCGCCGATTTTGACGGAAGATTTTTTCGTCTCCCCTTGCTGAGGAGTAAAGGCTCTGTCCAATGCTGTCTGCAGCTGCATATCCGGGTAGCCGGTAAACAGAATGCGGCAGGAAGGGCTGAGCAACACGGCGTGCGGAAGCTGCCGTACCCGGTAGGCGGTGGCAGCCGTGCCTTTTGGGTCGTCTGCGTAGCTCACGGCGATTTCCTGCTCCCTGAGCATGGCGCTCAGTTGCTCGGGCTCCATGTGTTGCACGATGGGACAGACGACGAGGTTCGGGTAGCGCTTCAAGAGAGCCTGCTGTTTTTGCATCACAGTGAGCCCCACGTCTTCCGTCGGACTCCAGAAAAAGAGCAGGGTGTGTTTTCCGGGGGATGGGAAGACACTGGGCGTGCCATCCGGGGCTGTGAGGGTGACCTGCGGCGGAATGGCGCCGACGGAGAGGCGGCGGATGCGGTAAATTTGCTCCTGCGCGACCTCGGTGAGGGAGGCGTTGCCGAAAGATGCATCCTCCGGGGATGTATTGAGAGCCTGGCGGATGAGGAAGATGCGTTTGGCGCGGATCTGCGCCTGCCCTCCCTCTTCTGCGGCGAGGCTTGGGTTGGAGAGCATGATGCTCATCGCGAGAGCCGCAGCCCCCCTGGCGGTCGGATCCTCATTCTTCTCGTAGATTTTTTTTATCACGTCATAAACCTGCTCGTCGGTGTTTTCCGCGAAGCGTGGGCAAAGTTCAGCGACGAGCGGAGAAGAGTAGTGCTTGTTGAGCACGGAATCCAGCAGGTTGTGCGCGGTATGAGCCAGCTTTTGCGGGGCATCCGGAAACAGCCTGGCAAGCGCGTCCGGATGGCTGAGCAGCCACACGACAGCCGGGGCAGCCCAATCCTCTTCGAACTCATACGTGGGCGCCTGACGGGTGGCGGAAGGCTTGGTGTTTTCGGCTTTGCGGAGTGAAGCAGGGGGCGTTACGGGTACCTCCTTCGTGCCGGTTTTGGTACGCACAGATTTCCAGAGGGCTGCCGCCGCTTCATCCGTGGACGGGGGGATAATGGCGGCTCGCTGTTCATCCGTGGTGGCCAGACTGAGAGCGGCGCGATATTCCGCCTCCTGCTGTGAGATGCGGGCGAGGGCGGCGCGCATCTCCTGCTCGTCGGCAAAGGCCGGAGAAAGTGAGGCGGCGAGAAATGCGATGAACCCTGTGCAGAGGATGCACGGATGACAAAGCAGACGAGCTGTGCGGGTGGTACTCATGGCACAGAGGGCACAGGAGAGCTTACTTCTCTTCGATGTGCACGTCGTATTCCTTCCCCATGATGTTGAGTTTCATATCGTGCCCGGAGATAGCGGCAGCCACGCCCACGGAGGTGAGAGCAACGGGGGCGCCGTAATTCTCCTGCTTCTTGGCGGTGGGAGGCTCAGGGCGCTTGCCGGCGTAGTAATCCTCCAGCTGCTGGGGGAACATGGCATAAATCACACAGTTCTCGTCCGTAGTGGGAATGCCTTTTTCTGCAAGTTTGGCGCGCAGGTTTTCCATGTCCGGCTTGATGAGGTCTGCCGGGCGGCAGGTGATGGGATCCTTGCCTGCCTTTTTGGCGCAAAGAGACTGAAGCTCCGGATCCACCGGGGCAGGGGTGTGCCCGTAATAGCCCAGCGCCACGTCTGCACACTGCGGGGTGATATTCTTCCAGCGACCGAATTTCACGTTCATCATAGCCTGTACGCCCACGATCTGCGAGGTCGGCGTGACGAGGGGAATCCAGCCCAACGCCTCACGCACCACGGGAATCTCGGCAAAGACCTCTTCAAACTTATCGCTCATATTCATTTCCTTGAGCTGGTTGCGGAAGTTGGAGAGCATACCGCCCGGCACCTGGTAGCGCAGCGTGTCGCTGTTCACAATCTCGTTTTTGTGGCTCGTGAAGCGACTGAGACTGTCGTAGATGGGCTGCAGCATCGTGGAAATCTGCGTGAGCTTCTCCTTGAAATCCGCCGCCACCACCGGGCAACGATCATACCCCTGCAACAGCGCCAGCATGCGCATGCAGTCCGGTTGCCCCGTGCCATTGGCAAACGGAGCAATGGAACAGTCCACCGCATCTGCTCCTGCTTTGATGCCCGCCACGTACGAAGCGGCGCCGAGACCGGCCGTCTCGTGCGTATGTATCCAGACGGGCAGACCGACTTTCGCCTTCAGCTCGCTCACGAGGGCTGCCGTCTCATGGGGGGGGATGAGCCCCGCCATGTCCTTGATGACGATGCCATCTGCTCCCATTTCAGCAATTTTCTTGCCGAGGGAGGCAAAATATTCGAGATTGTGGACGGGGGAAGTGGTGTAGCAGATGGTGCCGTGGGCGGTCGCGCCGGCCTCTTTTGCTGCGCGGATGGAGGTGCGCATGTTCTCCGGATCATTCAGGCAGTCAAAAATGCGGAAGATGTTCATGCCGTGCTTCGCGCTGAGCTTCACGAAGGCTTCCACGACGTCGTCGGCGTAGTTCGTGTAGCCCACCATGTTCTGCCCACGCAGCAGCATCATATGCGGAGTGGTCGGCGCAAGTTTCTTGAGGGTATTGAGGCGTTCAAAAGGCAATTCTCCCAGGAAACGAAGCCCCGCATCGATAGAGGCGCCGCCCCATGTTTCGAGGGCCGAGAATCCCATGGTGTCAAGGATAGGGGCAATGGGCAGCATTTGCTCGGTGGACATACGGGTGGCGGCCAGCGATTGGTGACCGTCTCGCAAAACAGTGCAGTTGAATGTAGCTGGTTTCATAGTATGGGCTCATACTACCACACCTTCCCGCGAAGAGCAAGGAGATTCAGGGCAATACCGGAGCGAATGCATTAGGAAGGCGTTTGTACTGAATGAGATATGAATCAACAAGTCAGTGAAACAACACCGCAGGTCACGTTCAGAGCGCTAAAATCCTGTTTTGTCGGTGATTCTGTTTCTTCTTCTTGATTATAAATTATTAATGAGTGTTTTTGACTGCATATCTCTTTTTGAAAGAGATGAGCAAGTCTAGATGCATTTGTCTCCGCTTTTTTGAGGTAGAAATTATTTATAAATTATTGATGGTAAAACAATTAATTTTATTAAGAAGGAATGATGTTTTTCTCAGGCGATTGATCAAAATGGTAAGGTGCACTCGTCAAATCAACTTCGTCAAAACTCTGTAATGTGTTCAAAATCATAGGGAATTATTGTTCCTTGTGAGGCATCTCTTTCAAAAAGATATAATCACTTCGTGCGCGCGGGACGCGCGCGAGTTTTTTTTGCCGATCATTGAATTCAACCCATTTTTTCGCCATGAAACTTCATTTGCCTCTTGCTCTCCGAGCTGCTCTGCTGGCTGTCCTTTGCGCCACACAGGTTTGGGCAGAACGAACGCTGACCATTGATGGCAAAAGACAGAATAATTGGGATGGTGATGATGGTGTTATTGAGTCGGCGATAAGTGGAGGAAACGTCTTCGAGATTACCTTATCGGGGGGTGATACCTCTAATGAGTTGGAGATAAAGGACGGAGGGATTATACCCTTCTACGGTCGAGCAACGATTACGGTGAATGATGGTGGCATATTCACGCAGAGCGGAGGGTATATGGGATACTACGACGGTCTAGCAACGATCGTAGTGAATAGTGGTGGCGAGTTTACGCAGAGTGGAGGGTATATAGCATACTACTACGACGCTCAAGCAACGATTACAGTGGATGGTGGCATATTCACGCAAAGCGGAGGGAAAATAGCCTACTTCCGAGACACTAAAGCGACGATTACAGTGAGTCATGGCGGCACCTTCACGAGTACTGAGAGCTATGTGGGAAGCTCTGGCACTGTGGCGATTATAGTGAATGATGATGGCAGTGCGTTTACGCAGAAAGGAGGGTATATAGGATACGATCACAGCAAGGTGACGATTGATGTGAAGGATGGTGGCGAGTTTACGCAGAGTGGGGATATAGCCTACTTCCCCGACTCCAGTGCAACGATTACAGTGGATGGTGGCATATTCACGCAGAGCGAAGGGTCTCTGGGACGCTCGAGCCAACACGTGACGATTGATGTGAAGGATGGTGATGTGAAGGATGGTGGCAAGTTTACGCAGAATGGGGGGTATATAGCCTATGGCAGTGGTTCCAGTGCAACGATTACGGTGAAGGATGGTGGCGAGTTTACACAGAGTGGAGGGTACATAGCCTATGGCAGTGGTTCCAGTGCAACGATTACAGTGGATAGCGACGGCGAGTTCACGAGCACGGGAGGCGATTTGGGATACGAAGGTAGTGTGACGATTGATGTGAAAAAAGGCGGCAATTTTAGTAAAAGCGGTGGATACATAAGGAACGGTACGATCACAGTGGAGGAGGGCGGCAAGTTTACGTTGAGCGAGAATGCAACCATAGCGAACTGGAAAACGATGACCGTCAATGGTGACTTTGTGCAGGAAGGGGGGACGATTGATAGTGGTCCGATTACCATCGGTGAAGGCGGTGTCTACGACATGTCAGGAGGGACGAATGGCGCATCTGTTACGGTGAAGGCGGGCGGCAATTATAACTACAGTGGCGGGACGATAGAGTCGTCGAGCTTCAACGTGGAGGACGGTGGGTACTTTAATTTGGTAGAGAACGCGAATTATACGCACCAGACGACATTGCGTGGGGGCCTATATTTATCGCTTGGGAGCGGTCATATTACCGTGAATGACAGCGCGACCTATGACTTGGCTAACGAGAAGGGGACGCTGGACATCATCATGCGTGGTGGGAGGTTGACCAACGCGGGGAGCTACGAGAAGAACGTGAGGATCGACACGGGTGCGGACTACAGCGGGGAGGTGTCGCTGGGCGGGCTGGATGCAGCGCGCATTAAGAGCGTGAAGATAGCAAGAGCCGACACCCGCATCACCGGCATGGCGAGCGGGAGTACACTCACTTTTTCGGGAGAAAATTCCATCGCATGTGGAGAGGCAAGTAGAGATGCGGAGAAAGCCATATTGCAATTTGAAGGAGGGAAAGGCTCTTTATCCTTTGGTTGGACTTCATCTTTGAACATCAAATTCAATTGGAAGGAGTTGACCCAAGATGTTGAATACTGGCTCACTAATGCCAGTGATGTAACCGGGTGGGAGAACGCAATCCAAAGTTTGGGATTAGAAATTTCTCTTGAACAGGAGGAGGGAAAAGGATGGAAATTGACAGCATCGGGGGGGGATAAGCTCTGGATCGCCTCGTCCGATGGGGTAAGTGTCAATGAAGCTTCACAATTGGGCAATTATACCTCCGGTGTGATTGTGGATCGGGCCATGACTTTAACCCTGTCCACTCCCGGCGCAACCAAGGCATATTACTTAACGGATGATGACACCGGGAGTGGTTTTCAGGTGAACGGCGCCGAGGGAGTGATTGTAGAATTGACCAATCCCCATGAATTCTCTCAATCAACGATGGCGGGCGATATAACGGTCACCGGCGGGGCAGAGTTGCGTAAAACGGGCGCCGGAGTTTTCACTTTCTCCGGCACTCTTTCCACTGATGGTGAGTTGGTGATTCAAGAGGGAAGGTTCAACCAGAGTGGAGGGTATATTGCCAGCGACTCCAGCGCAACGATTACAGTGGAAGGTGGCACATTCACGCAGAGTGGAGGGTATATTGCCAGCGACTCCAGCGCAACGATTACAGTGGAAGGTGGCACATTCACGCAGAGTGGAGGGTATATTGCCAGCGACTCCAGCGCAACGATTACAGTGGAAGGTGGCGCATTCACGCAGAGTGGAGGGTATATTGCCTACAACAACGGCTCCAGCGCAACGATTACAGTGGAAGGTGGCACATTCACGCAGAGAAGCGGAGGGTATATTGCCTACGAGAAAGGTTCTAAAGCAACGATTACGGTGAATGGTGGCAAGTTCACGAGTACGGGAGGCGATTTGGGATACGATGGTAGTGTGACGATTGATGTGAAGATAGACGGCAATTTTAGTAAGAGCGGTGGGTACATAAGGAATGGTACGATCACAGTGGAGGATGGAGGGAAGTTTACGTTGAGCGGGAGTGCAACCATATCGTACGGAAGAACGATGACCATCAAGGGCAACTTTGTGCAGGAGGGAGGAAAGTTTTACCAGTGGGACAGCACAACAAAGCTTACCATTGAGGAAGGCGGCGTCTATGCCATGTCGGGTGGGACGTACAACGTGACAACTACGGTGAAGACGGGCGGCAATTATAACTACAGCGGCGGGACGATAGGGTCGTCAAGTTTCACCGTGGAGGACGGTGGATATTTTAATTTGGTGAAGAACGAGAACTATACGCACTCGACGGCATTGAAAGGGGCGGGGCATATTACCGTGAATGACCGTGCGACATATGACTTGAACGGCAGTAAGGGGACGCTGGACATCATCATGCGCGGCGGGAAGTTGACCAACGCGGGGAGCTACACGCACAACGCGAGGATCGACACGGGTGCGGACTACAGCGGGGAGGTGTCGCTGGGAGGGCTGAATGCAGCGCGGATTGAGAGCGTGACGATAGCGGGAGCCGCCACCAGCATCACCGGGATGGCGAGCGGGAGTACGCTCAGCTTCCACAAGGGGGACAGCATCACCGTGGGCAGCGGGCATATGAGTGATGCAGGTGAGGAGGCGAGCGACGGGTATATTCTGAACTTTACGGGCGACAGTGGGAACGTAGCCTTTGTGGAGGATGGCGCGGTGGTGCTGAACTTTGCTGCCGGGGTATTTGATGATGTGATGGGTAAGGGAAACTTCAAGAAGAAGATATGGCTGACAAATGGAACCATCGATGGTGTGTCGACGGAAGATTTAGAGAGCAGGCTAAAAGAGCATTTTGTGCTGGGCGCCGGGTTGGAGGACTTGAGCCTGAAGTATATCGAAGATGTGGATGGTGGCAAGCTTCTTTTGTATGGCAATGCGGATGGCATCTGGATAGCTTCGCGCAACGGGCAGGAGGTGACAAGCGTCACGCGCCTCGACAAGTTCAACCAGGTGCAGGCGGATGTGGCTCTGACGCTGAAACCCGGGGAGGCGGGGACGATGCACGTGCGGCAGCTGCAGAGCGACGGAAGGAAGGGGGACCTGATCGTGGTGAGTGTGGCGGGACTGACGGTGCAGCTGGAGAATGAGCACACGGATGAGACCGGGATCAACGGGGACACGGTTTTCGGTGGGGATATCCGCGTGAAGGAAGGGGGCGGAGCGACAGCCATTCTGGAGAAGACCGGGAGCGCATCGCTCACGGTGAGTGGCAACGTGACCACGGGCGGTGTGGTGCAGGTGAGCGCAGGGACGCTTGCGCTGGAGGGGGCAGGGAACAGTATCGGATCACTGGCTATGGGCGGCACGGATGAGGACGGAAATGAGACGAGCGGTACATTGCAGGTGGACGGAACGCTCACCCTGACGGGGACGAGCGTTATGACGGAGGAGAGCCAAGGGAGCATCACCGGCACGGGCGATCTGAAGATGGGCACGGGTGCGAGCCTTACACTGGACGGGTCGGTGAGCTACAGCGTGAGCAACACGACGCTGGAAGGGGAAGCGGCGTTCACGAACAACAGCAGCAGCGCGATGCAGGGGGACTTCCGGTTGCAGGACAGCGCGCGGCTGGGCATCGGCAGCGCGGGGGCGAGCGGCAGCGTTTCCCTGCAAGATAAGGCTGTGCTGGACCTGGGCAACGCGGGGGCGAGCGGACTGACCGTGACGATGCAGGGTGGGCAGCTGGCGAATGGCGGGAGTTTTCAGGGGCATGTGGCGGTGCAGACGGGGAGCTCGTACAGCGGGGAGATCAAGTTGGGCGGGGTGGATGCCGCGTGCATCACGAGCATTAACACGCAGGGGAGCGGCACGTACCTCTCGGGTCTGAAAGCGGGAAGTACACTGACCCTGAGCGGCGAGAACAGCATGGCGGTGAGTACGGACAACTTGAATTATGCGGGGTCGAGCAACACCTGTCTCATCCAATTTGAAGGGAGCAGTGGCACGATTGCCTTTGCGGAGGGGAAGGACAATAACGTAGGGTTCCTGCTGAACTTGGATGCGGAGGTGATAGCTGCACTGCGCAAGCAGGAGAAGGGCGTGGAGCTCTACTTCACCAACGGGCAGATCACGGGCGCACCGGATGAGGAGGATGCGCAGGAATGGAGGGACTGGGTGGCGCAGCATATCCACTTCACAGAGACGCTGGAGAACCTCGGCTACGCTGTGGTGGGTATCGATGGAGGTAAGTTGCTCATCAGCGGCAGCACGAAGGACGTGTATTTCGTGAGGGCAGAGGGAGCTCTGGTGGATAGACCGCTGAGGCTCGGACGCTACGACGCCGTAGTGGTGGATGAGACTCTCACTCTGGACTTCAATGTGGCTGAAGAGCCGGCAGAGAACAGCGTGATCCACAACCTGCGCAGCGAGGCTTCGGATGCATCCGGTGACCTGATCGTCAACAAATCGGGCGAGGAGGCGCTGACCCTCGAGCTGAACAACACGGAGGACAGCAATTTTCTTGCAGCGTCGTCCGGCGGGGGAGGCAACCTGACGGTGACGGTGGGGTCGGGTGCCGGAGCCCTGACCCTGATCAAGACAGGGGCGAATAAATTGACGGTGGGGGGCAACCTGACGACTCCCGGTGCGCTGGAGGTGCAGGAAGGCGCACTGGAACTAGGGAGTGCGGCGAGCAGCGTGGGGTCGCTGGGGGTGAAGGATGGTGCGGAGCTTGTGTTGTCGAGCGATGCGAAATTGTACATGGGGAACGACGCATTGGCGACGGGCAGCATCAGCGGACCGGGTGAGCTAGATTGGGACGGTGAGCTTTCGCTGTCCGGTACGGTTAAACTGGACGGGGTGAAGCTGGATATGGAAGATGGGGAGAGTCTGAAAATAAACGGCGTGACCGTGAGGATGGGCAATGGGCAGATAGGCGGGACGGAGCTTACGGAAGTGAACGTGACGAACGGAGGCGAGTTTGAGCTGAAAGAAGGCAACATCGACAGAGCAGGGACGAGGGTGAGCGTGGATGGCGCCGACTTCACGCAGAGCGGAGGGTACATCGGGGAAGGAGCGCAATTCGAGCTCAAGAACAAGGCGACCCTGACCCAGAGTGGGGGACAGATCGCGGGCGGGACCTTCTCCCTGAGCGGCGGGACGACCATGCGTCAGGGAGGTGCCATCACCGGCGGGACTTTCACGTTGAGCGGCACGGGAACGGGCATTACGCAGACGGGAGGCACGATCAGCGGGAAGGCGGCGTTCACCCTGAACGCCGGGACGACGATGACGCAGAGCGGGGGAGAGATCCAGAACGGGAGCTTCTCCCTCAACGGCGCCGGCCTCACGCAGGAAACGGACGGCAGGATCTCCGGCGGTGAATTTACGCTGAGTGAGGGAGTCACGATGAGCCAGTCGGGAAGCATCACGGGCGGCACGTACGGATTGAGCGGCGGGACGATCATGAGTCAGGGAGGCGACATCTCCGGCGGGACTTTCACGCTGAGCGGCACGGGAACGAGCGTTACGCAGGCGGAAGGTGCGATCAGCGGGGAGGCGTCGTTCACCCTGAACGCCGGGACGGCAATGACGCAGAACGGAGGTGAAATTCAAAGCGGAAGCTTTTCTCTCAGCGGCGCCAGCCTCACGCAGAGAGCAAGCGGCATCATCTCTGGCGGAGCCTTTACGCTGAGTGGGGGTGCAACGATGACGGCGAGTGGCAGCATCACGGGCGGGAGCATGGAGCTGAGCGGGACGGGGACGAGCTTCACGCAGAGCGCGGGAAGTATCAGTGAAGGTGTAGAGATCACGCTCAAGAACGGAGCGAAGCTCGCCCTGAGCGGAGGGAGCATGGGCGGCAGCGTGACCCTGGAGGGCACAGCGAGCAGCTACAACATGGGAGGTCAGGCGGCAGGTGGCAGCGTGTTGATGAAGGGTGGGAAACTGGAGAACGCCGGAGCATTTGCGGGCAAGCTGAGCATTGAAACCGGGGACACGTACACGGAAGCCCTGGATCTGGGCGGGGTGGATGCCGCGCGCATCACCAAGGTCGTGATGGGTTCCTCTCAGACCGAGCTGCATGGGTTGAAGAGTGGCAGCACGCTCACCTTCAGTGAGAGTGCGAGCAAGATGGTGGTGGGCAGCGAACACATCGCGCAAGGGGACGCGACCGGGACAGCCATGGTGCAGTTTGAGGGAGAGTCCGGCAACATCGCCTTTACGAACGAAGGCGAGCTGCTGCTGCATCTGGAGAGCGAGGTGCTGGAGGGCATCGAGGGGCAGAAAGAAATTGTCTTTACCAACGGCAGCTTCAGCGGAATGCCCGGGGGGCAGGAGAAGTTGGAAGAGTGGTTGGCGAAGCATTTCGTGCTGGAGACCGGGATGGAGGGGATCAAGATCGAGGTGCTGCTGCTGGATGACGTGCACGGTGGGCGTCTGGTACTCACGGGCAGCACGAGCGGGATATGGCTCACATCCCGCAATGGGCAGAGCGTGGATGTGGTGGATCGGCTGAATCACTACAGCGCGGTGGTGGTGGACAAGGATTTGACCCTCAAACTGCCCGACACAGCGGAGGAGAATCCCACCATCGTGAAGCAGCTGCAGAACCGTGAGGGTCAGGGTGACTTTATCATACAGACGGAGGGGGGAGCCACAGCCAATCACACCGTGCAGCTGAACAATGTCCACACGGACGAGGAGACGCAGAATGGCGACACGGACTTCTACGGAAATATCCGCGTGGATGGGACGGGTCTGGAAGCCGCTGCCCTCGAGAAAACGGGCAATGCTCAGTTGACCATGCATGGGGACGTGACCACCGGCGGTGTGGTGCAGCTGAGTGAAGGTACGCTGAAGCTGGCGGGGGCGGGGAACGGCATCGGCGCTCTCGCCATGAACGGTGGCGAGCTGGACGTGGCAGGTACGCTCGAGTTGACCGGAAGCACGGCGATGACGGGGGCGAGTACGGGCACCATCACGGGCGAGGGCACGGTGGAGATGGGGAGCGGGGCGAGTCTCACTCTGGCGGGGGCGGTGAGCTACACGGTGCAGAACACGGGACTCACCGGCGGCGCGCAGATGAGGCAGCAAGAGGGTAGTTCGATCATCACAGGAGGGAGCTTCCTATTGAGCGGGACGGGGACGGTATTCGTGCAAGAGGGCGGTAGCATCAGCGAGACGAATTTTACGCTGAAGGATGGAGCCAACATGCAGGTGGGTGGGGAGATCGTCGACGGCACCTTCACGCTGAATGCCGGGACGACGATGACGGCGAGTGGCAGCATCACGGGTGGGAGCATGGAGCTGAGCGGCTCGGGGACGATCTTCACGCAGAGCGAGGGCAGCATGGATGAGAAAACCACATTTTCGCTGAAGGACGGGGCAAAGCTCGTCCTGGCCGGCGGGAGTATGGCGGGCAGCGTGACCCTGGAGGGCGCGGCGAGCGTTTACGACATGGGAGGACAGACGGCGGGAGGCAACGTGGTGATGAAGGGCGGGAGACTGGAGAACGCCGGGGAATTTGCCGGGAAGTTGTCCATTCAGACGGCGGAGAGCTACAGCGGGGAGATCAAACTGGGTGGAGTGGATGCGGCACGCATCACGAACATTCGGCTTGGGGCAGCCGGTACGTATCTCACGGAGCTGAAGGAGGGCAGCACGCTGACCTTGCGCGGGGAGAACAGCCTGGTGGTGGATTGCAACCAGTTCAATTATACCGACACCTCGCCCTCATACCTCATCCGGTTTGAGAATGAAAGCGGCAGCGTAACCTTCGCGGAGGATGTGGAAGGAGGCAGCGTGGGTGTGTGGCTCAAGCTCAGCGCCAAGGAGATAGCCACTCTGCGGCAGCTCGGCGGCGCGGCGGAATTCTACTTCACCAACGGGCAGATTACGGGTGCGCCGGATGAGGTGGATTCGCCGCAATGGAGGGAGTGGGTAGCGAGCCATTTCCACTTCACCAAAACGCTGGAGAGTCTCGGCTTTGCTGTGGTGGGTATTGATGGAGGTAAGTTGCTCATCAGCGGCAGCACGGCGGATATCTATATCGTCACTGCCCATGGACGGGAGCCCGTGACGAGTCCGCTGCAGCTCGGGCGCTATGCCGCTGTGGTGGTGGATGATGACCTCACTCTGGATTTCGACGTGGATGAAGAGCCGGCAGAGAATAGCGTGATCCACAACCTGAGCAGCGGA
This sequence comes from uncultured Akkermansia sp., assembly GCA_947631435.1. Taxonomy (GTDB): domain Bacteria; phylum Verrucomicrobiota; class Verrucomicrobiia; order Verrucomicrobiales; family Akkermansiaceae; genus Akkermansia. The sequence goes on from CANRLM010000002.1 coordinate 26,883, forward strand.
GCCGAGAATGAAACCGGTGACCTGATCGTCAGCAAATCGGGCAGGTACGCACTGACCCTCGAATTGAACAATACCACGGATAGCGCGTTGAATCCGCACGGCAACATCGGCGGCAACCTGAAGGTGACGGTGGAGGAGGGTGCGGGAGAGCTAAGACTGATTAAGACAGGGGAGAAAAAACTGACGGTGGGAGGCAACTTGACGACTCCCGGTTCGCTGGAGGTGCAGGAAGGCACGCTGGAGATAGGGGGTGCGGACAGCAGCGTGGGGTCGCTGGAGGTGGAGGAAGGTGCGGGACTTGTCTTGTCGGACGAGGCGAAATTGCACATGGGGAATCATCAACTGACGACGGGAAGCATCAGCGGCGCGGGTGAGCTGGATTGGGACGGAGAGCTTTCGCTGTCCGGTACAGTTAAACTGGACGGCGTGAAGCTGGATATGGAGGAGGGGGAGAGTCTGAAGATAACCGGCGTGAGCGTGAGCATGGGGGACGGACAGATCGGCGGAGGGAAATCGCCTGTGAGCATCGCGGTGGAAAAGAAGGGCGAAACCAAGGGCAGCTTCACCCTGGGGGGCGGATCCCTGGGCAGCGGGGAGGACGGCGGCGTCGCTAAGCTGGATGTGAAAGGCTCGGAATTCGTGCAGGCGGGCGGCGTGATTCAGCAAGGGGCGGAGGTCACCCTTTCCGAAGGATCGACGATGGAGCAAAACGGGGGAAGGATCAAGGGCGGAACGATCACCTTGCAAGGAGCTACCACGAGCCTCACGCAGGGCGAACAGGGGGGCATCTGTGGGGGCTCCTTCACCTTGGGGAACGGCGCCTCCTTCTCTCAGAGCGGTGTCATCTCCGACGGCACGTTCTCCCTGAGGGGTACGGACACCAAGATGCTTGTGGAGAGTCAAGGCAGCATTATTGGCGGGAATTTCTCCCTCGGCGATGGGGCAGAAATAGGTGTGAGCGAAGGCATGATCCGGGGCGGTACCTTTACGCTTTCCGGAAAAGGAGTCATTGTGGATTGTGAGAAAGGAGTCATCTCCGGCGGCGACTTTACGCTGAGCGAGGGAGCCACGATGGTAGCGCAGAGCGCCGGGAGCATCACAAATGGCACCTTCACTCTGAGTGGGGGCGCTACCATCCGGAACGCAGGCGGGATTTCCGGTGGCACTTTCTCCCTGAGTGGGAGCGGTACAAAGATGGAGGGTGCGGGAGACATCAGCAACGGCGATTTCACACTGGACGGGGGTGCGACGATGAGCCAGAGCGGCAGCATCACGGGTGGCACGTACGGATTGAGCGGGGAGGGAACGAGCTTCACGCAGACGAACGGCAGCATCTCGGGTGTGGAGTTCACCATGAGCGGGGGAGCGACGTTGACGCAGAGCGCCGGGAGCATCACAGGTGGCACTTTCACGTTGAGTGGAACTGCCTCCCTCCGGAACGGCGGTAAGATTTCCGGCGGCTCTTTCTCCCTGAGTGGGAGCGGTGCGAAAATGGAGGGTGCGGGAGAAATCAACGGCGGCGACTTTACGTTGAGCGAGGGAGCTACGATGAGCCAGAGCGGCAGCATCACGGGGGGCACATACGGATTGAGCGGGGAGAGAACGGGCTTCACGCAGACGGACGGCAGCATCTCGGGGGTGGAGTTTAGCTTGAGTGAAGGAGCGACGTTGACGCAAAACGGGGGAGTAATCCAAAACGGGACCTTCTCCCTCAACGGCGCCGGACTCACGCAGGGAACGGGCGGCAGTATCTCCGGCGGCTCCTTCACCCTGAGCAACGGCGCCACGATGGAGACGAGTGGCAGCATCGCGGGCGGAGCCTTTACTTTGAGCGGGACTGGGACGAGCTTCACGCAGAGCGAGGGAAGTATCGGTGAGGATGTACAGATCATGCTCAAGGAAGGAGCAGGAATCACCCTGAGCGGAGGGAGCATGAGCGGCAGCGTGACCATGGAGGGAGCGGCGAGCAGCTACGACATGGGGAACCGTGCGGCGGGAGGCAGCGTGGTGATGAAGGGTGGGAGGTTGGAGAATGCCGGGGCGTTTGCGGGTAAGTTGAGCCTTGAAACGGCGAAGGAATACACGGCAGCGTTGGAGCTGGGCGGAGTGGATGCCGTGCGCATCAACAGGGTCGTAACGGGTTCCTCCCGGACGGAGCTGCACGATTTGATGAGCGGCAGCACGCTCACCTTCCGCGACGGGGAGAGCAAGATGGTGGTGGGAGCCGAACACGTGTACCGGGAAGGACAGGAGGTGAGCTCGATGGTGCAATTCCGGAAGGGCAGTGGGCAGATCGCGTTTGAAGGGAACGGGGCGTTGCAACTGCATTTGAACTCGGAGGTGCTGGAAGGCATCGATGGGAACGGCATAGAAGGGCAGATGGAAATCCTCTTCACCAACGGCAGCTTCAGCGGGATGCCTGAGGGACAGGAGGAGTCGGAAGCGTGGTTGAAAGAGCACTTCGTGTTGGAAGCCGGGATGGAGGGGATCAAGGTATTGTTGCTGGATGATGTGCACGGCGGACGTCTGGTGCTCACAGGCAGCACGAGCGGGATATGGATCACGTCCCGCAATGGTCAGAGCGTGGATGTGGCGGATCTGTTGAACCGATACAGCGCAGTGATTGTGGATGAAGGGTTGACGCTCACGCTGCCAACCACGCCGGAGGAGATGCCCACCATCATCCATCAGTTGCGAAATGAGAGTGATGAGCACGGCGACTTGCTCGTGCAAACGGAGGCTGGAGCCACAGCCAATCACACCGTGCAGCTGCACAATGCCCACACCAACGAGCATCAAAACAACGGCGACACTCATTTCTTCGGGAACATCCGTGTGGATGGGACGGGTCTGGAAGCCGCTACCCTTGAGAAAACGGGCAATGCTCAGTTGAATGTGCATGGGGACGTGACCACCGGCGGCACCGTGCAGCTGAGTGAAGGTACGCTGAAGTTGGCGGGAGCAGGGAACGGCATCGGCGCTCTCGCCATGAACGGCGGCAAGCTGGACGTGGCAGGCAAGCTCCGGTTGACCGGAAGCACGGCGATGACCGAGACGAGTACGGGAAGCATCACGGGCGAGGGCACGGTGGAGCTGGGGAGCGGAGCAAGTCTCACTCTGGCGGGGGCGGTGAGCTACACGGTTCAGAACACGGAACTCGCTGGAGGAGCGCAGATGAGACAAGAAAGGGGAAGTTCGATCACAGGGGGAAGTTTCCAATTGAGTGGGACGGGAACGACAATGGTGCAGGAGGGCGGCAGCATCAGCAAGACGGATTTCTCCCTGACGGAAGGAGCCGCCATGGAAGCAGGAGGAAGCGTGACGGGAGGGAGCTTTGTCCTGAGAGGAGAGGACGCCAAGTTCACGCAGACGGGAGGAAGTCTTTCCGGGGTGAAGTTCGAGCTGAGCGAGGGGGCGACGATGGAGACGAGAGGCAGCATCACGGGCGGAGGTTTTGAGCTGAGCGGAGCGGGGACGATCTTCACGCAGAGCGGGGGCAGCATGGATGAGAAAACCACAATCTCGCTGCAGGGCGGGGCAAAGCTCGTCCTGGCCGGCGGGAGCATGGCGGGCAGCGTGACCCTGGAGGGCGCGGCGAGCGTCTACAACATGGGAGGGCAGACGGCGGGAGGCAGCGTGGTGATGAAGGGCGGCAAGCTGGAGCATGCGGGGGAATTTGCCGGGAAGTTGTCCATTCAGACAGCGGAGAACTACAGCGGGGAGATCAAGCTGGGAGGAGTGGATGCGGCACGCATCACGAACATCCAACTTGGGGCGGTCGACACGTACCTCACGGAGCTGAAGGAGGGCAGCACCCTGACCTTGAGCGGGGAGAACAGCTTGGTGGTGGATTGCAACCAGTTCAATTATACCGACACCACGCCCACATACCTCATCCGGTTTGAGAATGAAAGCGGCAGCGTAACCTTCGCGGAGGAGGATGGGGGTGGCAGCGTGGGTGTGTTGCTCAAGCTCAGCGCCAAGGAGATAGCCACTCTGCGGCAGCTCGGCGGCGAGGCGGAGTTCTACTTCACCAACGGGGATATAACGGGTGCGCCGGGTGAGGAGGATTCGCCGGAATGGAGGGAGTGGGTAGCGAGCCATTTCCACTTCACCAAGACGCTGGAGAGTCTCGGTTTCGCCGTGGTGGGTATCGATGGAGGCAAGTTGCTCATCAGCGGCAGCACGGCGGATGTGTATCTCGTGAGCGTGGAGGATGATCGGGTGGATAGTCCGCTGCGGCTCGGACGCTACGAGGCCGTGGTGGTGGATACTGACCTCACTTTGGACTTCCATGTGGATGAAGAGCCGGAGGAGAACAGCGTGATCCACAACCTGCGCAGCGGAGCCGAGGATGAAACCGGTGACCTGCTCGTCAAGAAATCGGGCGAGTACGCGCTGACCTTGGAACTGAACAACATCACGGACAGCGCGTTGAATCCGTACGGCAGCACGGGAGGCAATTTAACGGTGACAGTGGAGGCGGATGCGGGAGAGCTAAGCCTGATTAAGACAGGTGAGGGGAAGTTGACGGTGGGAGGCAACCTGACGACTCCCGGTTCGCTGGAGGTGCAGGAAGGCACGCTGGAGGTAGTGGGAGCGGACAGCAGCGTGGGGTCGCTGGAGGTGAGGGAAGGAGCGGGACTTGTCTTGTCGGGAGGTGCGAAATTGCACATGGGGAACAACGCGTTGGCGACGGGCAGCATCAGCGGACCGGGTGAGCTGGACTGGGACGGCGAACTCTCGCTGTCCGGTACGGTTGAACTGGGCGACGTGAAGCTGGATATGGAGGAGGGGGAGAGTCTGAAAATAGACGGCGTGAGCGTGAGGATGGGGGATGGACAGATCGGCGGAGGGGAGTCGCCTGTAAGCATCGCGGTGGAAACCAATGGCAGCTTCACCCTGGAGGGCGGATCCCTGGGCAGCGGGGAGGACGGCGCCGTCGCCACGCTGGATGTGAAAGGCTCGAAATTCGTGCAGGAAGGAGGCGTGATTCAGCAGGGGGCGGAGGTCACCCTTTCCGAAGGATCGACGATGGAACAAAGCGGGGGAAGGATCAAGGGCGGAACGATCACTTTGGAAGGGGATACCACCGGCCTCACGCAGGGCGAACAAGGGCGCATCTGTGGGGGTTCCTTCACTTTGGGGAACGGCGCTTCCCTCCGGAATGACGGCAAGATTTCCGGCGGTTCTTTCTCTCTGAGAGGAAGCGGTACGAAGATGGAGGGTGCGGGAGACATCAGCAACGGCGATTTCACACTGGACGGGGGTGCGACGATGAGCCAGAGCGGCATCATCACGGGGGGCACCTACGGATTGAGCGGTGAGGGAACGGGCTTCACGCAGGCGGACGGTAGCATTTCGGGGGTGGAGTTCACCATGAGCGAGGGAGCTATGTTGACGCAGAGCGCCGGGAGCATCACAGATGGAACCTTCACGTTGAGTGGAACTGCCTCCCTCCGGAACGGCGATAAGATTTCCGGCGGCAGTTTCTCCCTGAGTGGGAGCGGTGCGAAGATGGAGGGTGCGGGAGAAATCAACGGCGGCTCCTTCACGCTGGACGGGGGTGCGACGATGAGCCAGAGCGGCAGCATCACGGGGGGCACATACGGATTGAGCGGGGAGGGGACGAGTTTCACGCAGGAGGGGGGCAGCATCTCGGGGGTGGAGTTTAGCTTGAGGGAGGGGGCGGCGTTGACGCAGAGCGCCGGGAGCATCACAGATGGCACCTTCTCCCTCAACGGCGCCGGGCTCACGCAGGGAACGGGAGGCAACATCAGCGGAGGCAGTTTCACGCTGAGCGAGGGTGCCACGATGAGCCAGAGCGGCAGCATCACGGGAGGCACGTACGAACTGAGCGGGGAGGGGACGAGCTTCACGCAGGCGGACGGCAGCATCTCGGGGGTGGAGTTTAGCTTGAGTGAAGGAGCGACGTTGACGCAAAACGGGGGAGCAATCCAAAACGGGACCTTCTCCCTCAACGGCGCCGGACTCACGCAGGGAGCGGGAGGCAGCATCAGTGGGGGCGAATTCACCCTGAGCAACGGCGCCACGATGGAGACGAGTGGCAACGTCACGGGCGGGAGCATGGAGCTGAGCGGGGAGGGGACAGGTCTCACGCAGAGCGAGGGAAGTATCGGTGAGGATGTACAGATCATGCTCAAGGAAGGAGCAGGAATCACCCTGAGCGGAGGGAGCATGAGCGGCAGCGTGACCATGGAGGGAGCGGCGAGCAGCTACGACATGGGGAACCGTGCGGCGGGAGGCAGCGTGGTGATGAAGGGTGGGAGGTTGGAGAATGCCGGGGCGTTTGCGGGTAAGTTGAGCCTTGAAACGGCGAAGGAATACACGGCAGCGTTGGAGCTGGGCGGAGTGGATGCCGTGCGCATCAACAGGGTCGTAACGGGTTCCTCCCGGACGGAGCTGCACGATTTGATGAGCGGCAGCACGCTCACCTTCCGCGACGGGGAGAGCAAGATGGTGGTGGGAGCCGAACACGTGTACCGGGAAGGACAGGAGGTGAGCTCGATGGTGCAATTCCGGAAGGGCAGTGGGCAGATCGCGTTTGAAGGGAACGGGGCGTTGCAACTGCATTTGAACTCGGAGGTGCTGGAAGGCATCGATGGGAACGGCATAGAAGGGCAGATGGAAATCCTCTTCACCAACGGCAGCTTCAGCGGGATGCCTGAGGGACAGGAGGAGTCGGAAGCGTGGTTGAAAGAGCACTTCGTGTTGGAAGCCGGGATGGAGGGGATCAAGGTGTTGCTGCTGGATGATGTACACGGCGGACGCTTGGTGCTCACGGGCAGCACGAGCGGGATATGGATTGCATCCCGCAATGGGCAGAGCGTGGATGTGGCGGATCTGTTGAATCGATACAGCGCGGTGATTGTGGATGAAGGTCTGGCGCTCAAACTGCCAACCACGCCGGAGGAGACGCCCACCATCATCCATCAGCTGCAAAATGAGAGTGATGAGCACGGCGACTTGCTCGTGCAGACGGAGGCGGGAGCCACAGCTAATCACACCGTGCAGCTGCACAATGCCCACACCAACGAACACCGGAACAACGGGGACACGGACTTCTACGGGAACATCAGTGTGGAAGGGGAGGGATTGGAGGCGGCCACGCTTGAGAAAACAGGCAACGCCGCGCTGAGCGTGCATGGGGACGTGACCAGCGATGGCACGGTGCGGCTGAGCGAAGGCACGCTGAAGCTGGCGGGAGCGGGGAATGGCATCGATGCCCTGGATATGAACGGCGGCGAGCTGGACGTGGCAGGCAAGCTCCGGTTGACCGGAAGCACGGTGATGACCGGGACGAGTACGGGCGCCATCACGGGCGAGGGCACGGTGGAGCTGGGAAGCGGCGCGAGTTTCATCCTGGCGGGGGCGGTGAGCTACACGGTGCAGAGCACGGAACTCACCGGCGGCGCACAGATGAGGCAGGAAGAGGGGAGTTCGATCACAGGCGGGAGTTTCCGACTGAGCGGAACGGGGACGGCGTTCGTGCAAGAAGGAGGCAGCATCAGCAGCACGGATTTCTCCCTGACGGAAGGAGCTACCATGGAAGCGGGCGGAAGCGTGACGGGCGGGAGCTTCGCCTTGAGCGGTGAGGGAGTCACGTTCACGCAGACGGGAGGGAGTCTCTCCGGGGTGGAGTTCACGCTCAGCGAGGGAGCTGCGATGGAGACGAGTGGCAACATCACGGGGGGAGGTTTTGAGTTGACCGGAGCGGGCACGAGCCTCACGCAGAACGAGGGCAGCATGGATAAGGGAACCACAATCTCGCTGCAGGGCGGGGCGAGGCTCGTCCTGGCCGGCGGGAGCATGGCGGGCAGCGTGACCCTGGAGGGCGCGGCGAGCGCCTACGACATGGGAGGTCAGGCGGCGGGAGGCAGCGTGGTGATGAAGGGGGGGAGGCTGGAGAACGCGGGGAACTACACGGGGAGCCTGACCATCCAAACGGATGATGCGTACACGGGCGACCTGGAGCTGGGCGGAGTGGACGCCGCGCTCATCACCGATGTGCAGACGAAGGGAGAAGTGCGACTCACCCGGTTGAAGGAGGGAAGCACGTTGACCTTGCACGGCGACCACAGCATGCGCGTGGCTGTAAACAACACGAATTACGGTGAGCAGGAGGCGCAGGAGCTCATTGAATTCAACGGGACAGGAGGGTGCGTGGCTCTCGAGGACAACATGACGCTGCTGTTGGATTTGAGCGCAGATGTGTTGGCGGGATTGCGAAGGCAAGGAAACTTTGAACTGCTCTTCACCAACGGCAATTTTGTGATACCGGGAGAGAAGGACGCCCTGACCTGGGTGCAGGAGCATTTCACTTTCCGCGAGGAGTTGAAGAATCTGGGGTTCGTCGTGGAGTCCGTGGAGGGGGGCGCATTCATCATCAGCGGCAGCACGGAGGACGTGTATATTGTGGGAGAGGATGGGGGAGTGGTGCACAGTGCGTTGCTGCTGGGTCGTTACAAGGGAGTTATCGTGGATGAAGATTTGACGCTCGATTTGGACGTGCAGGAAGATGCTGCGGAGAACAGCGTGCTCAGGAATGTGGATAGTCTGGGCAAGCAGACCGACCTCAATGTTGAAAAGAGCGGCGAGGGAAGGATCACGGTGGAGTTGCACAACGATGAGGACACCGACACGGAATTGGGCGGCGACCTCACGGTGAGCAAGGATGAGAAGGAAGGGACGGGGAGAGCTGATCTGCTCAAGAGCGGCAGCGGGAAATTGACCGTGGGAGGCAAGTTGCAGACGGAAGATAACCTGACCGTTGCCGACGGAACACTGGCTCTGGAGGGGCAAGGCAGCAGCGTGGGCTCACTGAATCTGGGAGGTGCAGACGAGGCGGGAAATGAGACGAGCGGAGAATTGCAGGTGGACGGGACGCTCACCCTCACCGGCGACTCCGATATGAGAGGTGATCGAGGCAGCATAACCGGCGGAGGAAGGCTGGTGGTGGACGGGGATGTGCAACTCGGTGAGGGAGTGAAGATGGATGGTCCCGCGCTGGATCTGGGGAGCGAGGGGAGTGTGACCGCATCCGGTGAACTCCGTTTGCAGGGAGTGAACGGGCAGGGAAGCCTCTCCGGAAGGGACGTCATCGTGCAGGGGAGTGGGGGAAGCTTCGGCGGCACGCTGGCCGGGAGTCTGACCGTGGCAGGGCGAGGGGCGCAGCAGACGCTCACGGGCGAAGCGCAGGGCAGAGAAGCCGAGTTGCACGTGCAGGATGGAGGTATGCTGATGCTGCAGGGCGCGAGAGCGGCTCGTGCGGGAGAGGAACCGCTTCCGTCGGTGGGGGAACAGAGCTACGGGAGTGTAGAAAACGGGCAGGGAGGAACCTTGCGCATTGAGGCCGCCAGTGAGGAGGCGAACGGACGCGGCGGGGCGGGAATCCACGTGGAGGGAGACATCGTGTTCCGCGATGATTCGACCACGGAGCTTGTGTTTAACATGAACTCGGATCAGCTGTGGGATGAACACGATGCCACCATGCTGGAAACGGACAGAACCATCTACATTGAGGACAACGCGCACTTTGTGTTGGAGAGTCTGGGAGAAGGCTTCTCTCCGAAGCGTGGAGACCTGGTGAATGTCAAGGTGATGCAGGGTAGCAAGGTTGTGCTGGGAGCCTACGCGGCGGACGATGAAAGAGTCGATACCGCAGGGGAGGAAGCTGGCGAGGCGGCGCTGTACAGCGAAGAAAACCGGGAAGTGGAGTTGGCGGCAGAGGTTTCTCCCGAAATCTCGCGTAACCTCGACGTGGTGGAGCTGCGCGGTCTCTTCCACGTGTACTTCACGGGGGCGTGGCTCGGGGTGGATGAAAGAACCGGAACCGTGTACCTGAGCGGTAAGTACCGCACGGCGAGCCTCTTCAACAAAGTCGCTAACTCGCACAACTCGCACGCCGGCGCGAATCTGCTCTGGGAAACGTCGCAGGTGATTAACCTCTTTGCAGATGAGGGAGTCCTGAGCGCCATGTCGGCGCGCGTGGCCGATACCTTGGACAGCGACCCGGCAGAAGCGCGACGCATCATGGCTGCCGTGGCAGGCAGCACGGTGACCTCGCTGAGCGCGGCGCAGAGGGATGTGATGCGCAGCCGGATGCAGAGCGTGCGCAACCACGCGCAGGCGGTGTCCGCCCCCTACGAGAGCATTGAACAAAAGACGCGTCCCTACCGTGTGATCCCGGTGAAGGGATGGAAGGACGGCGCGCGGGAAGAACCGATGCTCACGCGCCAAGACGTTCGTGGCCTGCATGCCTGGGTGGAGGGAGCCGGCGATTTCCACGAACAGCACACTCGCGGAGATGAGAGCGGATACCGCCTGAATGCCTGGGGCGGAGCAGCCGGAGCTGATCTGCGCCTCAGCGAGGAGACGGTGGTCGGTCTTTCTCTCTCTGCGCTCTACGGCGACCTCACCGCCAACGCCTCCGACACCGCCAAGGGTGATTGGGACAGCTACACGGTGAGCCTGTGGGGGCGCACGAGGGATGACCGCTGGGCACACACCTTTGTCGTATCCGCCGGGTTGAATGACGCCAAGTTGAACCGCACGGTGAATTACGGCGCCGGCAGTTACACCGCTCATGGCAAGACGGATGGTTATTCGCTGGGCGCGCTCTATGAACTCAGCTACGATGTGCCGCTGAACCGCGATTCCACGCGCGTGCTGCAACCCTTTGCCACGGCATCCGTGATGCACGGCGTGGTAAACGGTTACGCGGAGAGTAGCCCGGATCGAACTGGGTTGAATGTGGGAGAGCAGGACCTGACGCTTGCCACCCTCGCACTCGGCACTCGCTGGTTGATGCTGACGAATGCAAGCAAGGCGCTTAACCGCACGATTCGCACGGAGTTGCGCGCCGCAGTGGCGCAGGACTTCGGGGAGAGGCGAGCCAAGGCCGATGTGGCTCTGCAAGCCAACCCCGGCTATGCCACGGGAGTGTACGGCTCCCGAGCGGGCAGCACGGCTCTGCAATTCGGCGGCAACATGCTCATCCCGGTGACGGGGGACATGGATATGACCCTGGATGCCAATGCCGACCTTCGCGCTCACAGCGTCGGTTGGAACGTTTCCGTGGGCGTGCGCTTCGGCTTCTGACGCCGGTGACGAGTGCCGAGTTGCAGACTTAGTTGTTCAGAAGAGAATTTTTGTTCTTTTTTTATCTTATTGCCTTGATGGTAATAAGTTAGGGTGTTCATCTCTTTTCGAAAGAGATATCCAGTCTAAAATTTCAGAAAGACTAAAAAAAAGCGATTAAGGAAAGAACAAAAAGAAAAAACTAACAGAGCTCATAAGTAAAAAAATCGCGTCATACAATTGCAACGTATTCTCTTCGAAGGTTCGAATAATCCGCGTCCGCGCATCTCTTTCGAAAAGAGATACACTAACTTTGTGTGGAAGTACCGTAGATGGGAGCTTTCAACGCGAAACGTACCACCAACCAACAACAAATATGCCAGGAAGTAGTCAAAAATTCATCGGGCGGAACAGGGCGCCGCGCGTACAGATTGAATACGATGTTGAGTTATACGGAGCAGAGAAGAAAGTCGACTTGCCATTTGTCATGGGAGTGATTTCTGATTTATCAGGCAAGTCCAATGAGGAATTGCCGCCTGTTGCCGAACGTAGCTTTGTGGAGATAGATGGGGACAACTTCAATGAACGCATGGAGAGTATGAAGCCCCGGGTAGCGTTCTCGGTGCCGAACGTGATCGGCGATGAAGGGAATATTGGGGTGGATTTGACATTCAAGAGCATGGAGGATTTTAACCCTGATGCTGTCGCGGCGAAGATTCCGGGAGTATCGGATTTGCTGGAGGCTCGTAAACAACTTGCCGCGTTGGTATCCTACATGGACGGCAAGGCGGGAGCTGAGGAGCTGATAGGAAAGATTTTGAAAGATCCGAGTTTGCTGAAGGCTCTTTCCGAGCAGAAAGCCACTAAGAAAGACGAACCCCAGGAAAACGCATAAAAGCCATGGCGGAAACACAGACTAATACCCAGGCGGCAGCCACCGAAGTGGTGGAACTGAACGATTTTGAGGCGTTGCTTGATCGTGAATTCCGACCCAAGAGCGAGAAAGCCAAAAGCGCCGTGCAACAAGCTGTCGGGACGCTTGCCACGCAGGCTCTCGGCAAGGCTAATGTCATCTCGGACGATGTGATCTCCACCGTGGAGGGGATGATAGCGGAGTTGGACAAGAAGCTGAGCGCTCAGATCAATGCGGTGATTCACCATCCGGACTTTCAGAAACTGGAGAGTGCGTGGCGGGGACTGCACTACCTGGTGAGTAACTCCGAAACGGATTCACACCTCAAAATTCGGGTGCTCAATGTCTCCAAAGATGAACTTGCCAAGAGCATCAAGAAGTACAAAGGTGCAGCGTGGGATCAGGATCCCCTGTTCAAAAAGCTCTATGAAAACGAGTTTGGCTCTCCCGGCGGAGAGCCGTATGGCGCCCTGATCGCCGACTATTACTTCAGCCATCAGCCCAAGGATGTGGAAATACTCAAGGGAATGGGACGTATCTGCGCAGCGGCGCACTGCCCCATGATATCTGCCGCCGATCCCGCCCTCATGAACATGGACAGCTGGCAGGAGCTTTCCAATCCGCGTGACCTGAGCAAGATCTTCCAGACGCCGGAATACGCGGCCTGGAGGAGCCTGCGCGAGACGGATGACAGCCGCTACATCGCGCTGACCATGCCGCGTGTGTTGGCTCGTTTGCCCTACGGCGCTAAGACAACTCCCGTTGAAGGGTTCGCGTTTGAGGAAGAGACCGGGGCCGGAGATAACTCGGCATACACGTGGATGAACGCCGCCTATGCCATGGGAGCTAACATCAATCGCTCCTTCAAGAAGTACGGTTGGTGCGCGTCCATACGCGGGGTGGAATCAGGAGGCATGGTGGAGGCGTTGCCGTGCCATACATTCCCCACGGACGACGGGGGCGTGGCTATGAAGTGTCCCACCGAAATAGCCATTACGGACCGCCGGGAAGCGGAACTCTCGAAGAACGGATTCCTGCCTATCTGCCACTGGAAGAATACGGACTACGCCGTATTCATGGGAGGGCAGACCTTGAATAATCCGACGGTATACGATGACCCGGATGCGACGTCCAACTCCCGCCTCTCGGCATGCCTGCCGTACATTTTTGCAACAAGCCGTTTCTCGCACTACCTCAAGTGCATCGTGAGAGACAAGGTGGGCTCTTTCAAGAGCAAGGATGACATGCAGAAGTGGCTTTCCAATTGGATAGCCGGCTATGTAACGGCTGACCCGAATGCGGATGAATCCGTGAAGGCTCGCTATCCGCTGGCGGCTGCAGATGTGGTGATGGAGGACGTAGAGGGTAACCCCGGTTACTATTCTGCCAAGTTCTATCTGCGCCCGCACTTCCAGCTGGAAGGACTAACAGCTTCCCTGCGCCTGGTGACCAAGTTGCCGAGCGAGAGAAAATAAAAGTATTCAATTCTCACCCTAATTATCACTGAATTATGGCATTCAATTCCTACGTACAAATAGACGGTATCGAGGGGCAATCCACCGATACCGCGCACTCCAATTGGATCGACGTGATCTCGTTCTCCCATGGTTCGAGTCAGGAGACCCAATTTGCCAACCAAACGAACGCAGCCGGGCGCGGCGTGCTGGCGCCGCTTGTTTTTGTCCATTTGCTGGACAAGGCAACCCCCAATCTGCAGAAAGCCTGCATGAGCGGGCAAAACATCTCGAGCGTGAAACTGGAGGTTTGCGCGCAGATTGGAGGAGCAAAACAGAAGCTGTATGAGGTAGAGCTTACCAATGCTCGTGTCGTCGAGGCCAAGGTAGTAACGGTTGACGCTCCCGTGTGCACCGATACTCAACTGGCGGGAGTGGGACGTGATGCTGCTGCGCTGCGCCTTGTCGAGCAAGTGAGCATTGTGGCAGAAGAGTACAAGTGGACGACTCATACCTTTAAGACGACAGGAGAACTCGGTGGTGATGTGGCTGCCGGCTGGAACGTCGCAACAGATCAAGCCGTCTGATCAAATCAATCAATCCGGAAGGGCTGACGGTATCCGCCGTGGCGGGTTCTGTCGGCCTTTTCCGCTTATAATGAGTTATTGATGAACATCGAGCAGTTATACAGCGCCGGAGATTTACAAGGGTTGCATCGAGCGGCTGCGGCTCAGGTGGCGGCGGCTCCCACCGATGCGTCGGCTCGTGCTCTGTTTGTGCAAGTGCTTTGCATGGAGTGTGAATGGGAGCGTGCCGCTCAGCAGGCTGATGCTCTCCTGAAACTCAACCCGGCATCCGCTATGTTCTGCACCACGCTTACGGGGCTTATTGCCGCGGAGAAGCAACGTGAATCTTACTTTGCCGGGCAATCGCGTCCTGATTGGGTGGGCGCACCGCCGGCCTACGCCGAAAAGTTGGCGCAGGCTGTCGCCGCTTTTGCTGCCGGCAATGCTGTCTCCGGGTCGACAGCCTGCATGGAAGTGTTGGATGCACTACCGAGTATCGGAGTCACGCTGACAGATGGGACCCATCGGGACTGGTTGTTAGATGGTGATGCGCGGTTGAGCGGAGTGCTGGAGTGCATCTGCGACGGACAGTACAAGCTTGTGGATCAGGCGGAGGTGCAGAGTGTGGAGATAGCGACACCTACGCACCCCGTGGAGGTTGTGTGGCCGCACGTGAGACTGCGTTTCCGAGGGGGAGAGATTTTGGTCGGACGAATGCCCGGGCGCTACCCTCACGGTGGTGAGAGTGATGGCAAATTGCTCATGGCAAAAGAGACGGAGTGGCAGGAGTGTGCGGATGGACTCTACGTGGGGAAGGGGCAGCGGTGTTGGAATTCGGATGATGGGCTGCACCCAATTTTCACTGAGAAGAGTCTCAAGTTTGATTCGTAAGAGGTAAGGGGTAGAAATGCCGGTTGCAACCAATCAGCCAAGCTCGCGGAAGTATTTGCCTTGTCTTCTCACGAGGCTCACGGATGAGCAGCCCTTTTCCGAGACGGATGAAGGGTATGATCATGTGTATTCTCCTGAACAACTCAAGAGCGACATCCTGTTGAATATGGAGATGCTGCTCAATTCTCATACGGCCCCTGCGGAAACCGAGTATCTCACAAAGAAATATCCGGAAGTCGCTGCATCCGGCTACCATTATGGCATTGATTCCTGCGCCGGAAATGTGGTGACAGCGGAGCGCTCCGAGATCATAGCGCAAAGGGTGCGCCGAGCTATCGAGCTTTTTGAACCCCGCCTGGACGCAGAGGAGACTCACGTGGTCGTGCGGGATGATTACTCAAAACATGATAAAACAGCGGTCCATCTGGATATCTTCAGCAGGTTGGCCGTACGACCACTGGATCAGGAGGTGTTTTTCCGCCTGCGTGTCGATGTGGAGACCGGTAAAACAACAATGAATCCGTAGGGGTGCAGGTGAACGATGGATGATGAGTTTCTCAGGTATTATGAGAATGAGCTCGACGATCTTCGCCGCGCGTCCAGGCGCTTTGCTGCAGAGTATCCTAAGGTAGCCCGGCGTTTGCAGCTTGGCGAGGGAGAAAGCCCCGACCCATATGTTGAACGCCTGCTGGAAGGGGTGGCTTTTCTGACGGCACGTATTGCTCGCAAAATGGACGATGGGCTGGAGGAGTTCCCGGAAGAGATACTCAACCGCATTGCCCCGGAATACAACGCGCCGGTGGCTTCCCGAGCGGTCATTCAGATCACCCCGGATGCGGAAACTTCCCATTTGCCGACCGGCTTCGTATTCAAGGTGCCGACTTCATTGCCGGAAAAGACAGCATGCAGCTATGCCTTGCGTGAGGACGTGACGTTTAATGGACTCCAGGTCCTGAGGACGCGTTACACAGAGACCGAACTGCTGCCTGTTGCGCGCAGGCATGGAGTGGGGGCTGTCGGAGGCGTGGAACTGGTTCTGCAGTGCACGCATGGGAGTGGTGAAGATGTCCGGTTTTTCGTGAATCTTCCGGAATCTGCGGCAGGCGTTCTGATGCATGCTTTGCTGACGGATTGTTCCGGTGTTCTCCTTCGATGCGGGGAAGAGGAACGCATTTTGCCGGCTTCCGTGCTCACGGAGGATCTGATGGAATCGCCGGACGGCGGGTTGTCCCCGATCGCTGAATATTTCCTTCTGCCTGAACAACAGGCGTTTTTGTCCATCCGTGGACTACGGAGTATGTTGCCGACTGCCGGAGAGTGTTCTGTCGTGTTTATGCTGCGCAAAGCCTTGCCGGAACGCCTGCGACTGCTGCTGCAGGAAGCCCCGGCTCTACAGACGAATTGTGCGCGAGTCATCAATGCTTTCGAGCGGCGTATGGATCGCGTGATCTCGTCGTGGAGGGACGCAGAGCATCTGGTGGCAGATGCTACGGCAGCCTCGGATTACGAAGTTTTACAGGTGTACAGGGGAGCCGCGTACACGGAGGAAAATGAAAAGCTTTTTGATATCTATCCTTTTTACACAACGAGTGATGAATCAATGCCCACCGGGGAAGAGCGACTCGACTATATGAGTTTGCACCGCGCGCGTTCCATTGCTCCGCCCCGCGGTCGCTTGAGTTCGTACGTCGGAAGTGAAGCCTATCTGCGCTTCTCCGGTCCTGGCTACACAAAATACCGTGATATGATTGGCAGTATCAGCGTGAGCGGTCTCTGCTCCAATCGAGATCTCCCGCTCTTCGTACGAAAAGATAGCACGCTGACAGCTCCCGGCGCTACAGCCAGGTTCCTGAGCGGTCCCACACCACCCCAGGGCACGCTACTCCGGGACGCGGCGCGCTGGGTGGGGCTGACTCTGGCGAGACTGAATCCCGGCACACTGGCCGCCTATGGCAGTGATGCTCTGCCGGGTGTTTTGCGCATGTTGCTGGAGCATCAGCATAGCGGTTTACAAGCTGCGCAGCAACTCATTCAAGGCATCGAAACGGCAAAAATAGACACGACAACGCGTACGGTGGCGGTGCAGGGCGATTTGTGCGTTGTGCGCGGGTGGCGTATCCACATAGGGCTTAATGATAAGGTGTACGGCGATAGCATGTACATGTTTGCCCGGAGTTTGGCAGCATGGTTGCTGGAGCTTTGTGAGCTGAATAGTTTTATCGAAGTGTGTATTAGTGCATCGACTCACCCCCTCCACTCATGGTTCCGACAAGCAGCAAAAGCGTGAAGGGTGACTTCACGCGGGCACTGGCGTCCCGATCGGGCGCCTATTCATTCTACGCCGCGGTGCGTAGAATGGAGCAGTTGCTTCCCGACAGACCGCGCGTAGGCGAGCCTGTGGCCGGGCAGGAACCGGTTATGCGCTTTGCGCAGATTCCTCATCTCCAATTTCCTCCTTCAGAGATCTATGATGTCGTACTCGGAGGAGGGCAAGTGAGCACGATGCAGGTGTACTCCTTTGGTCTGTTTGGTCCCAATGGGGCCTTGCCGTTGGCTCTCACTGAGTACGCTTATGAGCGAAGCCGACATTTTTACGACTTATCCATGCAGCGTTTTCTGGACATATTCCATGATCGCCTTATTGCTCTTTTTTACCGCGGCGGCACACGAGCTCAGCCGGCAGTGAGCTATGACAACGCTCAACGAGATTTCCTGAGTCGTGCGGCAGAGAGGCTCTGCGGTATGCCTCGGGTCCGGACTTCTTCTCCCCTGCCGTCCCTGGCGTCTGTGGCGTATGCGAGGGAATTGGCGCACAAGGGGGAAGCGCGCAGCGTGTGCAAACTGCTGGAAAAGTTTTTCAAAGTGCCTGTGCGGTTGCGTCAATTTGTGCCGGGCTTCATGCGCATTGGCGAGGGAAGGCATTGCCGACTGGGGAAGCCGGGAGTCTGTGAGCTGGGTCATACCACCATACTTGGCAGTAAGCAGCGCAGCATCACGGATCGGGTAGACGTGGTGATCGGTCCTGTCAGCTACACGCAGTTTCAGCGGCTGGCGCCCGGCGGCAAAAGCTATGCAAGGATGATCGCGTGGCTCAAGATGATGGGACAACGCCCTCTGCACTGGGAGCTGGTGTTCCAGGTGAAAACGGATGGGATGCCCCCATTAAGGCTGGGTCAGAATACCGGATTGGGTTGTGATACGCTCATGCCGACTGAATCTTCTCATATGATGGAATGTCGCATCAAATGCGCTTTTTTATAAACCTGCAATACAATCAAAACCATGGCTGAAATCAAACGCAGCGAACTGTTCGGAAAACTTGATGATGTCGCCTACAAGGCCATCGAGAGTGCCACCGTATTCTGCAAGATGAGGGGAAATCCCTATGTAGAACTCTTGCACTGGATCAACCAGATCATTGCAACGGATGAGACGGATATCCACCTCATTCTTCGCCACTTTGAGGTGGACAACTCGCGCCTGGCTGCGGATCTGACGAAAGCCATGGAGGCTCTTCCGCGCGGTGCGACGAGTATCCGCGATTTCTCCCCGCAAATTGAGCTGGCCATCAAGGAAGCCTGGATGCTCGCTACGCTCATGTTCAAGCGGGGCGCCATCCGCACGGGGGACCTGCTGCTCGCCTGCATGCGCACCGGAGAGCTGAAGCGCGCGTTGCTCGATATCTCGACACAGTTTTCCAAGGTGAAGGCCGAGGAGCTCTCCGATCATTTCTATTCCATCACCACCGGCAGCCGGGAGGAAAGCTCGAGTCCCGCGGACGGTTCGGGGCTGGCGACCTCTGAGGTGGGTACAGAAAACGGGGCCATGGCGCCCGCTGAGATGGGCAAACAACAAGCTCTCAAACAATACTGCACCGATCTCACTGAGGAAGCTCGCCAGGGTAGAATCGATCCCGTGGTGGGCAGGGATGCGGAGGTGCGGCGCATCATCGATATCCTGCTGCGCCGTCGACAGAACAATCCTATCCTCACCGGTGAAGCGGGCGTAGGGAAGACTGCCGTGGTGGAAGGGTTGGCTCTGCGGATTGCCTCCGGCGATATCCCGGATATGCTCAAGAATGTGCGCCTGCTTTCGCTGGATTTGCAAGGGCTCCAAGCCGGCGCCTCCATGCGCGGAGAGTTTGAAAATCGCTTGAAGCAGGTGATTGATGAAGTGAAGGCATCGGACGTGCCCATCATCATGTTCATTGATGAGGCGCATAATCTGGTAGGGGCGGGCGGCACAGCGGGGCAGGGGGATGCAGCGAACCTGCTCAAACCCGCATTGGCACGCGGCTCTTTCCGCTGCATAGCCGCCACCACGTGGAGCGAGTACAAAAAATACTTCGAGAAGGATCCGGCCCTCACACGACGCTTCCAGAACATTCTCATTGAAGAGCCGGATGACGAGAAGGCTCACCTCATGATGATTGCGGTGGGACGCGTGATGGCGAAGCATCACAATATCCTGATTTTGGACGAAGCGTTGCGGGCTGCCGTGTCGCTTTCCCGACGCTACTTGCCCACGCGGCAGCTGCCGGATAAAGCTGTGAGCTTGCTTGATACTGCGGCAGCACGTGTTGCCTTCACGCAGAGCAGTGAACCGGCGGAGGTAGAAGATCTGCGCCGACAGTTGGAAGGGATCGATTCCCAGATTACCGTTCTGGAGAAGGAGTCCAAAGTAGGCATGGATCGTCAGGAGGCGCTCGCTGCCCTGCAACAAAAAAAGAAGGAACTCACAACACAGCATGATGCGCGTCTCGCAGATTGGAAGAAGGAGAAGGAACTGGTGGCTCGTGTGGTGGAGCTGCGAAACAAACTGCAGGATGAGGAACTTCCGAAGAAGGATGCAACGTCTCTCCGTAAGGAACTCAAGGATGCAGAGGAGAAATTGGCTGCTCTCCAGGGAGAAACTCCGTTGGTGTTGCCCCAGGTGGATGCTCAGGCGATCGCTGCTATCATCAGCGAGTGGACAGGCATCCCGGCCGGGCGGATGGTGAGCAACGAGTTGGAAAATGTTTTGCACCTCTCCGAGCACCTCGCAGAGCGCGTCGTTGGGCAGGATCATGGGCTGCGTATCATTGCGGACAGGATCCTGAGCGCGCGCGCTTCTCTGGCCGATCCGGAGAAGCCGATAGCCGTCCTCATGTTGGCAGGCCCCAGCGGTGTGGGCAAGACGGAAACGGCCCTCGCTCTCGCTGAAGCTCTCTACGGCGGCGAGCAAAACCTCATCACCATCAACATGAGCGAATTCCAGGAGGCGCACACGGTATCTACTCTGAAGGGAGCGCCTCCGGGGTATGTGGGCTATGGCGAGGGCGGTGTGCTTACCGAAGCCGTGCGTCGCAAACCGTACTCCGTGGTGCTTCTCGATGAAGTGGAGAAGGCTCATAAGGACGTGCACGAGATATTCTTCCAGGTGTTTGACAAGGGTCGTATGGAGGATGGAGAAGGACGCCTGATCGATTTCCGCAACACGATTATCCTGCTGACCACCAATGTCGGTACCGATGAGATGATGAGCCTGTGCGCTGATCCGGAGCTGATGCCGAGCGCCGAAGCTGTGGAACAGGCCATGCACGAGGCCATGCTCAAGGTGTTCCCGCCGGCTCTGCTCGGGCGTATCGTCACCATTCCGTACTACCCGCTCTCTCAGGAGGTGATGAGCAAGATCATAGGCCTGAAACTCGGCAAGGTGGCCCGTCGTTTGAGGACAGGCTACGGGGCGGAACTCGTGTGGGGAGAGGACCTCACGCGCTACGTCATGGAACAGGCGAAACGGGCCGACGCCGGGGCGCGTATTATCGACAACATTATCACGCATTCGATTCTTCCCCGTCTCAGCTCGCTCATGCTCCGCTCCGTTCTGGAACAGAAAAATTACGCGAAAGTTACCCTCACCATCAAAGACAACGCGATAGAAGTGCAGCCGTCTTAATTCTGAGCGGGAGGGATAACATCCCCCCACCGGTTCAGAGAACCCGGTATGACCGAAATGCCAAGCGAGAACCATGATATACACGATAGAGATCAAACAGATTGATGGGAAAGACCCGGAGCCGACCCTTTCAGCCTTGCGCATCATTGAGGGGTGTGAGGAGATGTCTTCGCTGTATCGCTATGAGGTGCTCATCCGGGATACATCTATGGGGGACGATAGTGAGGCTAAGATGCGGGAATACTTGGGCAAGAGAGTCTTGCTGGTCGTGTCGTCCGCCAAGGACAAAATCGACAAGGCTTCCGCTCAGGAAATTCAACGCGTGGCAGGCGTTGTGATGTCGATCGAATCGACAACGGAAGCCACGACATTGTCCGAGAACGCCGCCTGGTATAAGTGGACGATACGTCCCGCGCTGGCATGCGCGTGTTACTCGAAGAACCGCCTCGTGTACACGAGGGAGTCACTTGAATTAGATTCAAGCAATAAGGGTCAATCCCCCGTATTGGCATTTTTCCGGCGCCTCGGAGAATGCTGGGATACGGATGTGCAAGTGTCGGACAACGCCCAGAAGAGGCTTGCAGCGGATGCACGAATTCAATGGGTGCAAAATGATGAAAGCGACTACGATTTCATGAGTCGGTTGGCCTCCGCGTGGGGGCTGGCTTATGTGTGGGAAGTTCCGAAAGATGCAAAGAAGGAGCGGATGATTGTCTTTGATGCACTCAGCGAGTCCGACTCGCGATTGCAGGAAGGGAATCCTGTTCAAATTGGCATCAGCTCAGCGAAAACGCGCTTCTGGAGCAAACACTATGGGACGCAGGACTTTGCGAAAGATGAGCTCAAACTGCAACTGTACGGCGATGGGAATGAAGTGACGAATTCCGTGAAGTTCAGTTCCTATGAGCTGGGGAACATCCTGATGAAAAAACTTACGAACGATGACCTGACTCATCGCGAGGCTGTTTTGCGCGCGGTTCATGATAACCGCGGTGGTTGCTTTGGCCTCTATTACCATGGAAACAGTGATTCTGCCCTCCCCGTGATCGGCAGGGAAGTGCATTTCAAGGTGGCCGCGAGGAAGGACGGCGGATTGCAATGCAGCCCATCCACCCGCTATATGCTCACCAAGATGAAAATTCAGGTGACGCAGAACACATGGCAGGCTGAGGTGGAGGGAACGCATATCGATGAAGCCCGACAGCCCAAGTGCCTCTGCCTGCTGCCACGTCCGGTGATTGTCAATAATCACGCACCCGGGACGGCAGATATGCTGACATCCGGGGAAAATGGACCGATGCCTAAGATGCGTCTGTTCGTGGCGCAGGTGGTGGATACCGCCCCCTTTTCGTACGAAGAAGAAAAGAAACGCGTCACCGAGAACACTTGCAAGGTACGGGAAATAGCTCCGTTGAAGTACACGGGTGCAGGACAAGAGTCCATCTCGTTTGCTAATGAAATTGTGGTGGAACTCGGTTCCCCCTTCGCGGACAAAAACAGCGGATTGCTCGCACGCCCGAGGGTCGGGAATGTGCTGGTGTGTCTCGACCGGGGTGATTTCAGTCTGCCCATTGCCATCAGCTCCCTGTATCGCGACCAAAATGCGTCCCCCTTTGTCGAGCTCAAGACGATGGAGCGTCATACGCTCAAGGAACAGGATGATGTTGCTGATTACTCGGCTGTCACCCTGCGCAACCGCGTGCAGCTTCCGCCGCGCAAGTACCAGGGAGACACCAAGGAATCTCCGGCGCAGGATGCGGACCTCACCGATACCGAAAAGAACTCTGAACCCGCCGGAGTGACCCGTCCGCTCTCCGTGGATGAATTGGCCGAGGGTAAGTATCCCTTCCACCAGATCCAGATGGTCACGCGCGACAACGGCGTGCGTCCCGTGCAGCAAAACAAGGACATCACCAACACCTACATCTCCAGCGATGTCATCGAAACGGCTGCCGGAGTTTTCTCTGAGGCCAATATGTCTTCCGGTTACACCATGGAATCGGTGGCTAACGACATCCAGCAGAATCTCAATGCCCCCGTTACGCGTCCCCATTTTGAAGGAGTGAATGTGTACTCCGCCAAGGATGTGCTGATACAGTCCGCCGACCACCAGATCGTGAACGCGGGAGGCGAAATCGTCCTCACATCGGCTCAGGCGATCACGTTCCGTGTGGGGCGCTCCTCCATCAAGATCACGGAGAGCGGCATTGAGATGACGAGTGCGTGCGGCAAGGTGCTCAACTCGGGGGCCTATGCGGCGTACAATCCTGAAGGAAAACAGCAGACCGAGCACCTCATGGGCATTAAAACGGGGGGACTCCTGGGCGGCAGAATTCGCATCGACGGCAGCGGGGTGAACATCAAGGGCCCCTACATTAGCAATATGGCCACCAATGTCTTCATGGCGCAGACTTTCCTCGGTTCTACGCTCACGATCACGGATCTAAGTGCGAGTCTCGTGGCGCCGAAAACCACGGTAGTCGGCGGGGCGGCCATCCATGACTCCGTCTTCAATGGCGCCCTCAACTTAATCTTTTCAGGGGTTGATGCGAAGAGCCTCCTCGGCACCTCCCTCATCTACAGCGATGAATTGCAGGATGGCAACCGCGTGTACGGCATATCCAGCTCAGATTTGTTGGGCAGCGCCGCCGGCGGCATCGTCAAGACCATCACGACCGTTACTGGACTTGTCGGCAACATTCTGGACGGCGGCATAGCCAACCTCATGAAACCGACGGGAAGCATGGTGAAAATGGAACCTGCCACTCTCACCCTGTCATCTGCAACCTGCGTGAACTATGCGAATGAGCATCTCACCGTCAATACCCCAATAGCCGGTTTTATTGCCATGGGCGAGCGAAGCAGCGTTTCCGGCGGGATGAACACGTTCGCCAGTCTGACCTCAGATGTGGATAAGGTAGTAAGTGGGGTAGCAGCGGTGGGTGTACCACTGATTGCCGGAGGCGCAGGCGCGCTGATAGGTTCGGCGCTCAAGGACAAACTCAACAAGGTGAACGAAACGGCAGACACCTACACAGAGCCTTTCGGCAATAAGAAGCCGAAAATGAAATGCCGAGACTCGAAGAATGGCCGCACACCGATGCTTATCCTGGGTGGGGTTGGCGCCGCGTTAGGCACTGCCGTAGTGGTGACGCTGGGAATAGTCGTGGGAGGATTCACAAAAATACTCTCAGGATTATCCAACATCTTGTTCCTGGGCAAAGAGCACAAAATCGTCGGCACCAAAACAGTACAACAACTGAACGAGAGAGTAACTACCGTGGGACGTCAGACGACTGCCATTTCTTCAAGAAGACAGGCAATAAGAGCCAACGGCGCTGCTGCAGTACAAAATAACGCCGCCGTGAATGCCACCGGCAACTCCTTGCTGGAACAGGAGCAAATTATTCACAGCCAAGGTGAAATCGTCAGTGCTACGCATGCAGCAATCGGTATTCAAACTACGAATGGGTGTGAAACCACCGTCAATGCACAAGTCAGTGGCACAAGTGCCGTGGATATACAGACCGGTGTGCATATACAAAACTAAACAACCGAAAAAACGATGTCCTGGGACGGAAAACAATTTGGACGACCACTTGTCATGCTTCTGCGCGATGACATGGAGGAACTGTGCAAAGAGCGAGGCTACAAGATGGGGGCGGAGCTGGATGAGCTGCTGCCGAAGGAGCGGCGAGTAAGCGCTTCACTGGCATTGGCTTTACTGATGCACAACGGGAAATCGGAGGCGGCGGCAAACCTGCTAAGCTATGCCATTGTGCCGAGGGTGGGGGTGTGGTGGTGTTACCTATGCTACCGGCTGGTGGCAGAGGACATTGAGAAGGATAAGGCGAAGGATGGATTGACCCCCACGGAAAGATTCAAAAAAGAACAAGAGGAATTGATCAAAAGTCTTACGGACACATCGGACGTGGATGCCATGGTGGAGGCGCGAAAAAAGGAATTGGAGGCACAGGTGAAGGAGCTGGAAGCAGCTGCGCGTGAGCAAAAATACCTCAACCCGGTAGAACGCATCAAACTCAAGCTGGCGGTTTTGCAGCGGGAGTACGCTGAGTTCGAGCAGTCGCTGCCGCCCGGAAGCATGGGGAAACCCGGCGACCCCATAGCCATGGAATCGACCATCAACAGTATTTTGGAGCAGGCGAAAAGCAGCATGAATGTGTACCTTGAAACGCTGCAGCGCGACCGACAAATGGTGGCAAATGCGGCTAAGGACGATGATCCCATCTTCCAGGCGATCGAGCAGAAAGTCGGCGCTGTGAAACCGAAGATCGACCAAGCCATGAACAAGTACTTCCCGCTCAAAATACCCGGATTGCCGGCGAGACCAACGGCAGCGGAAAAGGGGAAAGCGGTGGAAGCCGCACTGCGCTGGATAC
This sequence comes from uncultured Akkermansia sp., assembly GCA_947631435.1. GTDB lineage: Bacteria > Verrucomicrobiota > Verrucomicrobiia > Verrucomicrobiales > Akkermansiaceae > Akkermansia. Next base: position 52,144 of record CANRLM010000002.1, read on the forward strand.
TCGTCCCGAGCGATGACAACGGGAAACTGGCCTGTGAGGCGGCTATGGCGGCGCAGGATGGTCCCGAAGCCATGCTTGCCTACTCCGCTTTCTGGAGCTCCACCAACCTCAAAACAGAAACCGGCATCGCCCCGACAAACATAGGACTTCCTCCTCTGGGTATCAGCAAAACGCTCATGCAGATCGCCTTGATGGAAGGGGGAACCATGGACTACGACAAGCGCTACGAAGAGTTCTTGCGCCTGGGGATTGAGTGCGCGGACGGCACTTGCACGTGGGATGAATACGGCAACCCGGTGCGTGCTGCCGAAAAGGAAAAAAAGAGAGGCGCACCCGACGACAGCGTTTTTAAGTCGCGTTTTGGGTTCGGCAGGGAAGAACATTCGCAACCATGAAGACAATCGTACACAGACTGAGCCTGCTTGCCCCGGCGGTTTTCCTGCTGGCGGGGTGCTCGTGGTTTGTCAGCAAGCCGCTGCCGATCTGTGTAATCGATGGGCGAAGCAAACCCGTGCGCGGTGATGTGGTCGATGTGTTCGCCGTGCGCGGTGAAAATGAACTGCTCCGCCAAACGGTCACTCCGGTGGATGAATACTTCAGCACGTTGGGACGCGCTTCGCGTCCGTCCGTGATATGGCGCTGCTACATGGATGATGGCTTCCGACAAATTCTGTGGGATGATTCGTGGGAAATGCGTACGTGGAGACGCTCCGGAGCTGACAGAGCCATCGCTGTGACTAAGCGTCCGCCACGCACCACGACCGATAGCGCAGATTCTCGTCGCACCACTTTCTCTCTGGCTAAAAAGGATTACCCGCGTGGCACGCAGAGCCTCATCTTGCATGTGACAGATGTCGGCCCGGTGGTTGAAGCCTCACGCACCAAACTCATCAAACCGAAGAAAAAATAAAACCATGCCGACCCCCATCATGATCACCACCGGAGTTTCTGCCACGGGAGACATCGTGACAGGTACAGCCGTCAACTTTTTGGTGCATGGGCTCCCGATTGCAACCCTGACCTCTCCCGTTGCCGGACCCATGTGCGCGGGTGTCCTCTCGGTCTCGACAGCTGTCAACAAACTGGTGCATGGACTTCCCATGGCCAATATCACCTCGGTAGCGACGGGGGCGAACCCCATCACGGGGGTGCCGGTAACAACAGCGGCTGTTGTCACAACAGGAATCAACTATATCTGCTAATCATGAAAAAAGCTATTCGAAAAGTAGGAGTTATCATGGGAGTACTGCTCGCGTTAACCGGGTGTAACTCAACTGCGCCGAAGAAGTTGGGAATCAACATAGCGTACGATCCGGTGACCATTGAGAGACTGCGCGTGTTCCCCACCGTGGAAGTGGATATCGTGGAAGCAAATGAAACGATGCTCAAGCAATTGGAAGCCACTTCGATTGATGATTATTTTGACCCGGACAACATGCTGCGGGATTCCTTGCGGCGTAAGACTTTCTATTTCGGAGAGGAAGATAATGGAGCGAAAAAACTCGAGAAAAGCGACAAGATTTGGGACACATGGATTAACAAACACGGAGCAAGCCACGTGGTGCTGTTTGCTAATTTGGCTCGCGATGGAGCCAAAGGACCGGATATGCGCCGGCTTACTCTCCCCCTGGCTAAGAATCGTTGGAAGTCCGGCGAAATTAACGTGAGCATCATACCAGCCGGTTTGATGCTGCAAACCCCTATGAATCCTGAGGATTAATCGTATCACAATAATATACAAGCGACTATGTACCAAAATTTGCCGAGTCTGAGTTGGACGGAGGGATTGTTTCTGCGTCCGCACCATTTCCAGCAAGAACAACTTCAACATGCTGTAGCCCGTCGGAGCGATCGCGCTCTTGCTCTGCCGTACACCTATGGGTTGATCAGCTTGGAGTTGGATAAGACCGCGTTGGAGAACGGTTGTTTCCGCGCAAAGAAACTTCAGGCAATTTTACCGGGCGGCGTGGAGGTGGACATGCCGGGGAACAGCCGGGCTGATGACTTGGACCTGACCACTGAAATGGGCCAAAGTTCCCACATCACGATCTACGCCGCGCTTCCCCCATTGCACGAAGGTGAGAGGAATGAGGATGATCAAGAGACGGAAGGAGTGCGTCGTTTTGAACCCTATTCCCGGGATTGCTATGATGAGAATGCCGGTGGAAATGAACAGCCTGTCATGTTCCGACGCATGCGGGTGCTGCTCTCCAGCAAGAGCGAGGAACTCCCCGGCTACGAAAAAATGCCCATACTCCGTTTGGAGTGTCGTCGAACCAGGGACGGTAAACCTTTTTTGACGCCGGATGCCCAGTACGTCCCGCCGGCGCTTTGTCTGTCGGCCGTGCCCATGCTGCACAGCCGGCTGGAGGCTTTATGCACTCATCTTGACCAGGTGGCTCAGAGCATCGTGACGGCTCTGCGGCAGCGAGAACTGCAGGAGCAGCCCGCCCTTCGCCTTGAGAAGATGACCAAATGCGCGTTCGTGCGGGCAGCTGTTGCAGGATTGCGCGGGATGATGGCATGCGCGCATGTGACACCTGTAGCGCTCTACCTTGAGCTGGGGCGGTTGCTGATGCAGCTGTCCGCTTTTTCTCCGCAGGAGGATTGCACGACACCTCCGCCGTACCATCACGATGATTGTTTGCCTCAATTTGAGGCGGTGATAGATGGTATTTACCGCTTGACGCGGACGGAAGCGACGGAGTGGTGTGTGCGTGTGGAACTCACCTATCAGGAAACCGATGCAGCGTGGCATGGCAGCATGCAGCCGGAGTGGCTCAACAGCGTCCGAGCAGCGTATGTGGGTGTGCGTAGCGAAGAGTCTCCCCGGCATGTTGCCGATTTGGTGGAGGCCGGCGACGTGTTTAAACTCACGGCCGGCTCACAGGCTACCAAGCGCGTGCGAGGAGTCCGTCTGATGGAGGAACGTCTTCCCTCTCCTCTTCTCCCACCCGGTGGGGATCGCCTGTGGTTCCGTACGGACAAACTGGGGAGTGACACTACGTGGCAGGATATCTGCGAGGAGAAGCAATGCGCCCTCACATGGAGTGAAAAAGCGCTTCCCCATACGCAAGCTGAACTTTATCTCATCCTTTCCAGCCTCAATAACGACAGATGACGCTCTACGAACTATTTCACCCTCTGGTCACGTACATGGTGGCAAGCCGTTATGAGGCAGCTTCCGGTAAAGGCCCTGAAATGGATGTGCTGCTCGGGCATATCATGCGCGAGCTTTCCACGATTCGTAAGACGGGAGCGGTCTCAGCCGATTTGGCAGAAGGAATGGAGGATGCGTGCAGGTACACGGCGTTTTACATCGATTACATGGTGCACGAGGGGAATTTCCCGTACGCGCGGGAGTGGCAGGATCTCGGGCGCAGCCTTTACAATGAACTGGCAGGGGATGAAAAGTTCTTTGATTATATGAGGCAGTGGTTGGCAGAGGATACGCCCCTTGCGCGAGATCACCTGCGGTTGATGCATGCGATGATCGCCAGCGGCTTTTCCGGAGCGTTGGAGCGGCGCAGCGTGCAACTCGAGGAACTCTTACGGAGTGCGGCTGAGAAAATCAACTTGCCCGGTGAAGAACAGGCCAAGCATTCTTTGCTGGAATCTCAAGGGGAAAAGTCGTTGATGAAGCCTCGCAGGCCTGTCTTGGTAGCGGGGTTGGTAACCTGCGCCTGTGCGGTGATACTCGTTGCGTCTGTCCTCTTTTACATCCACACATACAGGGGGGCAACCGTAGCGCTTTGGCAGGTACTCGACAAAACAGGGGAGTATATAAGAATGGAGGCTGTTCTTCATGCCCAGAATTCTGACAGCATGGTCGTGAAGGGGGTGAACCTGGACAGGAAGCATGCAGAGTCTGCCGACGCTGTACAGGAAAAGGAGGCAGAGTCTTCTCCTCCACCTGTGGAGCACACGAATCCTGCCGATGCCCCCGGAGAGGGAACGTCTATCGCTCCCGGATCGGGCGATGCATCGGAACATACGTCGTGCGCGCCTGAGGAAGAACCGCGCCAACTTCCTGAGTTGCCGCAAGAATACACGGAACAGCTTGGAGAGGAGGGAAAAGAGTGATGAATATGCCGTTTGAACCATATTGTGCCGTAGCCAACGTCGTCCCGCCGACCCTGAATGATGCATCAGATGTGTCTGGCTCTCGACTGAGTTCGGCGCAGGACTCCATGATGCCGGGATGGCTGAGTGAGATGACGATGATGGACTGGGTGGTCGTGGCATTGGTGGCGCTTGCCGCGCTCATCTTGATATACGTGCTGGTCCGTGTGCTGCGCAGGAGGGCTCAATTGCGCAGCATGGTGAACACCATGCGCGAGGATCTGTTGCTGCGCCGGGAGCTGGCAGCCATGGCGGCCGGCAAGGATCTGAAGGCACAACAGCGCGAGCAGTACCTGCGCACGGAAAATATCCGCATGGATTTGGCCGCCGCCAAACATACGATGGAGGAGCGGGGGTTGTCCCCCCGCAATACAGGGTCATGGTTCTTACTCGGTGAACCGGGCTCCGGCAAGAGCCGCCTCATGGAGTACGGCGGTATTCGCTATCCGGCCGGCATCAATGATTTCTCCCTCGCGAGTGAACCTACGTCCACGTTCAACATGTGGCTGGCGGATAAAGGGATGGTTTGGGATATCGGAGGACGCCTTTTCCTGAGTCGTTGGGGAGGACGTCAGGACCACGAATGGCAGACTTTCCTCGATGGTTACAAGAAAATTTTTAAGAACAATTTAGTCAGAGGGGTGATCCTGACGATCCCGGCGGATGCACTTCTGCTTGACTCCTCAGAATTACGAGATCGCAAGGTATCGCTCATTGCCGAGGAGATGCGGGCTTTCAATCGTACATGCGGGGTGTATTGTCCGGTATGGGTCGTGATTACGAAGTGCGATCAGTTGGATGGATTTTCGGAGTTCTTTTCCCTTCTTCACGAGAAGGACTGTGAAAAACCCCTCGGTTGGCAAAATCCGGAACCGGATCAACCTTTTGACCCTGTCATTGCCGACAGAGGATTTGATGAGTTGATGGAAAATCTCAGGACGCTTCGCGCCTCTTTTGCACTCAATGAGAGTGTGTGGGAAAAATGTGCCGCATCTGGCGGTCGACGTGATGATACGGCCATCCCCGTGTACATGCTGCCGGAGGCTTTTGCGCGAATGAAGGAAAACCTGAAGCGGTATTTGGCAGGCATTTTCACTCACGTGGAGAATAAGGGGAACGCTCGGGGTCTCTTCCAGTTCATGGGTGTTTGGTTCACGGCGACCCTGGACAAACCGGTGACGACCATGGAGCGGGTGATGTTCCACAAGGATGGCGATCGTCTCAGTCCCGTCGTCCTCCCGAACAGTGCCGTAGAGACTCCTGCCGCACCTGCTGAGCAACTCGGGGGTGATGCTGTTGCGGATCTTGTTTCCGTGCGCGAGAAGATACTCTCCCTTGCTTCCCCGCGTCATTATTTTACGTCGCATCTTTTGCAGCACCTTGTATTGGGAGTCGGCAATCGGAGCGATTACACGTATGCTGCTGCGCGCAGAATGCGTCGGCCGTACTGGATCGGCGCCGTTTCTTTGCTCGCCCTGGCGTTGCCGCTGGTCATATGGGCGGCCGTCCATCGCGAAGAACTCAAGCGCCTGGCTGATCGTCACGTGGCTTTTTGGACGAAGACGCACCAACTCTTCGTAGGAGGAGCCATTCATAATGCTCCCCTGATTGCGGCAGAGAAGGGAAAACAAATTTCGTTCACGGATGTTCCGGTCCCCGGCACACAGATTTCCAGACGGGAGTATCTGTACAATCTGGACAACATGGCTACGCTTTCTACGGATCTGCCGGTGTTTTGGCGAGCAGCGTCCTGGGTGACAGACGGTGAGGCGTCAGGTATTCTGCTGGAAAAGCACAAGAAATTCATTGATAAGGCCGCCGTAGTTTGCATGCTCGTACAACCTGTTGTCGATTCTGCCAGAGCTGTGTTTACCTATCGGGCGGAACATTACCAGGCAGGGCAGAATCCATGGAGTTCGGATGATACAAAATCTCTGGCAACGCTCATGCGCATCACCAACTACGGGATTCATCTGATGAATGGCGAGCGCATGTTGGATGATATCGTGTATGCCGATTTGGTGAACCTGGGAAGCTCCCCCAGCCATGAGGCCGCCATTAAATCCTTCTGGAGCGCCAGCACTGCAGGCAACAAGACCATCATGGAGATGAGCATACTCAATGGCTATCTCAAGCCCGTGTCCATGGAGGCTGCTCAAGCTATCAGTTCCGGTGCAGCTCTCTATACTGCGGCTCTCGATACCATGGAGATATACCCGCAGTACAATTATCTGGCGATGCGGCGTTTTTTGGAGAGATTGAGCCGTATGCGGAAGCTGCAGGCCGATATGAAGCAACGCGAGGAAATGTTCTGCGATGCCGTGCGCAGAGAGGATTCGGAGCGTATGCATGCGTGCCGGGATGAGTGGAAGGGAATCTATGAAGAGGCCTTGAAACTGCAACAAAATCTCCTGGAAGATGAGCGCCTTCTGGGAATTGATTCGCAGAACTCACTGCGTGAGTGTGTGGAGAAGTTGCACTCCCGCATTCATGCCGAGATGGAAAAAGATATCCATCGATTTGATGATTTGGGAAAATATCTGGGTGATTCAGAAAACGCTGAATTCCTTCGAAACCAGGTGATTGCCCTTCACAAGGCAATTGGTGACAAAATTCCCCGGATAGCCCAGGAGTGTGATTCTCTGCCCGAGGATATATGCAGCTTGTGGGATCGACGCAAGGAAGACGCCTCTGAACTTCGTCCCTGGCAGCGCTTTATGGCGTATGCCAAATCTCTCTACGACGTTTTATACTACCCGCTGCCGGCCGGAGAACAGGGGGAGTCCTTCCATCGTCGCATTGCGCGGGTGAAGGAGATCAAGAAGCGCTATGATGAGGCGGTCTCTGCGCTCGCTCAACAAGGCGGCGTTGATTTGGGCGCTTCCTGTTGGGAGCAAAACTGGCTTATTCTCACCAATCGCGTAATCCTGGATTGGCTCCGCACCGTGCCTTTGAGCAATACCGATATCATCCCCGAGGAGATGCTGAAAAAAACGCTACGGAAACTCCCTGCCATCCCGTACACGCGCGCCGGCAAATATACGCTTAATCCCTGCTATGACCCGAACACGGTCAACATGCGCATCACAGACCTCAACGAGCTTTCTGCGTTCGTGCATGAACACCTGACCACGAGTAAATCTCGCGATGATGAGCAGATAACCCACCTGGTTAAGCTGTTGGATGATGCGTGTCGCCATTTCCTTGTGGATTATGTGATGTATTGGACAGACGAGATACCCGCCCACTATAAAATTCAGGGCATACGCAGTTGGGCGCAGTTTGTTGAGAGTGGGGACGTGTTTTTCACGGCTGATGTGTCCGGCATGCTCTACGAGATCAATGAGTTGATGTATAAGGCTCTTTCTATCCCCTGTCTGCAGGATAAAGAGCTGTTCCCAGAGGTGGCTTCCCGACTTGAAGAAATTAACCGCGCTCAGAAAGGACTCAATTCGGAGGCGCGGCGCAGTTTCCTGCATTCAGCGGATTTCATCAGCCGCCTGGATACTTCCCCTTCCAAGGCCTGGCAGACGCTCGTGAGGATGCCGGTTGAGGATCTCTTCAAGCAGTTCTGGGGCTCATGGTACGCCGACGAGTCTGACGCGACCTTCCTCTGGTGGAATGATTACCTGAGTAATGGGATGCGCCTGCTCAAAAAAGAAGCGGCCGATGAACTAAGCGAGAGTGTGCGTGGATGCCTGCCGCTCGCATCCATGTTCCCGCTGTGTAACACCCCGCTGCGACGACCGGAGGAAATTCTCTCCTCTTATGACCTGGAGAATCTGCAGGAACGCCTGGAAGGACTCTCCGGTCTGTCGGATGAGGGACAGGAGGCGGAAATCGCCAAGCAGGCAGGTTTGCGTAACATCCCGGAGGAGAATGCCACGCTTCGTCTGCCGATGAACGGACAGCGCGAGAAGGCCTGGGCTAAGGTGTCGGATGTCGTGCAGTTACTGGCCGATCCAGAGTTGCCGCTCACGGCCGCGATAGTTCTGCCCCCGGCTGAGGCGAGAACTGCTTCTGTCAGCGGAGAGGACGGGAAGAGCCGTCTGCTGCCTGTGGGAAGACGCTACCCGTATTTCCGTGTGGCTCGTGATGGTGAGGCTCTCTCCTCCCTCGTGAATCTTAATCGTGAAAACAAGGAGGATATGCCGCTGACGTCCGGTCCGATACCGGCAGACGCGGGAAATCTCCAATTCCAATTTTTCCGCAGAGCGGATGACCCGTCACCCGGCTGCACCGTGAACATTTCCGGCGGCTGGAGTGCGATTAACCTTTACCTTCGCTCAGGGGTTGTACTGGGCGATGACAAAAAAACGGCGTATGTGCCCCTTATTTTCCGTGATAAGGAAGGTTATAGTTGCCTGTTCTGGGTGGGCGTGCGCTTCAATCGTGATATGATTTCTCCCGGCGATTGGCTCGGTGCGACTGCGTTTGATGAGAGCCCGAACGTTCAGGGAGATGCTGCAGCTTCTGCGGAGAAAGAATTGCGCAAAGCATTTCGCCAAGCTTTCCTCACGGAGCGTAGCTTGCCGCGTGCCGTCTCGTCGGCTGATCGCGAGGAGTTGCGTCGCTCCGTCCAGTCATTGCTGGGTAAGACGTACTCAATAGCTTTTGAGGTCGTGCTTCCAAGCGCTGTGGCAGAACCCCAGGAGGAGCGCTTGCGTACCGCTGCTCTTTATCCATATTTCGCCGTGGGATCTGCCAATGGCAGTTCGGGGAAGCTGCGTGCCGTCCCGGATGCTACGCAAAGCGCACCATCGCTTATCCCGGGCAAAGAGAAGCTGCTCTTGCGCCTTTATCGCCACGCGCAAGATGAGTTTTCCGCCATGTACGTCCAGCAGCGGGAACCTCTCCTGGATTACGTTATCACCCACGCTACGGAGTATTCGCCTGTTCCCGGCTATTTGACAGTGCCCGTATCTGTTTCGTCCGGCAGGGGCTCTATGGTATACACGCTTTACCTGCGCCCCGTAATCAAGGTATATGCCGATGATGGACTGCTGCCGGAGGATGGATCCGGCGGGTTGCATGTTGACTATCCTGATGAAGATCTTCCTCTTTAATTCTCAACCCCGAAACTTAGCACTCACACGACTATGAATGATCAACAACTCTTAGGATGGACGACGCCAATTGCCGGGGCAATGCCGGCTGGTGAAAATCTGGAATACGACCCGCGCATGGCGGAATTGGAAGAAAAGATGGCGGGGCAACCGGAGAGAACTATGGGTGACTCCGTGATTCCCGCTGAACCTCCCGATTACAGAAAAATTGAAAAAGCTGCTGCTGCGCTGATGCAGGAGAGCAGGGATCTACGTATTGTTGTCATCTGGACGATAGCTCGCCTGGCTAACGCAGGTGTGAACGGATTACTGGAGGGACTGAAGGTTATAGCCGCTCTCAGTGAAAATATGTGGGATGATTTGCTGCCGGTTCCAGACGACGGCGATGTGCAGGAGCGAATCAGCGCACTCACTCGTTTGTCGCCGATGCCGGGAAGTTTTGATGCGGATCGTTCCGTGCCCAGACTGTTGCTTGAAGTTCCTTTGACCGATTCTCCCCAGTTGGGAGCGTATGGCTTGAGAGACGTGAATGAGGCGCCGGATGGGAGTGACGCTTCGCGTACGATTCATGCAGCTTTGCGTGACACTCCTGAGGAGAAGAAGACGCTATTGCTGCATGATCTTGAGGAAAGTCTGGAACTTCTAAAGCAGATACGTGATGTGTATGTTGCCCATAATCAAGGCACGCCGGATTTTAGCATGTTGAGCGACATGCTCAAGCAAATGCAGATTTTTCTCAGATTGCAGAGTGATGTTACCGTGGCTCCGCAACAGGCGACAGCGCGTGCAAAATCTGACAGTGGCGAAAAACCTACCCACGAAAGTTCTGGGACACAGGCGACCTCGGCGCCGCAGAATAGCCCGGTGGCTTCCTCTGCCGGTCTGGATACTCAGGTCGGGCGGGCTGAGATGGTACGGCTCATGCATCAGGTGAGCGATTGGTTCAGAAAAAATGAGCCCTCCAGTCCGGTACCGTATTTTCTTCAACGGGCTATTCGCTCAGTTGGCGTGAGCTATATTGATTTGGTGGCGGATATTGATCCAAGCTCTATGGAAAGGGTACTCAATGTTCTCAAACCTGATGCGAAGCGCGAGAAAACGCCCGTGAAACCTGAAACAACTCCGGCCGCTGCTGCCCCCAATCCCTCTCCATCTTCCCAAGAGGAGGATGGATATTTCTCCCCTTTTGGAGGATAAAAGTAAGCGGCCGATGATTCCTCCAGGTGCGGAGCGGTCGTATAGTTGTCTTTTGTCAGCTCGTGTCAGTTGCCGGCCGCACCGGTGGCTGGCCTGGCCACGGCTGGTAAGCCGTGGCTGTGCGGTACTGTTCAAACCTCTTCCCCATCCCTTCGCATGTTACAGAGCTAATTTGACGCCCCCGATGTCAGATTTCCCAAAGTGATAGATTGTTTCTTTCTTGTTTATTTTGAGCGATATATGGTTGATGTATATCAATCTTTCAGCAGGATGTTCTTCTCCGTTTTTGCCGCTCTTCGGTGACTTTATTTCTGAAGCTATGCGATAAATCTTTAATTTTCTTGCGTTGGTGGGAAATGGCAGGTAGAATGGGAGGCGGTGAGTCTACGAGCCATCTACGAATTCTACCGGGATGGGTTTCGCGGGATGACACTGGGACGGACGCTCTGGTGTGTAATTCTCGTGAAACTGGCGGTGGTATTCGGCTTACTGCGCGTGTTCTACTTCGAACCTAAGTTACAGGGGGCGATGGAGGAGAAAAGTCGCGCTGTAGCGACAGAGCTCACTGACCGTATCTCAACTAACTGTTATGGAACCTATTGATCCCTCCCTTATTGATTGGTCACGCGCGCAGTTTGCGCTCACGGCGATGTACCATTGGGTATTTGTCCCGCTTACCCTCGGCCTTGGGCTTATCATGTGCATCATGGAGAGTATTTACGTGAGGACCGGACGTGAGTTCTGGAAGGAGGTGACACGCTTTTGGATGAAACTTTTCGGCGTGAATTTCGCTGTAGGTGTTGCTACAGGTATTATTCTTGAGTTTGAATTCGGAACGAATTGGAGCAATTACAGCTGGTTTGTCGGTGATATTTTTGGCGCACCGCTGGCAGTGGAAGGAATTGTGGCGTTTTTCCTGGAAGCTACTTTTATTGCATTGATGTTCTTCGGATGGAACAAATTGAGCCGTGGTACGCATCTGATGTCCACTTGGATGACCGTGCTCGGAGCCACGCTTTCGGCATGGTGGATTCTTGTAGCTAACGCATGGATGCAATGTCCTGTGGGGATGGATTTTAATCCTGATACCGTGCGTAATGAGATGGTGAGTTTTGCCGCTGTGGCTCTTTCTCCGGTGGCTGTGATGAAATTTTTACACACGGTTACTTCCGCATGGGTGCTCGGAGCGGTGTTTGTCGTTGGCGTGAGCAGTTGGTACCTGCTGCGTGGCAAGCATGGTGACTTTGCCTGCGCAAGCATTCGCGTAGCGAGTGTTGTTGGGCTCATTGCTGCTCTTGCAACTGGTTTTACCGGACACCAGAGTGCCGTCCAGATTGCGCGCATACAACCCATGAAACTCGCCGCCGCAGAGGGTTTAGTGGACGGAGGACATGGTGTTGGTCTCGTGGGGATCGGTCTGTTGAAGCCCGGAATAGACTGGGCGGCTCCACAAGAAGATCCTTTCCTCTTCAAGTTGGAGATCCCTTATGCTCTCTCCGTACTCGCAACGAATGATCCGAATGGCTACGTGCCGGGTATTCGTAACCTGCTGGAAGGAGGGTACCCCGGGGAGGATGGCCTTCCCGCGCTTTCCGCCGAGCAGCAGATGGCCATTGGCAGGAAGGCCATACAATCTCTCGTTACATATCGCGCTGCCCAGCAGGCGGGGGATGCCGCTGCTGCCAAAGCTGCTGCAGAGAGTCTGCGCCGTTCTTTCCATTACATGGGCTATGGCTACCTGCATTCCTCCAGAGAGCTTGTTCCGCCTGTCGCCATCACGTTTTATTCTTTCCGCATCATGGTGATTCTGGGTGGCTTTTTTGTGGCCCTTTTTGCGGCGCTTCTGCTTTTGGGACGACGCGTTGGGCGTGTGAAACTCGTTCCTCTTGGTGTGCTGTTGACCGTACCACTGGCGTATCTTGCGAGTGAAGCAGGATGGGTGGTGGCAGAGGTGGGGCGCCAGCCGTGGGCAATTCAGGGGTTGCTGCCAAATATTGCTGCCGTATCCCGACTGGCTACGAGTTCCGTGCAGCTGACGTTCTGGCTTTTCCTCGCCCTTTTTACGGTGTTGTTTCTCGCGGAGCTGTGCATCATGGTTCGTGTTGTGACCGAGGGACCTGAGTGTTCTTCCGAAGCCCCGGCTATTAAGTAATTCTTTACCTCTCAATTTTTCCTACCAATGACCTATACATTCCTGCAAGAATATTGGTGCTTCCTTGTTTGCTTACTTGGGGCTCTTCTCGTGTTCCTCATGTTTGTCCAGGGTGGGCAGACACTCATTTGCCAGCTGGGACGTACCGAGGAACAAAGGCGCATGCTGTTGTTGGCCACGGGGCGTAAATGGGAACTTACGTTTACCACACTGGTTACCTTTGGCGGAGCTTTTTTTGCATCCTTCCCTCTCTTTTACTCCACAAGTTTCGGCGGGGCATATTGGGTGTGGATGCTCATCCTCCTCTGCTTTGTGATTCAGGCTGTTTCGTATGAGTTCATGCATAAGCGCTCAAATCTCCTTGGCAGAGGGGTCTATCGCTCGTTTCTTTTCCTGAACGGAGTGCTTGGTCCCGTTCTCATCGGTACCGCGGTGGGCACTTTCTTTTTCGGAGCTAACTTTGTGGTAAACAAGGTCAATATTGCCAACGCTGCCGCTCCATCGGCCATTTCTTCCTGGACTACGCCCTGGCATGGTTTGGAGGCCGTGGCAGATTTTCGCAACGTGCTGCTTGGTCTCGCGGTGCTAATGTTGGCACGTTGCCTTGCTCATCTGTATTTTCTCAATCGTATAAACGACACGGAGCTACGCGCGCGTGGGCTGAAGATGTTGCCATGGGAGATATGTTTCTTCCTCATTTTCTTTTTGAGCTTTGCCGGTTTCTGGCTTTCCGCGACTGGTTTTGTAGTTTCCGAAGCGGCGGGGACAACCGGCAAAGTAGTGCCCATGGAGATGAAATTTTTGAATGTGTTGCTGGATCGTCCGGAACTGCTGCTACTACTTTTGCTGGGTGTGTCCCTGGTACTCATTGGGCTGCTGCTGCCCTTCGTGAAAAGCGGCTGCCGACACGGTATCTGGTGGGCAGGGTCTGGCACGGTACTCACGGTGTTGTCCCTTCTCCTTAGTGCAGGATGGGGTTTTGGTGGGGTCTACTATCCGTCACTCGCTGATCCGCAGAGTTCGCTTACACTGGCCAACAGCTGCTCAAGCGAATTTACGTTGCGCGTGATGAGCGCCGTTTCGCTCTTTATTCCCTTTGTTTTACTCTACATCATCTGGGCCTGGCGAGCGCTGGAGAAGAAGCCGATTGACTCCTCAGACCTCACCTGATCTTACCCGCCTAGTCTGTCCTTGCAAAATACGTTGAGCTGTGCTACCATGCAGCCCGCATGGATTATGCATTACTCATCGAGCGGCGAAAAGAACGTCTCAACGAGCTGGATCGGCTCATCGAGGATCCTTTGCTCTACGAGGATCGCGCCCGCGCCCGGGCGTTGATGCGTGAAAGGAGTCATATTATTCAGTTGTTAGAGGATTGGAAGCTCCTCTCCGCCTCTCGCGCGCAGCTTGAAGAGTACGAAAAGCTTGCGGCCGGCGATGATGAGGAACTGGCGCAGCTTGCAGCCCCGGAAATCGAACCTCAAAGGCAACTCGTTGAAAAACTCGAGCAGCGAGTACAGTACGCCCTCCTCCCGCCGGATGCGTTGGAATCTCGTGATGCTCTCATTGAAATTCGGGCTGGTACGGGTGGAGATGAGGCGGCGTTGTTTGCAGCGGATTTGCTTGGGATGTACCGTCGTTTTGCGGAGACACGCGGTTGGCAGTTTGAAATATTGGATGCTTCACCGAACGATATCGGTGGGTTCAAGGAGGTTACGGCCCGTGTAAGCGGCGACGAGGTTTTTCGTTTCCTGAAATATGAAAGCGGCGTACACCGTGTGCAGCGCGTTCCCGCTACGGAAACACAGGGACGTATTCATACTTCTACAGCAACGGTTGCGGTACTCCCGGAAGCGGAGGAAGTGGATGTGCAGATACGTCCGGAAGATCTTCGGATTGAAACTTGCCGCGCCGGCGGAGCAGGGGGACAGCATGTCAACCGTACCGAATCTGCCGTGCAGATATTTCACTTGCCAACGGGCATCATGGTGCGTTGCGAGAATGAGCGTTCACAGCTCAAAAATCGTGAAACGGGGATGCGTATTCTCCGCGCGCGGTTGTTTGAGATGAAACAGCAGGAGGCTCAGCGCAGTTACTCCGAAAAGCGTCGCGCTCTCATCGGATCCGGTGGCAGAGAGGAGAAAATTCGTACTTACAATTTCCCGCAAAACCGACTCACGGATCACCGTATTTCCTACACAGTCTATAATCTTGATATTGTGATTGCAACCGGCTCACTCTCTGACCTTATCGAGCATATGCAGCATGCAGAGATGTCGGAACGCCTTGATGAACTCAACGCCTAAATCCATTCGTGATATCCTTCTTTCGGGCACCGCTTACCTTGAGACCCGGCAAGTGGAGGGAGCTCGCGCCTCCATGCAGGCAATGCTTGCTTATGTGCTTAATAAAAACCGTACGTGGCTTTACCTCCATATTGACTATTGTCCCACAGAGGGGGAGCTTGCGCACTTACGTGAGATGCTGCGATTACGAGGACAGGGCGTGCCGCTGCAGCATCTGCTTGGGGAGGTGGAGTTTTATCACCGCTGTTTTCGCAGTGATGCTCGTGCGCTCGTACCGCGTCCCGAAACAGAAGAACTTGTGGAGCTCACCTTACAGCAGATTCAGATTTCTCATCAGAAGGAGGGACTGTGCATCCTTGATATGGGCTGTGGATCCGGAGTGATTGGCGTTTCGCTTGCTCTTGAGTTGCACGAGCAATCCCCCACGGTTGTTCTCGCGGATATCTCTGAGGCTGCTCTCGACCTTGCGCTGGAAAATGCGACGCTTCTTGGAGCTCGCGTGAGTACGTGTTGTACGGATCTTTTTTCCGCCTGGCAAGCACCAGTTGAAGAAGAGAATCTTGCTCGTTTTGTTCCTCCGACAAAGTTCGATTGCATCGTGGCGAATCTCCCTTATGTTCGATCGGACGAGACTCTGCAGGTTGAGGTGGCTCATGACCCGCATACTGCGCTTTATGGCGGCGGTGAAGATGGTTTAGGCATCATTCATCGTTTCCTTGAAGAGGCGCGCGAACACCTCTCGCCGGATGGCATTATCCTCCTGGAAGTGGGGTACGACCAGGGCGAGTCAGTAGCGCAGCAAATGCGCAGGCTGGGCTATAGCAGCGTGGAGCTGCGACGCGACCTCAGCGGTGTCGCACGTTTTCCAATAGCTCACGCCTGAGAGTAGAAAAATATAAAGCGAGTCACCACTCAGGCGGTTATGCCGAAGTGGGTGCGGATGTCTGCGAAAATGCGATCGCGCAGGGTACGAGCACGGCAGAGATCCCGGGTACGTAGGGAAAAACGGAGACGCTCCGCTGTGGCATCCGGCTTGTGTACCGTCACGTGACACCACCACACGCCCCTGTTATTCCAAAGATGGTGATTCTGATTCCCATCATTGATACGGAGAGCAATCTTAGTATTTCGCGGTGTCATTGGATGCCAGTTATCGTGTTGCGAAAAGAGGAAAGGAACGATCTAGAAGTGACGCAATTCCATTCGCCCATTCACCGGTGAGACACATTGAGGCGCCCACTCGTTGAAGTAAAAGGAGAAAAAATCCTCTAGTAAAGGATGCCCGCTTTCTTCAACGTGTTGAGTGCGCCATTTTTGGCAATAGAGCGCAGGGCTTTGCAAGTAAGCTTCATGCGGATATATCCCCCGCGACCACCGTTGAGTTCCGGCACCCACACGCGCTTTTCCTGCAAGTTGGGATACACAATGCGATTCACCGTTTTCGTGACGTGCCGTCCAATACCACCCTTCTTTTTAGCAAGACCGGAGCGATGGATGCGGCGGCCCTTGTGAGGGATGGCGAGGGTGATGTTGCAGATTCTTGACATGTCGATAAAGGTTTGTGGGGACAGATTCTACCGATTTTTTTCCACGCGTCAAGTAAAACTTCTTGTCGACCCAATGTTTATTTCCGCAAGACACGAGGATAATCAACTTTTTATTGCCCGGCAAACTTTACAATCGTGCCATAGCAGACAGAATAGCAGCCGGATAGAGAATATGTTCCTGCACCTGAATACGCGCGTGCAGAGATTCCGAAGTATCTCCCGCCAGCACGGGGACAAAAGCTTGCATGATAATTTCCCCTGTGTCCATACCGGCATCGACGTAGTGCACCGTGCAGCCGGTCTGTTTCACACCTGCTTCAAGAGCTTGCTTCCATGCCTCCACACCCGGGAATGCGGGCAACAGAGCGGGGTGGATGTTCAGAATGCGTCGGGGAAAGGCTTCCAACAACGGGGCTTTTACGAGTCGCATGAAGCCTGCCAGACAGATAAAGTCAACTTGCAATGCCTGCAGTTGCTTTGCGAGATCTTTCTGCGCATCCTCGGGGAACTTATTCCTGAAGCCCTGGCAATTCAGTAGACCGGTTGGAACTCCGCGTTTCTTTGCCCTCTCCAGGATGTATGCCTCCGGGTTATCAGAGAACACCGCCACGACCTCGGCATTCAGTCTTCCGTCATCAATGGCCTGGAAAATAGATTGGCAATTTGTGCCGGAACCGGATCCCAGGATGGCAAGACGCATTTTCATGGCGTGCATTCTACCTTACCCTCCTTTGCTTGTCAAATGGCAGCTGAGTGTGTACGGGGCAAACGCATTTCCTGATGCGTTTGCCCTGTGAGTGTGTAACAGGATGAATAGGGATATGGAAAGAGGGGAAAATGCCGTAGCCGACTGGTTTTCTCATTCTTTTTACTCCGAAATCAGAGTGGTGAACATACCTCATGATGCACGGGAGATTGATGTCACAGCATCTTCACCATGTCCCGAATCCAAAAAGAAATGTGCGCAATAAATACAAGATTGAAACAGAGCGAGTTGTGATCCTTTTGAGCTAATCACATTTGCAAATACATTTACCCCAGAGCGCATGCTCCCTGCGCCTGGCGGGTGAGGAAAGCATTGCCGGGTGTCGTTGCGCCACATGCATTCTCGAGGTGCGTGTGAGAAAGGAGTTGCATGCATCGAGCGGTTGTGATAAAGATGGAGGTGGCATGGAGAAGACTCTCTTTGAAAAAATAGCGGATGGGGAAATTCCCGCTGATATTGTGTATCAGGATGCCCAATGTGTTGCATTTCGCGATATTGCGCCGGTGGCGCCGCAGCACGTGCTGCTGGTGCCCCGCAAGCCGATCCCTAGTTTGAGTGGTGCGGTGGGTGAGGATGCTGAGCTTCTGGGGCACTTGATGCTCACTGCGGCGCAGATTGCAGAGCATCTTGGCTTGAAGGAGCAGGGGTACCGTGTGGTGGCGAATACCGGGTCTGCAGCCGGGCAAACCGTGCCACATTTGCACTTTCATATCCTCGGTGGTCGCACGCTTGAATGGCCTCCGGGTTGATGAGTGAGGATGGTTGCTTATGGAGGGAGATTTGCACAGGGAAGCTCGTCGTTGCGAGTGGGTGGATGCGCGTACACTGGAACTTGAGCTTCCGGTTGCGCGCTTACGTCTCTCTTTCCTTGAGGAGGATATTGTGCGCTGCCGCTATGTGACGGGGGCTGTTTTCGAGGCGATACCGAGCTATGGCGTGGCAGCGTCTTTCCGGCCGGCGCCGGATCTGGCGTTGGAAGAAGAAGCCGCGGTGGAGGGTTTCCTGAGTATCGTGCGCACCCCGTCGCTGGAGGTGCGAGTGCGCAGCGCTGATGGTGGATTGGAATTTTATCGCATGCCGCGAGTGCCGGGAGAGGATAAGACGTTGCTTTGTGCGGATGCCGAAGGCATGGGCCACCGTTTGCAGGAGCGTACCGGGGACGATTTAGTCTGGGTGCTTAAGCAGATGCCGGAGAAGGCACATTTTTTCGGCCTGGGGGATAAGCCCTGTGGATTGAACATGCGTGGTAAAAGGTTTGAGATGTGGGGTGCAGATCACTACAAATTTACGCCTTCCAGTGACCCTCTCTACAAGAGCATCCCCTTCTTCTTGTGCTTGGACAGCGGAGAGCAGTACGGCATTTTCTTTGACAATACAATGCGCTCTTATTTCGATTTCGGGAAGGAGCGTAAGGATCGCCTTCTCTTTGGCGCGGATGGTGGAGTGATGGACTATTATTTCATTCACGGTGCGGATGCGCTGGACACCGTGCGTTGTTACACGCGACTCACCGGTACAGCGCCCATGCCACCACTCTGGGCCCTGGGTTATCACCAGAGCAAGTGGAGTTATTATCCGGAGAGCGAGGTGCTTACCCTGGCGGGAAATTTGCGCTCACACCGTATCCCCTGTGATGCTATTCATCTGGATATCCACCACATGAAGCAGTATCAGTCTTTTACCTGGGATCGTGAACGCTTTCCGGATCCGCCCGGTCTCATTCGCACGCTCGGGGAGAAAGGATTGCGCGTGGTGACCATTGTGGATCCGGGCATTCGCATCAATCCTGACAATTACGTGTGGCGCAGTGGGTTTGAGAAAAACGTCTTTTGCCGCCGACATGACGGCGCATTGCTTCAGGCGGAAGTATGGCCCGGCAGCTGTAACTTTCCGGATTATACTTCGCCAACCACTCGTGATTGGTGGGCAGATCTCTTTGGCCGAGAGGTCGGCGAGTATGGCGTGCGGGGAATTTGGATCGACATGAACGAGCCGGCGGTTTTCCCGGATCGAACTTTCCCGGATGACACGCGTCATTCGTACGACGGCTATGCCTGCTCGCACCTGAAAGCGCATAACATTTACGGACAGTGCATGTCTGAGGCCACTCGGGAGGGGATGCGCCGTGCTGCGCCGGAAAGGAGGCCTTTCGTTCTTTCTCGCTCAGGCTTTGCCGGCTTACAGCGTCATGCCGCTACCTGGACCGGCGATAATTTTTCAGATTGGGAGAATTTGAAGATGGCGAACCTCATGGTGCAGCGTCTCTCCTCAAGCGGTATTTCGTTTTGTGGGGCTGATACCGGTGGTTTTCTGGGACGCCCCACGCCGGAGCTTTTTGTACGCTGGGTGCAGATGGCTGCCTTCCACGTCTTTTTCCGCAACCATAACAATGGCGAGTTCGGCGGACAGGAGCCCTGGTGTTTCGGCGGGGAAGCGGAAGGTTATGTGCGCTCTGCTATTGAGCAGCGTTACCGCCTCTTGCCGTACCTCTACACTCAGTTCTACCTGTATGCCACGGAGGGAACGCCGATCATCCGCTCGCTTGCGCTGATGTACTCCGATAATCCGGACACCTACTGGCGCAGCAGCGAATTTTTCTTCGGGGCGGATATCTATGTGATTCCTGTACACCACGAGGGGCAGACGGAGCGCACCCTTTACCTGCCGCCGGGTTCATGGTTTTCGTTGTGGGATGACTCTCCTGCGCCCGCGTCGGATGCTGAAGCGGTGGTGCTGACGCCGATGGACCACATTCCTGTGTTTGTGCGAGGGGGGAGCATCGTTCCTCGCTGGCCTGTGCAACAATTCGTCGGGGAGTACGAGGATCCTCCGTGTTCTCTGGAGTTCTGGTGGTCACCGAATACGAGCGCAGAGAGTTTTCTCTACGAGGATGCCGGAGATGGCGCTGCCCCGGAACACGGAGTGTTCCGCTTGCACCGTTTTGTGTGCAAGGCGGGCGAAGCGGACTTCTCCGTTACGCACGAGGAGAAGGGCGATTTTCTTTCCCATCGCTCGGCGTTCGATTTCATCATGCATGCCATCCCGGTTGGGGCGCAGGTCGAGCTCGTTGTGGATGACTCGCCCGTTTCCTGCTCGCAGGAAGGAACCATCCGGAGAGCCTCTCTCCCGGCTCATTTCCACGAGGCGCATCTGCTTTTACGTTTCTCTGAATCATGAACCGCGACACCATTGAGAAAATTGCGACACGCTTGGATAAACTCAGTGCGACAGATGTACGTGGGCTTTTCCTTCGACTTGGTGCAGAAAACAGCCTCCTCCAGGAGGTGTGTGATGCCCTGAGCGACGGTCTCATCCTCTTCTCAGTGGAGGGGACGCCATTGTTTGCGAATCGTGCCGCGTGCGCCATTTACAATCGTTCTCTTCGTGATTTGCTCAAAGAACCCTTTGAACGGCTTGCTGCCGGTGCATGCAGCTGGGAAGATTTGAAGCGCGCCGGATCCGCATCCATCGTCCGCGATGTGCAAGTGAATTACCCCACTGCGCGGCACTACCACTTCTTCATTACTCCGCTTAAAGAAGGGCAGGAGTACCTGCTGCTCGTGCGAGATGATACGGAGGATCGTGAACGCAATGAAGAAAATGAGGAAGCCGGGCAGTTTAACCTGCTTACTTTTCTCACTTCAGCTGTGGCGCATGAGATAGGCAATCCCCTGAATTCCCTCGGACTTTCCCTGCAGTTGCTGCGTCGCAAGTTGGAGAAAAATGATACGCGTAGTCGTGCTTCCGTGAAGCAACTTGCAGATGACGCTTTGCAGGAGATTCAGCGGCTTGATACGCTCCTCCACCAATTTTTGCAATCTATTCGCCCAACCCATCTGGAGCGCTCCAAGGTGCAGGTGAATGCTGTAATTTCCCGTGTTCTGCAGCTCCTTACGCCGGAGATTTCTGAACGGGGTATAGCTGTGCACACCGAGCTGCGCGATGACTTGCCGGAAATCAGCGCAGATGCGGAACGCCTGTTGCGCGCCCTCTACAATCTCATTCGAAATGCCCTGCAGTCTCTTCCGGGCGGTGAAAACGGAGGCGTTTCTATCCATACCTCGTTCAATGATTCGGAGGTCGGCATCAGCATCGGCGACAATGGTTGTGGCATTTCCCACGAGGTGATGGGCTCTATGTATGAGCCTTTCCGTACCACCAGGAGCAAGGGACACGGCCTTGGTTTGCTCATTGCGCGTCACATCATCCGGCAGCATGGTGGAACCCTCAGCCTCACTTCCCGGCAGGGGCTCGGTACCACGGTAACCATCACCCTCCCGCGCGCCGACCGCACGGTGCGGTTACTTCAGACCAGCTGACGGAAGCAGCAAGTGGTTCGTGCTTTCACTTCGCAAGGAGACGCAGTGTGATTGTGCCATCGTGCGTTGAGACGGTTGCGAAGATGTGCCGGGGACTTCCCGAAGGGAAGGGCGATTTTTTCCCATTGTAGCGGTGAATGAGTTTTTCAAGTTCCGGAATATTGAGCATGGCAGCCGCACCCTGGAAAGGTATTTTTCTGTTGGAATCCAGCATGCTGTCGGCAAGCTGAGAGCTGTTAGAGAGCACCATTATCCTGTCTTTCACCAGCATTTGAGGCTCACCGATGATACCCAGCAGGGGAAAGATGAGGCGGTGTCGGTCGGCTCCACCGGGCGTTTTTTCGGAGATAGTAGACAGTATTTGGTCTACCACTCTCGGATTCTCGCCGCTCATAGCAACAAGACCACGAATTCCGTTCGTGATTTGCTGAAACGTTTGTTGCAGGGCGACGGGATCTCGCATGACATGACGCAGCGCCACATTGGGTGCGCTCCCCATAATTTCAGTGTCGCTCACCACGAAAGCGGAGTTGTTAAACAGCTGATCCATCAGATCGTAAAGAGAGGTAAAGAGTGGCAAAACGCCCGGCAGCGTGTTCTGCAGCGGGGCCAGATATGCGGTATATTCATCCCCTGTTTCCGAATTCAGCGGCAGTGCGATGCCTCTTGCCACCGCCTGCACAGCTTTCGCTACTTGCTCAGCGTTTGGAAGCTGGTTCGGCAGCTTAGATACATCGCGGCGCAATTCCGTTCCCTCAGCGTACAAAACAGTGCCTTTGCCGCCGAGAAGTTCTGCGCAGCAGAGCTCGCCCGGCTGGAATTGCGTCGTCGGGTCGTCTGCCTTCATTTGCAGCCACATCTCTCCACCGCTTCCTTTCGCCAGAATGAGAGAATCGGCATGCTCTGCTTCCGGTAAGTTTTGGGAGAAGAGCTTTTCCAGAGTTTCCACCCCGCGTTGGGCGTCAGCATACGCATTCGTCTGAGCTGCATCTGCCTTTCCGAGCGCCCCAAAGAGACGCCACGCTTTGCGTAGCTCCATCACTATTCCGCTTTCGCGGTTCACTTCCTGCAGAAGCTGTCTCATCCGAGGCGTGGAATACGCCACCACAAGTGGCTCTCCGGCATTTGTCGGAGAGGTCGGCCAATCCGCAGGCAGTTCCGTCGTCCCCTTTTTTCCCGACAACAGAGATAGACCCCGCAGCACACTCGGCACGATGCCCTCTCGCGCAAAATTCAGCGAGATCGTTGCAGAATTACCCACTTTGCTGGCACTCAAACAAAATGGAATTTCCGCCGCCTCTCTCACCTGCTTCATCTGCTCCGGGAACTTAGCGGCATAGCTCAGCGGTAATGCATCCATCAGAATATCGCTCATGTTCCCGCTGAGGGTTGCTCCGGTATCCGTCCTTTCAAACTTCATTTTCGGCTGTTTTTTTGCCGCTTCCTCCAGCTGAGCCACGATATGATCAAAACTCGCCGTAAATTCCTCTTCCTGTCCTTTTGTCGCAGTGAGCGTCACTTGCACCGGCTCTGTCTCGCTCGCTCGCTTTAATTCTTCTGCAAGACTCTCCAGCTGTTCTACCCGGATACTTTCGATCTCGTGACGCAAGATCTCCTGCTGCGGGGAGGCGCATTTTTTTATCCATTCGTCATATACTTCGTGGCGTTCTCCCTTGCATTGTGCGAGGAGAAGTCCCACCTTGATGAATGTCTGCAGGCCCTTTTCTGTCGCGTGCAATGCTGCACTTCCTACACCTCCCGTATCTTTTCCCCATGAATCCGTTCTTGCCGCCATGGTGAACCCATTTTCCCCTGCAGCGTCCAGAAGCCCCAGTGCCGGTATTTCCCTCAACTGTTGTCCCGCCGGCGTAGTGGCTTGAGCCGTCGCCAGTTCTTGAATCGTGTCACTCTCCGATGCCTCTGCCGCCATGAAAAGTCCCCCCAGCACGAGAACCATTGCTGTATGAAGATACTCCTTGCGCATATTTGCATCATACCATTATGCCTTAACCTGTCAATATGAATCACATTCCATTCCTTCTTTTCGTCATTTTCTCTGCAAGATATTGAATGACTGTTTCCAATATAGTAAAAACACCTGCATATTCCTTTTCTGAATGCGATGAGCTTTAAAATGACAGGAGTGGAGGGTCTCTGTCAATTTGATCTGTGCCCCATCCCTCAAATTTTTCCCTTGAAAACGCTCTTTCTGCTTGAAAAATAAGAATTCGTCAGTTTTCTAGTTGACTGTCGCATTTGGGTGGTGATACACTGCGCTCATTCGTTAGACAGTAGCATCAAATCTCCGAGAAGGGTACACTTACACCATGCAGACTAATCTTAACTTCCTGATTTTTAACCAAATAATCATACAATCAATCATGAATAAATGCATCATACCACTGGCAGTTGTCGCATCCCTGGGCCTGAGCAGTTGCTATTTCAATTCGGCGGGACATTTGTTTGACAAGGCGGGGTACAGTGCTAAGGCCAAGTCGGAGGATGCCAAACCGGGACAGTTCGTCTACACCGATGGCAGCAAGTACTACGTGGAACTGCCGCGTTACCGCGTGGGTAAGCCAATTAAGACTCAGTACTCAGTAGGGGAGAAAGATAAGCGCACGGAGGAAATCCGCGCTACCGGAGGCACGGATGTCTTTGAAATCCCGGCTGACTTCGCCATGTATCTCACGGGTCAGAGGAAGTCCCCCTCTACACCTTCATCAATGACGAAGGTGGGGAAGGACATCATTACCACGACCGCCACTACCAAACTCCCGATTGTATTCCCGGGAGGTTCTTCATCCATGGATTACAGGTACAGCTCGGGTGCGGCAGCCTGGTGGTATACGGCAGGTATCTTTGATTGGCTTTGCATCGACCTGCCAATCACCTGCGTGGAAAACTCACTGGTGATCGGTGGCGCTGCCTGCCTCGGTGTCGGCGCTCTCCTCTTTGATAGTGGAAGTAAAAGTTCAAATGGCAGCGGTTCTTCATCCGATTCGTCTGATTCGACACCCTCACCCTCCGCTTACCTGGCAGAGATTAAGGCGCGCGCAGATCAGCGCGGATACATAACAGTAGATGAGTCGAGCTTTGCCCGGCGCTGCATAAGGCAGATGCACTCCGAAGCGCAATCGAAGATGGACGATGCAAACCGACTCTACAGCAGCGCCCAAAATAGCAACTATGCCATGATGAGTTCGGTGGAGAGATCCCTGGTAGCGAGCCCATCGACCCGTATGCGGAATGCCCGATCTATGGCGTCCGAGGCTCAGAGCATTGAGGATGAGGCTGATTCGTGGGAAGACTGGTTGGACTCTATGGGCGCCGCCGGTCGGATTCGCTAAAAGTACAGCTTCTTTCGTTCTGTGTTTTCTATGACCTTCTGAACAGAACAGCCTATGAGCCGCCCTCCTCGCAGCTACGCACGGAGGGCGAGGTTCACCGGGGCGGGAAACAAACGCCGGACTCAACCATTTCTACATAACAAACTCGAACCAGCCGATATTAGAATGAGTACAAGTAAACTGATCCTGTGGGTAAAAAAAGCAGCGGAACGCGGGGACGCGGAGGCCGCCATGAAACTTGCGGAATGCTACATGAAGGGTGAAGGCGTGGAAAAGAATGAGGAAGAAGCCCTGGCGTGGTTCCGCAAGGCAGCGGAGCTGAAGAGCAAGGGTTCGGCAGCCACGGCAGCATCACCTTCGCTGGCTTCTGATCCCGCTCCGACCACGGCGACGCCGGTTCAAAGTCCAACACCGGCAGTGGCGCCGCAGACGACGCAGCCGAAGAAGGGAGGACGACGCAAGTTGTGGGTGGCTGTGGCTGCAGGGTTGGTGGTCATGATAGGCGGAGGCGTGGGGGCGTACTATGTGCTGCGGGAGGATCCGTACGTTGCGTATCAGAGGTTGACTAAAGAAGGGAAGAAGAGCGAGGCGATGGAGCGCCTGCGCGAGGCAGCGGAGGATGGCAATGCCATCGCGCAGGGTGAACTCGGCGTATGTTATAAGAACGGTGAAGGCGTGATCAAGGACATGACGGAGGCGGTGAAGTGGTATCGCGCGGCGGCGGAGCAGGGGAATGCAAAGGCGCAGTGTAATCTTGGCGCGTGTTATGATGCCGGAGAGGGAGTGATCAAGGACATGACGGAGGCGGTGAAGTGGTATCGCGCGGCAGCGGAGCGGGGGAATGCGTCGGCGCAGTTTAATCTTGGCGTGTGCTATACGGATGGTAAAGGAGTGAGCAAGGATATGGCGGAGGCGGTGAAGTGGTACCGCAAGGCGGCAGAGCAGGGGCTTGCGGTGGCGCAGTGTAACCTTGGCGTATGCTGTGCGATCGGCTGGGGGGTGAGCAAGGATTACGCAGAGGCGGTGAAGTGGTATCGCGCGGCGGCAGAGCAGGGGCATGCGGATGCGCAGTGGAGCCTTGGCGTGTGCTATGCGAACGGTTGGGGAGTGAGTAAGGACATAGCGGAGGCGGTGAAGTGGTATCGCGCGGCGGCAGAGCAGGGGCTTGCGGCGGCGCAGTGTACTCTCGGGAAATGCTATGATTATGGAATGGGGGTTAGTAAGGATGCGAGTGAGGCGGTGAGGTGGTATTTGAAGGCAGCTCCACAAGGAGATGTGGAAGCGCAGTATGAGTTAGCCAGAAATTATGCGGAGGGGTTGGGGGTGAGCAAGGATATAGCGGAGGCGGTGAAGTGGTATCGTGCCGCAGCGGAGCAGGGGCATGCGGGTGCGCAGTGTAACCTTGGCTCCTGCTATGAGAACGGTAAAGGCGTGAGCAAGGATGTGGCGGAGGCAGTGAAGTGGTATCGCGCGGCGGCGGAGCAGGGGCTTGCGATGGCGCAGTATAATCTTGGCAATTGCTATGCGAACGGTTGGGGGGTGAGCAAGGATATAGCGGAGGCGGTGAAGTGGTATCGCGCGGCAGCGGAGCAGGGGGATGCGAAGGCGCAGTATAATCTTGGCGTGTGCTATAAGAACGGGTGGGGGGTGAGCAGGGACATGGCAGAGGCGGTGAAGTGGTATCGCGCGGCGGCGGAGCAGGGGCTTGCGATGGCGCAGGGTGAACTCGGCGTATGTTATAAGAACGGTGAAGGGGTGAGCAAGGATTACGCAGAGGCTGTGAAGTGGTATCGCGCGGCGGCAGAGCAGGGGCTTGCGGCGGCGCAGTGTGCTCTCGGGAAATGCTATGATTATGGAATGGGGGTTAGTAAGGATGCGAGTGAGGCGGTGAGGTGGTATTTGAAGGCA
>CANRLM010000003.1 GCA_947631435.1 uncultured Akkermansia sp.
CGGTTCTTGGGTCTTCCATCAGGCTGATTTTTGTAATAAGATGATGCATCCCTGTATCCTATCATATTTTATATTTAATATCAATAATTTAAATAAGCTATTGATACTGAATTCTATACATCTAATTCTGCCCTGGGTTTTCAAATGCGTTTGCCCTGCGTTTAGTCTTGAAAGGATGGACACGTTGTGGTAGGATCCGCTGCATGAGTTCCTACTCTCTAATAACGGGCTTTGTGGCACTGGGAGTACTGGCAGTCAGCAACGCAGTTCTTGCGCAAACTGAACCCATCACTCTGAACAGCGCCGTCACACCATCTAACGACAGAACCATCATGATCGAGAACGACAAAATTGCTGTGCAGATTGAACGCATCGGACGTCGCTTTGTGTCCGTCGATGTGCAGGATAAAGTAAATGGCAGAAGCTACAGTTTCGGCAACGACATCTTCCGTCTGGAGGTGCTGGATGAGAACACGGATGAAGCCTGCTCCAAAAAAGAATTTGCCGAGACGAGTCACCTACTCACCGCGCAGGATCTGATGTGCAGCGAAGTGAAAGAGGAAAAGCTAAAGCCGGAGAAGAATGCGCGGCGTCTTGCCGAACGCGTGGGCGGCACCAGGGTGAGCGTGGACTTTGTTGTCCCAACGGATGGCAACAAAATCACCTGGTGGCTGGAGCTCCGGGACGGCGCGCCCTACCTGCGCGTGGGATTAGACATCACACCTCAGCAATTTGCCATGCCGGTGCGCAAGCTCACGCTGCTGGACATCGCGGCTCGCGAAGCACGCGTGGAAGGTACGGTGAAAGGAGCTCCCGTCGTCGCAGCGGGGAATCGCCTTTTTGCGGGAGTGGAGCATCCGATGAGCGTGAGCACGGTGACGGCAAGCGGTTTTACCTGTTCGCTGGAACGCAAGATGGATATGCCGCGGCGAGCAACAAGTCATTTCTCTGCTGTGCTGGGCTTTGCCATGCCGGGACAACTGCGCCGCACTTTCCAACTGGGGTATCTGAACGCCGAGAGAGCCCGAGCCTACGCGCCTTTCCTGAATTACAACACGTGGTACGATATCGGCTACTTCACGCCCTACGATGAGAAGGCCGTTCTCGACACCGTCAAGCTTTTTGGTGATGAACTCGTCACCAAACGCGGCGCCGTTATCGATTCCTTCTTGATGGATGACGGATGGGACGACACAGAGACGCTGTGGCAATTCCACAAGGGGCTGCCCAACGAGTTCCGCAAGGTGCGCGAGTTAACGGAGAGCTACCATGCCGACCCCGGCGTGTGGCTCTCCCCCTGGGGCGGCTACGGCGCCCCAAGGGAGAAGCGACTCGCCGCTGCGGAGGGAAAATACGAGACCAATGAGGGGGGCTTCGCCCTCTCCGGGCCGAAGTACTACGAGTACTTCCGCAACATGTGCCTGCATATGATCCGCGAAAATGGCGTCAATCACTTCAAGTTCGATGGCACATCCAGTGAGGCGACTCCGGCGAAGGGTTCCAAATTCGGGTCGGATTTCGAAGCCATCATCACCCTCATTGAGGAGTTGCGCAACGAGCGTCCGGATATCTACATCAACCTCACCACGGGTACCTGGGCCAGCCCGTTCTGGTTCGGCATTGCAGATTCCATCTGGCGCGGCAACTGGGACCACGATTTCTGCGGCGAGGGAAGCGATCGCAACCGGTGGATCACCTTCCGCGATTCCCAGATCTACGCCAACAACGTCGCTATCTCTCCGCTCTGCCCCATCAATTCGCTCATGACCCACGGCGTCATCTACAACAAAGGCGCTCGTGGTCTCATGACCACCGAGGGCGACGATCTCGCCAATGAAATTTGGAGCGGCTTCGGGTTGGGCACGCAGATGCAGGAGCTCTACATCACCCCCTCCATGCTCAAACCGGCTGAGTGGGACACCCTCGCCGCCGCTGCCAAGTGGACACGTGCCAATGCTGACACCTTAGTGGACACGCATTGGGTGGGCGGTGATCCTGCCGCGCTTGAGGTGTATGGCTTCGCCGCCTGGTCTCCGAAAAAAGGACTCCTCACCCTGCGTAACCCCTCTTCACAGCCCAGGGATTTCATCTTCGACCCCTCTTCGGTCTTCGAGCTTCCCGTCGGAGCTCCGCTTTCCTACAAACTCAGCTCCCCGAAGGGCGATAGTCTGCCTGCCGATGAGGTGCATGCCGGAAAGCCCGTCAAAATCACGTTGGCTCCCTTCCAAGTGCTGGTTTTGGAGGCGACTCCGACAAGGTGATTTTCTCCCTTCCTCTTCATCAACTGAAAACACCAACCCGGTTCAGGAGTTCTTACCACCCCCGGAACCGGGTTTTCTTTACCCTTAATCTGTCTCTCGCTCTCTTCAAAGAAAGCCTCATCGTGCCTCATTTTCTTCAGCGCCTGAGTTGCGGTCTGAAGTGTCCCGTAATAGGAAAGGAGAAAAGGTTATCCTCTTCTTGCGTACCCATGCCGATGTTGTGAATAATAAGCGGCTCGTCCCGACTGTTCTTCGCGTCGCTCACGATCATGATGTGCGGCAAATTCCCTCCCACAGTACAGGTAACCAGGTCGCCGGGCAAATAATCCGCAGGATTATCAGTGATGGGCAATGCCCAACCACGGCGCGTGAAAAAGGTGCACAGATTCGGCACACGGCGATGATCAATATTCGTATCCGGTCGTTTGAGTCCCCAATTTTTGGGGTAGGCGGAGAAATGCGACTTCATGTCTTCATGCACCTCTTTTTGCAGGTCCAATCCAAGGGCACGCAGAGCGCGAATGACGACATCCGTGCACACACCACGCGAAATAGGAACATCTCCTCCCGGGTAAGGAATGCTTTCGTACGATCCATCGTATTCCACGGTGACGCCGATTTGTTTGCGGGCGATAGCAGGCAACCGCGCATCTCCCCATGCAGTAGGGAAGACCAGCAGAGCAATCAGTAATGGTAGGAATGACCTCATTACATCAAAAACACCCGAGGTACTCACGCCACGATGCCCCCATGAGAAGTCGCTATTTTCCCTGAGGTGAAGAGGAGGATTGATTGCTGTTTTCCGTGGAAGGATCTATGCAGAGAATTTCACGCATCTGCGGTGAGAGAAGGTGATTGTGCTCAAGCCGTGCAATATGGGCGCGAATGGCTTCCCACGCCGTATTGAATTCACCGGCAAGCTGCTGTGCGGCGATGTAATCCTGCGTGGTTGGCTCAGAGAGATTTTGTTGACCGTGTACAATATGACGCGCGAGACGCGCGAGACGCTGCAACTCCGGCAGAGCGGCGCACACACTCCCTTCATCCCGGCATGTCGCAAGACAGGCTTCTGTCTGCTGTAATAAATCGATAAGTTGGCGCGCAGCCTCAGAATGAGTGAGAGGCGGCGGCGGAAGTTTCTCCTGCCGGTCAGGCTGTTGTTGCACGGGCTGTTCAGCCTGCTTGCCAGTTTCCACAGCGTTCGCAAGCGGCAGAAAGGCGAGAATAGTGATGAAAAGAAATCGCATCATGTTGACGATGGATGATGAGAAACTCAGCCCAGGGCAGCAAGCATGGTTTCCAGATGTTCTTTTTTACCCTGCCAGTCGGCAAGACGCTCCTTTTCTTGCTGCACCACGTCGGCCGGGGCCCGCTGTACGAAAGACTCATTGGATAGTTTTGCCTGGCTGCGTTTTATTTCTGTAGAGATTTTCTCAAGTTCCTTGGAAATGCGAGCCTTCTCCGCATCCACATCCACCAATCCTTCCAACGGCATGAAGATCTCGCCCAGCGGAGTGAGGGTGCTCGGTGTTCCTTTCGGCGCAGTGTAGGCTGGCTCGATGGCAGTTCCCTTCGCTCCCGCCAGCAGAGCAAGTCGCGCAGCAATATCATCCCCAAAAGGAAGAGTCGGCCTGAGCACGAGGTGCACATTTTTGTTGGTAGCAAGGTTGTACTCAGCTTTCAGGTTGCGGACGCGGTTGGCGGCGTCATACAGAGCCGCGGCAATGATGCGAGCCTTGGAGATATCCTCTTCTTCCAGTCCCGGCAGCAAGCTTTCCGCCTTGGGTAGCTCGGTGAGCATAAGCGGTTTGCCGGCATGACGTGCAGCGAAGCCTAAGCTCTCCCAGAGTTCCTCGGTGATGTGAGGCATAATAGGTGCAAGCAGTGCCAGGTAGTGCCGCAGCACAGTATCGATGGTGGCAAGAGTAGCGTTACGTGCGCTGGGATCGGCCCCTTCTCGCAGGTCTCCTTTTACCGCCTCCAGAAATAGAGAACAATACTCATTCCAGAAGAAGGAGTAAAGCGCCTGGGTGTAGGCGTTGAATTCGTACTTGCCGAGAGCCTCTGTCACCTGCTCATGCAGATCTCGCAGCTTGGAGAGGATGTCCAGGTGCACGGCGCTGAAATGCGGTGCGGGTTCGGTGGATGTCTCCCCCTGCATGAGGCGGAAGCGCACGGCGTTGTACAGTTTGTTAGCGAAGTTTTTGCCCTCCTCAATCTGCTTTTCGTCAAACTTGACATCGGTTCCTGTCGGTGCGATACGCATGAGACCGAACCGTAGACCATCCGCACCGTAGCGGGAAATAAGATCCAGAGGATCAGGACTGTTGCCGAGACTCTTGCTCATCTTGCGCCCCAGCAGATCTCGTACGATGGAAGTAAAAAATACATTGGCAAATGGTTTGCCGCCCGCAAAGCGATAACCAGCCATGATCATGCGCGCTACCCAGAAAAAGATGATGTCCGGTCCCGTCACAAGATCGGTGGTGGGATAGAACTTGGCGCGGCACTCAGCATCCATCGTGGCAAAAGGCCACAGCCAGCTGCTGAACCATGTGTCCAGTGCGTCTTCATCCTGCACCCAGTTCTCCACATCCGCCGGCGGCTCAGGCCCCACATAGATACGCCCGGCGTCAGCATCCTGCACATCCAGTTTCGTGGCCTGCTTAAGCTCCTCTGCCAGGTCTTTGCGGTACCATACCGGGATGCGGTGTCCCCACCACAGCTGGCGGCTGATGCACCAATCGCGAATGCTCTCCAGCCAATGCGCGTAAGTCTTTCCCCAGTGCGCGGGGCGGAAAGTAATATCTCCCTTCTCCACGGCATCGGCCGCCTCATGTACACAGGGGTATTTGAGGAACCACTGCATGCTCAGCCGAGGTTCAATAGGAACATCCGATCGCTGACTCACACCCACGTTGTTCTCGTAAGCTTCTTCCTTTTCCAACAGCCCCTTGTCGCGGATGAGTTCGATGGACTTATCGCGTGCCTCAAAACGATCCATTCCGTGCAGCTCAGGGCAGGCAGGACAATTGATATGCCCATCCGGCGTAAGCACGTCGATGATCTCTAACCCAAACTTGACGCCCACCTCAAAGTCCACGCGATCGTGCGCCGGAGTAATCTTGAGCGCTCCCGTACCGAAACCGATTTCCACGTGTTCATCAGCAATCACCGGAATGGGAGTTTCCACGAGCGGGCGCATCACGCGCTTGCCCAACCATTTCGCCATACGCGGATCATTCGGATTCACCGCCACAGCCACGTCCGCCATGATCGTTTCCGGACGCGTGGTCGCTACAAGCAGGTAATGCTCCGGGTCATCCTCCAGACGGTAGCGAATGGTATAGAGTTTGCTCTTGCTCGGGGTCATGATGACCTCCTCATCCGACAACGCTGTGAGTAGCACAGGATCCCAGTTCACCATCTTGAGCCCCCGGTAGATGAGCCCCTCACGGAAGAGCTCCGTGAAAGCACGCGCCACCTCCGGCGCATAACTCGAATCCATGGTGAACCGTTCCCTCTCCCAATCGCAGGAGCAACCAAGTTTCTTAAGCTGGTTGATGATAATTCCTCCGTGCTCCTCCTTCCAGTCCCACACCATCTTCACAAATTCCTCCCTCCCCACATCAAAGCGCGTGCGTGGCGGATTCTCCTTGGCAAGTTCTTTTTCCACACGAGCTTGCGTTGCAATGCCTGCATGATCCGTCCCCGGCAACCAAAGCACTTCCTTCCCTTCCTGGCGCGCACGGCGGGCAAGAATGTCCTGAATGGTATTGTTAAGCACATGCCCAATGTGCAGCACACCTGTTACATTCGGCGGGGGAATCACGATACTGTAGGCAGGCTTGTTCGAGTGCGGATCCGCATGGAAGCAGCCATCTCTCAACCAACGCTCCTGCCATTTCTGCTCGACGTGCTTGGGTTCGTATGCCTTGGGCAATTCGCTCATAACGTGCGGCATCATACAGCACTTACCCCCATGATGCAAGTGAAAACAGCCCCCATGAAAAACAAGCGCGCTGCTTGCAACGCCAGGACGCTCACCCCCAAAAAAACGTGGCGTCCCTCACCTCCGATCAACCCGCCTCCCAGGGTGGCCAGTGGGTTTTTGTTATTTGTGTGTCAATAGATAATTTATGCCTTGTGCCGATTTTGTGCTTGTTTTGGGGGTGATTTTTTTCGCCGTTGGGCTGTGATTAATACTTGATCATGTAGCGGACGGCGATGTTGGTGGGGCGGGCTTCGGTGATGCCGTTGGTGTAGACGGAGGAGGAGCGGGAGAGGTCCATGGAGACTTTGGTGGTGCCTTGCCAGCCGCCGCCTCCGGTGTTTGTGCCAGTGTCGTGTTGGGAGGTGTAGAAGGGGGCTGTGGGGCAGAAGATGTGGCTTAGGGAGGTGCCGGCGAAGATGTCTCCTTTGATGTTGGGGATGGCGGATTTTTGATCCGTCGCGAATTTGCGGGACTTGTCGAGGCCGCGGGAGTTGTCCCAGCCGCGGAGGAATTGGCCTCGGGTGTCCGGGAGCTTGAAGTTGTCGGAGGTTGTGGAGCCCCAGGTGGTGCCGATGGCGGCGTAGAGTGCGGGGTAGGCAGAGCGGGCGAGGAGTTGGCCCTCACAGAAGAGCCAGCCTAGGGGGGCGGCACCGGAGCCGTAGTATTCTCCGCCCATGCCGGCGGGGACGGGGGTTGTGCTACGCCAGCCGGTCCAGGTGTTGTTGTAGATGGCGCCGACGTAGGAGTTGCCGGTGAAGGCGGTGAAGAGGCAGTTGATGAGGGTTGCGCTGGAGCCTTTGCGGATTTCTAGCATGCCCGTGGTTTCGGGGAGGTTGGGATTTTTTTGGGTCACAACGACGGTGAGGGTGGAGCGCAGTGCCATTTTTTGCGCGATTTGGAGGATGGTTGCCGTGGTTGCGGGTAGGGAGAGGGCGTTGAGGTCGTCGTAGCGGGTCCAGCCTGCCCATTGGGTTGCGGAGCCTGTGAGGGGGCCGACGAAGCTTGTGGCGGTGATGGTGCCTTTGGGGGCGGTGATGTTGCCGTTGTTGACGGCGAGGTTGCCGGCGGTGATGGTGAGGCCACCGGCGGTGACTGTGAGGCCTGTGCCGGCGGTGATGGTGCCTTTGGGGGCGGTGATGTTGCCGTTGTTGACGGCGAGGTTTCCGCCGCCCAGGGTGAGGCCGCCGGTGGTGACTGTGAGCCCATTGGCGACGGTGAGGCTGCCGCCTGCTATGGAGGCGTTGCCTGCGGTGACTGTGAGGCCGCCGGCGGTGATTGTGACGCCGCCGGTGGCGACGGTGATGCCGTTGGCGACGGTGAGGTTGCCGGCGGAGATGGAGGCGTTGCCGCCTTTGATGGCGAGGCCGCCGGCGTTGACCGTGATGCCATTGGCGACGGTGAGGTTGCCGGCGGAGACGGCGGCGTTGCCCGTGATGACAGTGAGGCCGCCGGTGACGCCGAGGCCGCCGGCGGAGATGTTGAGACGGCCGGTCATGGTGTCCCCGCCTTTGATGACGTAGCCTTGCGTGGCGGCATCCAGTTTTTTGATGGCTTCGTCGACGCCTTCTTTAAGTTCTTGTTGCTTGTTTTTCAGGCTTTCGAGAGATTCGGTCGTGAAATTTTTGATGGATTCGTCGACGTCTTTTTGGAGGTCTTTGACTTTTTGATCGACGTCGTTTTCGAGGGCGGTGACGCGCTCGTTGGTGTTGTTGGTGAGGTCTTGTACTTTTTTGTTGACGTCGTTTTCGAGCGCCGTGACGCGGTTGTTGGTGGTATCCGTGAGGTCTTTGACCTTTTTGTTGACGTCGGTTTCGAGGTTGGTGACGCGCTCGTTGGTGTTGCGCGTGAGGTCTTGCATGGAGGCGTTGACGCTGGCCTTGAGGTCGTCGAGGGATTTGAGGGTGAGCGGCTGCTCGGGGTCGTAGACCCACAACACGTCTGCCGCGCCGACGACGAGGCAGAAGTTGAGGTCGATCTGTGTCTTGGATTTGGCGGAGACGGATTGGATGTAATCGGCGGTGTCGCCGGCATTGAGGTACGCGAAGAGGACGCGATGTGCAGCCATGTCTTCTTCGTCGTCGTAAGAGGCGTAGATGCCCGCCTCGCGGCAGTAGAAGTTGCCTTTGTCGGACGTGGCGACGAAGGAGCAGGATACGCACCATGTGCCGGGCTCATCCGGGACCTTGTAGACTTGGCCGACGCCTAGCTCGAAGACGGGGTGGACGATGCTTGTGAGGTTTTCCGGGTCTTGCGGGGCGGTTCCATCGCCGATGGCGACGGTATGGAAGCGGATTGTGCGCTTGTCTGCGATGGCGTCTGCCAGCATTCTGCGGCCCGCGATTGTGAGGGTTTGGTTCGAGAAGTCTGCCATGGTTGTTGTGTGTTTGTTGTTAATTTAAGATTGATTTGCAATGAGTTGCTGCAATTTTTCCAAATTTGCCGTGACGAATTGCAAGGCTGCTGATTGCTCCGATGTCAACACCTGGAACACGCCGTTTTTGAGGATTGGTGTCCCCGCCTCATCTTCCACGTTGCCACAAAAAATCGTGGCGCCGAAATACACCTTGCTCTTCTCTTCGTTCCAATTGGCTCCAGTCAACACAATGCCCTTGCCGCCCTTCAGCTTGCTCTCATCCTGCTTCGCGTTTACGCTTCCAAGAATCGCCACTCCGTTTGTGTAATCCTCTAACTTAGAATTGTTTCCGCCTATGGCAACACCGGTAAACGAATCAGCTTCGTTGCTATAATGCTTATAAGTTGCGCCTTCTCCAAAAACGCCAACACCGACACCGAGCCATTTGACTGTGCAACTACTCCCGCCGATGATAACACCATAGCTTCCTTGGCTGTACACCGACGACTCCGCCCCCATAACAACAACGCCATCCGCTTCGGTCTTGGTATCGTTCAGGTTATACGAGAACGTAGATTCTGCTCCCATGAGAACGAAACCACGCGTCCTGCTATCCGAGTAAAAAGCACTCTTATCCCCCAGAACGAAATTGGCGGCATCACAATACGTCTTCGTGACAGTCGTTTTGTTACCTGCAACGAACAGCGGATAATAAGCAGGTCCGGGACGGTCGACGAATTCCGAAAAATCCAGCGACTGCCCGCTGTCATACAGCCATACGCTTTCGCTCGCGTTGAGCGCCGGAGCCTCCCCAGAATGCCCGACCACAAACGGCACGCTCGCCGTAGAGCCGTCGCCAGGCTCGCCTTTTTCGCCTTTGATGGAGACGGCTGGCGGGTTTTGGAGGTTGCCGTCGTTGGTCCACGAAAGCACTCCTTCTTCGCTCACGTGGGGCGTGAAGGTGACGCCGTTCGCGCCGGGGGTGCCTGTGGGCGGGTTTTCGAGGAGGTTGTTGAGGGCTTCGCGGTCTTGCTCATTGAGGTGGATTTCTGCGTTTTCGGCGTGCTCGACGGGGGCGAATTTGTCCACCGGGAAGAGGTAGGCGAAGGAGAGGACGGGGATGTGGTTGGAGGCGTTGCCATTGGTGCCGATGATGCGCGAGACGGTGTCGTTTTCTTCCCGCGCTTCGACAGAGAGGCCGATGCCAAGCCAGTTTGCGGAGGGCCAGAGTGAGTCTGATGTCTCAAGGAGGCAGAGGCGGATGGAATTCCCTTGCAATTTGACGGGGTCGAAGTGCCATGTACGGGATTCCGCCGGGGCTTGAGTTTGGGCGTCGGTGGAGGCGGCGATGCGCTTGTAATCGGCGGCTCCGGGGGTCGCTTCCTCCCAGATGCCGAGGAAGGCGGGTGTCGTGGCGACGGTGTTGTTGCTGTTGGAGCGGCAGCGGATGGTTATGGAGGTGAGCTTGCCGGAGGGGACGTAGCGCGCATCGAGCTGGATGTAGCGTGCAACGGCGTTCATGGTGGCGGTTTGAAGGACGCTGGCGGTCATTTCGCCATCCTTTTTCACGGCTTCGGTGAGGGCGGTCTGCACGGCGGCGGCGTCCGCCTTGGCGTTCCAGGTATCGCGCTCGCCGGGCCGGAGGTGGGCATCCGCATCCGCGGTGTGAGAGGTTATCGTCTCGGCTGCGGCGTCCCATTTGGCGCGCGCGGGGGCGTCTACGTGGCGCACGGCGTCGGTGGCATGGGCGGAGAAGGTCTCTGTTTTGAGGTAGCCGTTGAGGGTGGGCCCGAGGTCGTCCCACGCTTCGCCGGTCCAGGCGTAGTTGGAGCCGGTCTCTTGTACGTCGTAGACGTCGCCTTTTTGCGCATCCTGCGGCAGGGCGTCCACCGTGGCAACGCTCCCCCGCCACGAGAGGACGGAGGAGAGCTGCGCGCGGATGGATTCTTCCAGCTCGTTTTTGGCGGCGCTGATCTTGGTGTCCACCTGCTCGGCGGTGGGCTTGGCGTTCCAGCCGTCGCGCTCGCCGGGTTGGAGGTGGGCATCTGTGTCCGCGGCGTGCGCCGTGATGGCATCCGCGGCGGCGTCCCAATTCTCCCGCTCTCCGCCGCGTAGGTGGCGATCCGCATCCAGATAATGCTGGTAGGTCGCGTATCGCGGCCCGCAGATGCCAAGCGTGACGTGAGCCGTCTTGCGCATGGGGGAGCCTGTGGGCGGCGTTATCGTGTCGCCGGTGTTCATGTCGCCGGTTGTGGCGGGGAGGCAGGAGACGAGGAAGGGGACGAAGGAGTCCAGAGGCCAGCCGCCTTCCTGCGTGGGGACGAGGGCGAGGCGGATGGGGCGGCCGTGCAGCTCTACGCCGCGGAAGTCATAGTGCACGGATTGCCCGTTCTGGATTCGCGGGTTGTTGTGTGAGGTCCCGCAGTAGGCCCAGCCGCCGACTTCGTCCATCTCCCAGACGAGGAGGTAGGAGTTGACGTTGGTGGTAGGGGAGTGCTTGGTGTCGATGGTGATATGGTCCAGCTTGCCGATTGTGGTATGCTCCGCGGAGAGCTGGATGAATTTCGCCTGCTGCGTGGCGGTGGGGTCCGGCGTCGTGATGGTGGTGATGTTGGCGGAGTTGAGCTCATTCACAACTTCTTCGTTGACGATTTCGTTCACGCGGCCGGCGTCGATGAGGGTATGCACCTCGTTTTCCACGGCGGCGGGGAGTTGTTTGCTCAGCTCCTTCGGCAGGGCTTCCGGGAGCTGCTTCTTGAGCTCCTCGGCGGTGGTTGAGGGCACGAGCTTATCGATGGTTTGCTGCACGGCGTTGGGCAATTCGCGGTTGAAATTTGTCTGCACCTCGTTGGGGACGGTGTCCGCCACTTCTTGCTTCACGCGCTGCTCGAGGCCGGCGTAGGTGACGTAATCATCCGCCGGGAAGGTCTCAAGCTTGACGTCGATGGTGCCCACGGTGATGCGCACGGTGATGAGCTTCACGA
Organism: uncultured Akkermansia sp.; assembly: GCA_947631435.1. GTDB lineage: Bacteria > Verrucomicrobiota > Verrucomicrobiia > Verrucomicrobiales > Akkermansiaceae > Akkermansia. The sequence continues at coordinate 11,593 of CANRLM010000003.1, forward strand.
CGGCGGTGTTTTTGCCGGCGGCGGGGATGTAATCATACTCCTCGCCGGAGTTGCCGTAGGCGAAGAGGGTGGAGCCGCTGTACAGGCCGATTTCGCGGTGCGTGATGTCCGCGGTGATGGTGTCTGTGGAGAGGCGAGCGGTAACGACCAGGATGCCCTGCGTGAGGGTGGAGGTCTCTACCGCGAGACGCCGCACCTCGTGCACGAGGGAGGAGCGATCCGTGAGGTTTGTGGGCATCTTGCCGTCGCCGATGGCGATGGCGGTGAGGGAGATGGGGGTCTTGGAGGAGCCGAGGATGTAATCATTGATGATTTTCTGGCCGCCTTGTGTGAGCTGTAAATTTTGGAATAGTGCCATGGTCGGGGTTATGCTTGGGTGATGGATTCTGCGTTGGTGATTTCTGCGCTTCCGCCGGCTCGGGCGGCGGGGGTGGTTGGGTTATCCTGCCAGGTGTCGACGCGGACGGTGTAGGCGAGGTGGTACGCCAGGATGCAGCCTGCGTGGATGTCCACGCGCGCGAGGATGACGGCCACGATCATCTCCAGCCATTGTGACTTGCGTTTGACGTAATCCAGCAGGCGGATGAGCTTCGCCTCCTTCTCATCGTTGAGATCAGCGATGTTTTCCACGCGGATGCGGAAGTAATGTGGGCGGCCGCCGTAGTCCCAGAATTCCTCGACCGTGGCGTTCCCGAACACGACGTCCACAACGCTCTTCACGGCGGCCTTCGAGCCGAGGCGCATGTAGACAAGGTCGCTCTGCGCAATGAGTGCGCGCTTCTCCGTGAGGCCGTTCGTCTTGTCGTACCAGAAGACGTTCAGCTCCTCCGCAAGGGCGTCCAGCTCCTCCTCAGAGAGGGCATCCAGCGCATCGAAGGTGGAGAGCTTGCGGCACTCCCGGGCGAACGTTTGCAGGGGCTTGGAGAGGGCATCCGCAAGCGCGCAATCGAACTCATCCCGCCGCATGAAGATGGGCAGGAGGTCACGCACACTGAGTGTTTGCAGCTTCATTCTTCGACGACGGTGTGAGAGATGTTCAACGTGCCCGAGAAGCGCGCCAGCTCGGAGTTGGCGATGGCTTGATACGCGGGCTGCACAAGGTCCACGCGCACGCAATGGTCCAGCAGGAACGCGCGCAGGCGGTCGGGGTTCACGTCCCGCCCGAGCTGCGCCTGCTGCCACGTGTTGTATTGCTCCACCGCACCGCCCGTGCCCTCAATCGCCTTCTGCGCGGCGGATTCGTTCTCTTGCAGGACGTAGTAGGTCAACTCGATGTCGTACTGCACCTCCGTCGGCGCATGCACGGTCACCTTGTCATTGAGCGGGCGGATGTCATCACGCGTCACCGCCGCGGTCACGGCGTCAATCGTCCCCTGCGTGGGCAAGACGCCGCCTTTCTCCGTCACGTAGATATCGACCGTTCCCGCCTCCTGGTCGCTGGTCACAGCCACGCTCTCGATGTTGCCACTTGCAGACCGCGCATGGTACTCATACGACGCCGCCGAGCCCGCCGCTGAATACGCCGCCGGAGCCAACTTAATCCGCTCCCGATACCGATCATCTCCCTCCCCATTGTCGCCATTCACCTCATCGATCGCCCGCGGGTACGGCTCGCCGTCATCCCCGCCGGAGGATTCCGTCGTGTTGAAGACGCCCGTGACGAACGGGACGCGGTCCACGAATGACTGAATAGCGCCGACCGGGATGCCGTTGGTCACCACGCCGCCCGTCGTCGCCGTAGCAGGCACATCCGTCACCTCCGTTTTTCCCGCCTTGATGACGGCGGAGGCGTCCGTGGCGAAAAGCACCTTGTTGTCGGAGGTTACCGTCGTTCCCGCCGGAATGGTAATGTCATTCGGCCGCACGGTTTCGAGTGTAAATTTGAGCCGCGTGCGCGCCGGAACAGGCGCCAGCCGCGTGCAGTTCACGCGCTCTCCCAGGGCGTCGAGCTGGTAGCCCGAGGCGTAGCCCAGCAACCGCCCCTTGCACTGCTCGTTGGCGTGATTCGCAATCACGATGTGCACGTACGCGAGCACGTCCGCAAAAATCCGCCGCTCGTCATCCGGCAGCAGCATTTCCCCGCAGCCGTATTCCGTCTCCGTGAGAATCGTGGAGCGCAGCGTGTCGGTATCAGGCACAACAAAATTGATCGGTTCGTCAGTGGTCATGAGTATTGAGTGTGGATCACGTAGTTATTGGGCGTGTCGGGGTCAGCCGTCAGCCCGAGTTGCAGCGTCTTGAGCCGGTAGTCGTAGTTGTCTGCCAGCAGGCACGCATCCGCCTGCATCAGCGGCAGCACGCTCACGGACGGCATGTCGGCGTACTCCGCCCGCATCCCGCGCAGGTAGTCGATTTGCACCTCTCCCCGCCGCAGCAGAATGAGGTTGCGCACGCAGTTTTCGAGCTTTCCGTTTCCGTGTTTCAGCATGGTTCAGAGCTTGTTCGTTGAGATGAATTTTTTGAGGTCGAAGTCCGTCCCGCTTCCCGCCGATTTCTTTGCCGCTTTCGTGGCTCCCTTCCTGTCCTTCTCCTCCTTGATTTTCTTCGTCACGATTTTCAGAATGGCATTTTCCACGAAGCCAAGCGTCAGCGTCGCATGCCACGGTTGCCCGTGCGCGTCAAAGTCGCTCGCCTCCATGTGGAAGCCGAGGGACTTCAAAATGTACTGCGAGCTGTCCAGCGGCTGCACGCCCACGAGAAAATAGTTCGACTTTCCGAGATCCCTGTGCCACTCGTGGTACACCGAAATCGGCGATTGCCCGGTCGCCCGCTTGTTCACCTCCACCGTGATGGAAAATTCGCGCGGCTTGTCGCCTCCCTTCATGTCCAGCGGGTTCTGAGCCTCGGTGGATTCCAGCTGCTCCACGTCCAGCTCGCGCGTGTGCTGAAATCTCCCGTCCCAGATGCCGGAGGAAAGAATGTCCGCAATATGCCCGGCAGGCGCCACAAAACGCTTCCCCCACAGCGCAGTCGGTATCGCTGCGCCGATGGATGAGGGGAGGATGGAAGTGAGGCTCATGCGATAGGTGGAGATGTTGGAGTTCCTGCAACAGTCGAGGTGTGCGTGTGCGTTTGCAGGGTCACGCTGCCGCCCGTCACCGTGCCGGTCGCAGTCATATTGCCGCCGATGGTCACATTGCTCTGAACGCTCAGCGTGTCGTTCATCGTCACCGCTTGCTCGATGGTCAGCGTATTGCGCAGCGTGTAATCCCACTCGCCGTCACAGCGCATGAGGATGTAGCCGTGCATGTCATCATCGAGCAGGCAGACCACCTTCTCACCGGGCTGAATGTTCCCCATCTCGCGCCGCCAGTAGTACGGCACGATAAACTCGCGCGTCACGATCTCCGGGTGCTTGTCGGGCACAACGATCGCCTTCGCGCCATTGATGGATTGTACGATGCCGGTGAATGGGTCCATGGTCAGTCAGTAAGAAAGAGGTTTTCGCAGCCAGATGTGCGAACGCTTCGCGCCCAGATCATGCCTGCACCGGTACACGAACGCCGAGCCCGTCCATCCCTTGCAAATCAGCCGCACCACGGATCCCGCCATCAGCTGCCTCTGAATCGGCATATCCAGCTCTGCCGTCGTCGTCCCGCGGTTCAGCGTGCGCAGCCGCGAAGCCGCCTCAGCATTCGCATCCGCTTGCGAGCTCCATGCGCTCGTCACCGATTCGCGAAACACCTTGCCCGTCGTCACGGAGGAGTCCGACGCCGTGCCCGTGTACGTCCCGTTTCGCAGCTCGCATGAGGCGTATTTTGCCTGCGCGTCCGAGGTCACCGTAAACTCCGCTGAAAAGTCCGGCGTGAGCGTCTTGGTCGGCTCCCGCCCCTCGATGTACGCCTGCGAATAGATGCACAGCGCGCCGTTGTACACAAGGAACGCGCATGAGTTCTTTTCGCACTGCCTTTGCAGGAAAGCGAGATCGCTCTGCGCGTTCTGCGAGGTGTAGGAAATCGCCACCTCCGGCACATTGTACGCCTTGCATTCCAGCCCGTGTTCCTTCGCGATTTTTTGCGCCAGCGTCGGCAGCGAGAGCGCCGTGAACGAGCGCGATTTTTTGGAGTAGAGCTTCTTCGGTATGCTGTACGCCGTGAGCTTGTACGTGCTGCCCTGCGGCTCGATTTTGTCGATGTACATTTTCCCCGTGCGGATCGCGCCGTCGGTGAGCTTCACCGTGTCACCCTGGTCGGAGGGCTTCCACTTCGCCCACTCGCCCTTCGTGTCCGCAAATTCCATGATCAGGCAGTCCGCCTGTCCCTCCGCGTGCGTCTCGTACAGCCCGGCGTGCAGCGCGATGGAGGAGGTCACGTCCTTGTCGTTCACGTACACGATAAGCCCGCCCGTCTGCGATTGCCCGGCGTCTTCCGTGAAGGAGAGCGTGATTCTCCCGTCGTACACCTTGCCGTTCGCGTGCGTCCCCTGCGCGTCAAGCGTCACGCTGTGCAGCAGGAACTCCACCCCTCCCATCTTCTCGCCGATGAGCAGAGACTTTGCCAGCTCCAGTGCATTATCCACCGTGAGCAGCTTGCGCCAGTCGGAGGTTTGCAGCGCGTCAAGCAGCGCGCGCGAAAGCGTCGCGCTCGCCCCGTCCGCCAGGTAGATCCCGCCGCTCATCCCGCGCAGCATATCCAGTGCGCGGAAAATGATCATCGGGTTCGCGCGGATGGCATCGTCCATGTTCGGCAGGTCCACCGCGTGCACGGTGAATTCGCAGGTTTGCAGCTCGCGCCCCGTCACCTTCGTCATGCCCGTTTCCTCGTCCGCTTCCAGCTTCACCGCCTCGTTCAAGTCAAAACTCATCACAGGCAGGTGCATGTTCACCCCGCGCAAATAGCCGAACGGGACGCCGTTCCAGATAACTTCAGAGCCGAACATACGCGCTTCCTCCTTTCGTCATTGCGCCCAGGGCGGCAGGCTGCTGGTGTCCACCACGCTTGCCTCGCCCACGCCGTCCGGCACGAGCAGCCTCTCCCCTCCCTCGAACGTCAGCACGTCCGAGTACAGCGGATTCGCCGCAATGAGCCGGTGCATCTGCATCTCATCCTGCCAGAGCTTGAAGGCGATGCCGCCCCAGTTGTCCCCGGCGTTGCAGGTGTAGTAGGTTTTTGTCTCAGGCATAGCTGTGCAGGTTGCGCGCGGCCGTCTCCTTCTCGATTTCGTCCACGAGCTGCGGGATGCAGGCGCGCAGTTGCTGCATCAGCGTTTGCCCGTCGGAGCTAGACTTGACATTGATGGTCGGGGAGATCGTGATCCCCCCGAAGTTGTAGCTGCTCTTCCTCGTGTCGTACCTTTGCGGAGCGGGCGCGGCGTACATGCCGAGCATCTCCGCCGCCGTCATCAGGTAGCCCTGATTCTGCTTGCGGTAGCGCGGGTCAAATGAGATCACCGCCTCCGTCCCGTCTTCCCCGCAGGTGGAGACACCATGCGTAAATCCTCCGGCCGCCTTCGCCGGTATCGCCTTGCCAACATCGCTTCCCATAACGGCTCCCTTCACCTTGTCCCATGTGGCGCTCACGGTGTCTAACACCCGGTTGAAGCCGTCCATGAGAGGTCCGAAAATGTCACTGATCGCCTCGATAGTGTTCTTGGCTATGCCCTTAAAACCGTCCCACAGCGATTCCCAGTTCTTTTTTACCATGTCAAACGCACTCAAGAACGCTTGCTTGAACTGCTCGCCAGCCTCGCTGAAATTGCCCTTCAGAGCGGCGACGATGCCCTGAATGACATGGTCGAGCGTCTCCATCACTCCCTTCACGCTGTTGCAAGCCACATCCCACGCCGTCGAAAAAATTGTGCAGAGGTTGTTCCATGCGAGCTTGAGTCCCTCGATGATGACTTTCGCCGTGGTCTCAATCTGCGTCCAGGCGTTCACAAATCCGCCCTTGATCATCTCCCATGCCACCTGTGCCGCCTGCGTCAAGCCGGAAAACTCGTTCTTGAAGTTCTCGATCTTCTCGGTCACCCACGTCATCCCCTCGTTCCACTTGTCTTGGATCCATGTGACAGCCGTGTCCCAGTAGCCCTTCACTTGCTCGAGGAAGCCCACGCACGCCGCGTAGGTCTCCGAAAAACGCCACTGAAAAGAAGAGCAGAAATCGCTCTTCCGCGTGCCGTATTTCTGAGGCGTCGGCTCGGCATTCATCCCAAGCATTTTCGCCGCCGTCATCAGGTACCCGCGGTTCTGCTTGCGGTAGCGCGGGTCAAATGAGATCACCGCCTCCGTCCCGTCTTCCCCGCAGATGGAGACACCATGCGTAAATCCTCCGGCCGCCTTCGCCGGTATCGCCTTGCCAACATCGCTTCCCATAACGGCTCCCTTCACCTTGTCCCATGTGGCGCTCACGGTGTCTAACACCCGGTTGAAGCCGTCCACGATAGGCCCGAAGAGGTTTGCGATCGAGTCGATGACGCTCTGCGCGATGCCCTTGAGCCCGTTCCAGAGCGCGTCCCAGTTCTTGCGAATCGTCTCAAACGCCGTCAAAAATACTTGCTTGAAATGCTCCCCGGCTTCGCCGAAATTACCTTTCATCAATGCGAAAACACCCTGCGCCACTTCGTCGAGCGTGTGCAGAATGCCGCTCACGTTATTGCAAGCCACCTCCCACGCCGTGGAAAGCGTCGTGCAGAGCACGTTCCATGCCATTTTGAGCCCCTCGATGACTCCTGTCGCCGTCGTTTTCATTTGCTCCCACGCCACGCCGAATCCGCCCTTAATCATCTCCCATGCCACCTGTGCCGCCTGCGTCAAGCCGGGGAACTCCGTCGCGAAGTAGTTGGTGAAGCCGCTCCATTTGTCCTCAATCCATGTGACAGCCGTGTCCCAGTAGCCCTTCACCTGCTCGAGGAAGCTCACGCATGCCGCGTACGTCTCCGGAAAACGCCCCTGAAAATACGTGCAGAAATCGCTCCACGCCTGCCGCACCCAGGCGCACACCTCGTCCCAGTTTTCGTACAGGTACCACGCCGCCGCCACAATCGCCGCTATCGCGACCACAGGAGCCGCCAGCGCCGCATTCAATGCCCACTGCGCCACGGTCCACACTTTCACCGCCACGGAAATAGCTTTCACCGCGAGCATCACGTTGAGCAGCGTTTTGCCGAGCCGCATAAGCACAGGCGCCCACTTCTTCACCAGCTCCGAAACTTCTTTGATTTTCGCGCTGATGTTCGCCAGCACTTTGGCGTAGTCGATGCCCGCCAGCCACGCCCCGAAGCGCTCTCCCAGCTCTTTCACCTTGCCGGATAGCGCGGTCGCGCTCGCAGTGATGTTCGGCAGGTATTTTTCAACGATGCCACCCACGATGGGCACAAGTTTGTTGACCTGCTGGAAGACGGTATCGGCAAGCGGCTTGAACGCGAGCTCCATCTTGTGCTTGATCGGCGTCATGCGCTCCGCAAAGTTCGCCGTGTCCGCATACGCCGCATCGATGCTCTCGCCGGAGGCTTGCAGCGACGCCGTGAACGCCTCCGCGCTCAGCCGCCCGTCCCGCAAAGCTTTCGCAATTTCGCCGCCTCCGCGCGCGCCAAAGACTTTCGCCGCTATGGTGATCGCCTCCGTCTCCGTGCGCGCGCCCTGGATCTTCTGTGAGAGCGTTGTGAAAGCTTTATTGAAGTCTTTTGCCCCGCCTTTCGCCAGCTCCACGACGCCCTTCTTCATCGCCGCCAGCGCCGCCTCCGACCTCACGCCCGCCTTGTCCAACTGACCGAGCAGGGCAGTGGACTGCTCAAACGAAAAGCCGAGCTGCCGGAACGTCGCTTGCCCTGCCACAGCTCCCTGCGCCAGCTTGTCGATGCCGACGCCCGTCGATTGCGACACCTTCCACAGGTGGTTCAGCTTCTCCGCCATTTGGTCGGCGGGAATGTTAAACGCGTTGAATGCCTTGCTCGCCTCGGTGTAGATGGTCTTGACGTCCGTCCCGAGCATCTTGCTCGCCTTGAGAGCCGCGGTGGCGTAGTTCTCCAGGGATTGCCCCTCCGCGCCCGTGAGCGTGTTGATGTCCGCGATAGCGGAAGCGACTTCTTCCTTCCCGTTCGGCAGTTGGGCATACACCTTCTGCATCGACTCGTTGAGCGCCTCGAGCTGCTTGCCCGTAGCCCCCGTGCCGATGCGTATCGTGTCGCTCGCCTTCTTCCACCCCTCTCCCATCTTGTAGAGCTGCCGCGTGGCAGCCACGGTGGCGGCAGCCGTAGCCGTCGCCATGGCAGCCGTCGCCACGGTTGCCCCTTTCATGGCTGAATTGATGCTCGAGTTGAGTCCCTTGAACGCCTTTTTAGCGGAAGCAACGCTCTTGGTGAGCGAGCTGCTAATCGCTCCCCCGATCTTGACGATCGTCGTCAACTCTTTTGCCTTTTTCGCCATGTTATCTTCTTCTTCGCGTGAAGGCTCTCTGCCTCATCTCTTCCTCCTTCCTTCGGGCGGCCGCGCGGCGGTCATCTTCCACCGCCTCGCTGAACTCGTCCCAGAAGGCTTCCACGCTCATGTCGCGGAGGTCTCGGGTGCTGGTGTGGAAACGCTCGGCGTAGCTGCGGATGGCTCTTCGGAGTTGTCTTGCGTCTCCTCCCCGTCCGCAGCCACGATAAAAAGGTAGCCCAGGTTGAGGAGCTGCGAGTTGTCCGCCCCGCGCAGCAACTTGAAAGTCTCGCTCGTGATGCCACGCCCGGGGTTCGATGCCGTGAGCAGCAGCGCGCCCATGTTGAGCAAGAGCGTGTAGTCCGCCTGCGGCATGATCGCCACGGTGGAGTTCTTCGAGTTCGCGGTCGAGGTGTCCGCCAGCGCGCGCAGATACGCCTCGTTCGTCACTTTCTCGGAGTCGTACTCAAGCTCTTTCACAAGCTCGCCTTGCACGTGGATCGGGTGTTTAAACTTGAATGTGCCTTTCATGGTGTGGGAAAATTGTTTTTTGAGGTTTGGGCAGCGGGGGAAGGCGAAGACCGAAAACCTTCCCCCGCGCCCGGGGTTCTCCGGATGGAGAAAAATTAGCTGATGGCCTTCCTGACAGCCTCGTTCTTGTCGTCGCCCTGGATGCTGCAAATGCCCTTAATCGGGTCAACGTGCAGATACTCCTCGCCGTCCACAAAAACCTTGTAGCTGTAAACATTCAGGGTGATCTCCGTCTCCATCATCTCGTTGTGTGTCGCCGAAATGGAGGGGATGCCCTGTGCCGATACGACGACGAAGGCCTGCACCTGCGTCGCCCCGTTGATGCCCGCCGCCTGGAGGTCGATGGACTGCATGGCGATGTCGATGGTGAGCTGCTGTGCGTCCGTCGAGAGAAGCTTCAGCCAGCCCGTATCCACGCCCTGCTTGCCGATCGTCATTTCCATGGGGTCGATCGAGTTCGTGTTCGTGAGGTTCACGTTGCCGGCGGCCACTTTCGTCTCTACTTGACCGAAGGTGACATTCGGCAGCGTCACGCTCATATTGTCCGCGACAATGGTCGAGCCGTTGTCCGCATAGACGCGTACAGCTTTACAGCCGCCGCCAATGAATGGGTTGCTCATATTCGTTCGTTTCTTGGTTTAGGGTTACTCAAAGAAGGTGTCGAAGCCCTCGTCGCTGTAATGCACAACGACCGTGGAGCTCTTGAACTGCGGCGTCGGCGTCATGTCGATGGTGAACTTGAAGTCCCCGTTGATGAGGTTCGTCCTCGGGTTCTCTTCGCCCTCGAAGCTGATCACCGGTCGCCCGATGCAAGCCTCTTGCTTCGCGTAGCCGTCCAGTACGTCCTGGAAGCTCTGCAACAGAGCGTCCTTGCGAGTCCGCCCGATCGGCTTGTCCGTCTCGATGCCGGTATCGCGCACAAACTTGTTCGAGCAGTAGCCAAGCATGCGCATGGAGCTCTCAAACACGACCTTCGCGTCCGACGTGCTGCCGAACTTGTACGCGGTCGTATGCCCTCCCCAGAGCACAAGCGAGCCATTGCGTTTGATGATCGTGCGGATGCCAACGCTGTTCAGCTCGTTGCCCGCCTCTTCCGTGAAGCCGGCGTTCTTGCTCTCCGCGCCGAAGTACTGCTTCGCGCAGGGGATGTCCTTGTTCGAGCAGGTCTCGAAAGGCACGCCGTCGTGCGTATTGTCCACGAGTTGCTGACGATAGATGGACAGCGTGGAGCCGTGGTACACGTTCCCTTCGTTGTCCTGAGCCATCGGCCAGCAGGTCACCTCGAACTCAGAGGAGAAATTCTTTTCCTCCTTGTACGCTTTCGCTTTCGCGATGGTGTCGCAGCCCACTTCCGGCACGTCGCCGCAGGGGATGTCCGTGTACGCCATGCCGAAGAATTTGCCGCCCATCCTCTGCGCTTTTGCCACAAGAGCATTGCGCACCTTCACATCGTGGCTCCAGCCCGGAGCCGCCAGTGTGGATGGCGTGGTGTTGTCATCGAGGTAGAGCAGCTCCAGCGCCTCAACGCCGGTGTACTCGCCGCCCTCCGTCTTGCCGCCCACGATGTCTTCCACCGTCACTTGCGACGGGTCAACTTCTTCGTAGGTCGCAGAAACGGTGCCTCCCTCGCCGGTCAAGTCCTTCACGATCACCTTTCCGGCGGTGTAGTCGTAGTCCAGAGAGTAGTCCACTCCCTCCGCCTTCTCATCGATCCCGAACGTGTCCAGGATGATGGAGCTCGAGACGAACTCAGCGCGCCCGTTGACAAACGTCAGCGTCTGCGTCTGCTTCTCTGCCTTCTTGTGCTTCGTGGGGTCGAGCACGTTCACCACCACAAGCGGCGAAACCGCCGTCCCGGTGGAATCGAAGAACAGGTGCGTCGCCTCGCAGAGCGTGTAGCTTGCCCAGTCATCCGCGTAGCCGATGGTCGCCTGCGCGGTGTTCTTGCTGGTCAGTTTCAGCGGTCGGTTCACAAGCCCCAGCTCAGCAAAGCCTCGCACGAGGTGAATCGGCGCTGTGCCCACAGCCGCGGCGAACGAGCCCGTCTGCAAAGCAGATTGAGCGTGCGTCTCACCGATGGAGCCGTAGGATCCGTGTAAATAATCGGAGTTTGCCATAGTTTTTGATTGTGTTAGGTTAAAAGTAATTGTTGTGTGGAAGTGCGCGCACGTACGAGACCTCAAAGCTCACCGTGGCGTAGTAGTACGGGTGGCGCGAGGCGGTGAAGTAGTCGTCGATCTCGTAGCTGATGTTCCCGGTGATGTTCAGTCCGCCCGGGAACTCAACGTCTGCGACCGCCAATGCCTTCACGACTTCATCAGTGAGCGAGATGATGTCCCGGCAGCTCTCGTCCGTCGGGTGCATCTGCCCGTACTCATCGATGGCGCCGGGGCTCCAGACCATGATGTGCATGGCAACCGGCATCGTCACGACGCCCTGCGCCGTGTCCAGCTCCGCGCCCCCTCTCCCCACGGTCACGATGATGGCCGGGGCTTCCTGAGCCTCTTCCGCCTCGTCTCCCTTGTGCATAGCCACGCCTCGCGGGAAGTTCCCCGCGTACACCACCGGCGCCACCAGCTTGCGCTCCTCGTCCGTCTTCACGGAGTTGGCGCGCGCCGGGGAGAATTGGTAGCGCAGCGGCGCGACTTGCTCGCGCAGCCACTCTGCCAGCCGGTCGATGGCGTCTTGTGTGGTCATGGGTTAGGAAATTCGCGTGAGTGTCACATTCGTCATCCCGCCGTCCTCGCGGTAGGCGATGATGTTCCAGAGTTGGTCATCGATTTGCAGGTCGTCCCCGATCCTCAGCGGCGGCAGGTCATCCGTCGCTGCAAAGAGTCGGTACGTCGCCGCCGAAAGCCCCATCTCGTCGCTGTTGTTCGCCGGGCTCGCTTCGTACAGGTCGCACAGGATCTCCCGCCCGCCGACGCGGCGCGCCCGCGCAAACTCCCTCGGGTTGAGGAAGGTCTTGCGGTTATCGCGCGCTACGTCTGCGTGGAAGCTCATTGCCGTGTCTCCTAGTCGATGCTCTCTTCCGCGTTGAGCGCAGGCTGCTCGGCTTCTTCTTCGCCTTGCAGCTTCTCCAGCAGCGCGGCTTTGTTCAGCCCGCGCGCGCTGATTCCGCGCTCTTTCGCGATCGCCTGGAGTTCCTTGAGGGTCTTGCCCTCCAGTTCCTCCTCCTCGGCGGAGGGTTCATCCGCCTCCGCTTTCGCTGCCGGTTTCGCTTGCGCTAGCTCCGGCTCTCCGACGATCTCGACGGTCCCGTTCTTCACGAACTTGTCCACCACAGCCGGGTCCATATCAAACTCAGGTTTGTTGTGTTTGATGAGGTTGCCGTGGTAGGTAAAAGCCACTGCTTGAGGAGTGAGTCGCACTTTCATGTCTTCTTCCTTTCCGGTTTCGGTTAGCCTTCGATGTTGGTCACCTTGCCGCACATGAAGCTCCCGAGTCCCATCGGCGCAAAGAGCGGACGGGCGGTGAGCATCATCTCGAGCGTGTCGTTCTTCGCGTCGGCAAAGAATTTCGGGGTGACGGTCTGCAAATGCGTGCGCAGGCTGTGCGTCTCCTGCTCCACCTGCGAGACCCCGGCGTAAAGTCCGCGCACGGAGCCCTCGTAGGTCAGCACGACGTTGTCGTCATCGATGAGAGGCTTGCTCTCATTCGTGTCGGGGTCAACGTACGTCCCAGCGTAGCTCACGATGTTCAGCACGGCTCCCTCCACGGCGATGCGCCCCACGAGTGAGGTCAGGTCGTCCACGTACTGCGGCTCAAACTTGCCGAGCTCGTAGCGGCGATTGTCCATCAGCTTGCAGATGTTCGGGTGGCTGATCAGGGCAGACCCGGCATTAGCGCCCACGATGAGCGTGGTAGGAGAAACTCCGTTCCTTCGCATGGATTTCACGACGGCGTTGATGTCCGTGTACGGACTCGCCTTTTCATCCTCCCAGCCGGTCTCGATGGTGAACTGGCAGTTGTCCGCCCCGGTCACTTCGACGTAGGAAACAGTCTGCTCGCCTTCCTCGCCGCCGCCGTCGTCGTTCTTCACGTTTTTGTAGGTGTACGCCGTCTTTTGCAGAAGCTGCGCGATAAGCTGTTCCTCGCTCATGTGCACCTCGTCGAGCATGTCGGTCGTGTCGTCCTGCAGGATCTGCATGGCGCGCGCCTGCTTCGTGAACGGGTCGCCCACGGCTTCCAGCCAGATGCGGTGCTTCAGGTCGTTGAGCGTGAGCTTGCGCTTCGGGGCGATGCGCGAAGGGGTCATGAGGTAGGTCTTCATGCCGCGCCTCTCGGTGCTCTTGTGTCCCTCGGTCACAAACGGTGCCAAGTCGTTACCGGCCTTGTCGCGGATGTCCACGATGATCTGGTCGGTCGGGAATATGTCCCTCGCGTTCACGCGCAGAAAGTGGTTGCGCAGGAATGCGGGTTTCGGGGTGGCGCGGTCCACCATGCGCGTGAGCACGGTCGGGTCGTCCAGGGTGAGTTCCGTAATTACGGTAGGATTGGTTGCCATATCGGTTGTTTTTGGGGTTTGGGGTTAGTCTTTCTTGTCAGCTTTTTCTTGCCGGTCGAGGTAGTCGAGGATCTCGTGCCCGTGCGACTTCTCCGCCTTCACGGCGTTTCCTCCGTTCCCGGCGGTGCCAAGCGCGTTGGCGGGGGCTAACTCAGCCGCGCGTGCGCTCAGGTAGTCCACCGGCTGCTGCGGGGCTGCGGGAGCCTCTGCGGGCAGTTGGTCCACAGCGGCGGCGGCGAATGCCTCCGGCGTCATGCCATCGGCGATAGCCTTGTCCACCAATTCGCGTGCTACACGGTTGCCGAGTTTCTCGGCTTTCGCGTTGATGTCGGCGATGCGGGCTCTCTCGCTCTTCGCGGCTTCGAGCCTCGCTTCCTCTACTTGGGCGGCGGTAAAGGTAGGAGCAGCAGCTTCTGCCACCGGCTTCTCGGTCTCCGCAGCCTGTGTCGTTTCTTCTTCGTTCATGTTGGTTTCGTTTGGGGTTGTCGCCTCCGCTGCGGATGCCGCTTCGGCGGTGATAAAGCCAAGCTCCGACGCGTTCGCCGGCGCCTGGAAGTGGGTCGTGAGCAGTTTCCCTCTGCTCATCAGGGTGGCGTCCTTGCCCGCGCAAGCGACGAGTTTCAGCTCTGCGCTCGGTGCATCCTCCACCATCCCGGTTGCAAATCCTCCGTCGATCGCCTCCCTCGCGGTCATGTACTGCTCCCTGCCGTCGCTGATGAGCCCCAGGCATTCTTCCTCGCTCTTCCCTGTCACGCGTGCGTACACGGCCGCGATGGTCTTGTTCGCCGCCTGCACGCTCGAGCGAGCTTTCTTCAGATCGCCGATGAGGTCCGCGATGTCTTTCTCGTTCGCGCTCGCTATGGCGTCCACCATGACGCTTGCGCCGTGGATCATGAGGATGGACCCGGGGTAGCTGGTACGCTCATCACCCGCGCAGAAAATGACGCTCGCCGCACTCGCTGCGATGCCGATGTTGCAGGTCGTTACCTTCACGCCGGTTCCTTTCAGCGCAAGCAGCTCGTTGTGGATCGCCAGCCCGGTGCACAAGTCTCCGCCAACGGAGTTGATCCGCACTTCTACCTCCTTGCAGTCCCGGCATTCCGCCAGGGCGTCTCGGAAGTCCTGCGGGGCGTAAAACTCGTTCTTGCTGAAAAATTCCTTGTACGCCTCCGGGATGCTGTACTCGGAGAGCGTCCCCTCGATGAGGATCGTTCCTTTCGTCCCTCCCTCGTCGAGCTTCGCGCTAAATAGTGGTGCTTTCTTGTTGTTCATGGTCGGTTTCAGTTTCTTCTTTCTCTTCCTCCGGCGTCTCTTTCACGTCGGTCTTTTTCGTCGGTAAAATTTCCTCGATGCGGCGCATCTGCTCCGCTTCGTTCTCGGCTTCGGCGGCGTTGCGGTCCCAGTCCCCGCCGTTGAGCTTCGTGGTGGCTTGCTTGTGCGTCAGGAAGTGATTTTGCACTTGCAGCTGCATGGCCTGCACCTCCTTCACGGGGTCGATGTGCGGCATGCTCGTGCCCACCCACTCGTGCCTCATCCACGCCCGGTAGATCAGAGGGTCGCTGTACAGCCCCGGCGCGCTCACGCGTCCACGCGCCACGGCTTCGTTAAACCATTCCTCAAAAACGGGGTCGTTCAGGTCCGCGTTCAGCCAGCTTCTCTCCATCTCCACCACGCGCCAGTAGTCGATCATCGCCGCCCGGCTCGCCGAGTAGCTGCCGTTGTAGCTCTTCGTCAGCACGTCCCGCGGGGTCTTCAACGCCGCCCCGATGTACGAGGCTGCGCAGTTGGTGAACGCCTCAAATTGCGCGTTCGGATGCGTCGGCGCGACGGCTTTCGGCTCCTCGCCCTCCTTGAGCTGATACACGGCTCCGGGGTACGGCTCCAGCCTTGCGCACCGCTCTTCCGTGGTCTCTTCCTCGAGGTCGAGGTCTTCCTCTTTATCGCTCTCCAGCTTCAGGCTCGCTCCGGTCTCTCCCTCTTCTTCTCCTGTGCCGGCGTCCACAAAGTTGCTCGAGCTGATCGCCGTGTTGCCCATCAGAGCGGCATCCGACGTCGGGGAGGTGATATAGACGGTGAAGTAGTTGCCCATCACCGCCGCCTGCACCTCGCTGTTCATGTAGCGCGTGAGTTGCAGGACGGGTTCGATGACTTTCGCCAGCATCGGCACTCCCCTCAACTGCTCAGGTCTCTCCGTCGTCATGAGGTGGAGGATGTTCGGGCGTCCCGTAGTCCGCCCTATCGCCGCGATTCGCTCAAACTGCACGTCGAACCCTTCTTGCGGGTAGCACGAGGAGATGTGGTAGGCGACGACGTGCCCGGATTTATCCACCTCCACGCCGTCATAGATTTTCGTCCCGGTCTCCTTGTTCTCGAGGGTGTTCAGGCCTTGCACGACGTAGCCAACGTACTTCCCGTCTCCCGCGGTGGTCGGCGAGCATACGCGGTCCGACTCGATGAGTTGCAGCCGCAGGGTGTACGGACGCATGAATTGCGCTTGCCCCTGCCGGAAGACGACGAACTGGTCGCCGTTCTGTTTCTGCGAGGAAAACGCCTGATGCTGCATTTCGTAGAAATTCGCCAGCCCCAGTGCATCCGCCTGCTGCTTGTCGCTCGCCCACAAGTCAAATTCCGCTTCCACCTTGCGCGCCCACTCCTTCGCTTCCTCTTTGTCGATGCCGAGCGTCTTGTAGTCCGGCTGCATGTGCAGCCTCAGCCCGCTCCCCACGACGTTCTGCGCCATGGTGTCAATCGCGCTCGTCGCCAGCGGCGCGCTCATGTAGAGCACGCGCGAACGGCTCATCAGCGTCCGCCGCGCGGTCAGTATGTCCCGCGTCGGGCTCGATGAAAAGGCGTTGAAGCGCTTGTAGATGCTCCTCGTGTGGTCCGCCCCAAGCTGCGAGTACCCGCTGTTGGAAAAGCTCAGCGATATGCCCGTCGGCGCATTCTCGTTGCGCGTGGAAAGCTCCTGCACGAAGTTGTACCTCGCAGGTGTGAAATTCGATAATGTGATCGTGCGCTTCATGGTCTCAGAATTCCGCGCCGTAACCCGGAACGACGTCGATTCTCATCCTCGCTGAATTTCCCGTCAGAGCGGCGATCAGGTCGGCAATCTCGCTCTTCGCCACCTTGTAGAGTTCCCGAACTTCAGCCGGGCTCATGTAAGCAATGCTCCGGTCGCCGTATTTGTACGACTGCACGGCGTCTCCTTCCTCGCCGAGTTTCCCGGCAATGTAGAGCAAACATCCCTTGCGAATGTGCTTCCACATCTGCAATTCGTCCTTGATTTCCGCGCGAGTCATTTGCTCGCGTCTTACCAATTTTTTGCTTCCTCCGGGGGGGAGAAAGTGAGGGGTAAGCAACTTTCTCCCCCCTGTTTTCACCAACTCAATCGAACTCGCTCGCAATTCTCGAGCGCCTTCCCGCGCCAGCTCTCATGGGCTTCATCGCGGTTTTCTTCCTCGTTTTCTTCTCCGCAGGATCACTCAGCAGCGCTTTCGCGATCGCGTCAAAGTTCGGCTCAAGGATATGCACCGCCGCCAGCGCGTAGTTGCGGCAGTCAAGCGCCTCGTTCCTATCGTGCCCCGGCAGCACCTCCCACCGCACAACGCCCCCGTGCGAGACCGCCGTCTCCGACAGCAGCCCGATGTACCACTTGAGGTCATACCCGCGCTCCTCGCCCTCCGGCAGGTGCATGTAGTGCGCGCCGGGCGTCTCCACCTCCACGGAGTCCATGATCGCCGTTTTCCCGGCGTTCACGCCGATGTTGTACAGCCAGTATTTCTTGGTCTTGTCCCTCCCGAACGGTATCAGCTTGCCCGCCGTGATGAACGGAAAGTCCGGCCGCCCAACGCCCTTGCACGCAAAAACGCGCTTGCTCATGCGTTGCGACGTCCGCAGCGCGATGTCGTTCGTGTACCGCCCGTCGCCGGAGTCAACCAGCGTCAGCGCCACCCGCAAGCCTCGCCCGTTCTCGAAGCGATACACCCGCCCGATGATGTCGTCCAACTGCGCCCACGTTTCGTCATCGTCCGGCTTCCCGCGTATGTACCCGCTCTTCACGCCCCAGCTCTCGCCGTACCTCCCCCAGCCGACGATCTCGTACTGGAGGTATGTGTGCTGACAGTCCACACCGCAGGTCAGTACGAGCGGCCCCGTCATGCCCGCCTCGCCCGGCAAGTCCGCGCTCTCAGGGTACTTCTCCGCCCGTGCCATGAGTTCCTTCTCGGTCATGTGCACGGTGCGCGGCTCCCACAGCTCGCCGACGGTGGTGTTTTTCCACACTTTTAGCCGGTCGGGAAATTCTTTCACCTCCAAAAATTCGCGCACGATTTCCCGCCACCCTCTCCACGGCGAGACGAACCCCGTCAGCCAGAATGACCGCGTGTGCGTGCGCTTCAATGCCTCCGCATCCGTCGCCTCCCAGCGTCCCTCCGCGCCTTTCGCCTCTTCCTCGCTGATGATTTCGCCGCACCCCGGGCACCTCCACCCGTCGATGTGCACGTTCCACGTCTTCCTCCCCGCCACTTCCACCTGCCGAGATTTGAACCGGATGTCGTCGAAGCGTATCTCGTGGTACTCCCCGCACCGCGGGCAGCGCGTTTGCCACCTCTCCTGCGTCCCCCTGTTGTACAAAAACTCGATCTGTGACGCGCCTTTCACGGTCGGCGTCGATACCGCCACGCGCTTGGCGTTGTAGAATGTCACCTGCCTCCGTTTCGCCAGTTCCCACGGGTCGCCATCCCGCCCTGCGGAAAAGGAAAAGCGGTCCAGCTCATCGGCGATGACGTAGCGCGCCGGTTTCGAGGAGAGGCTCGTCGGACTGTTCGATCCAGCAAGGAAGAGCATCCCGCCGGGGAACTTCTTGCGCAGCTTGTGTGAGTTCGCGTTTTTCCCGGCTTCTTTCATGCCTCTCACTTTCCCGCGAAGCCTCTTGCACGCCAGCATCGCGGGCTTCAGCCTCAGCTCCGAAAACTCTTCCGCGCTCTCTTTCGTCGGCATGACGTACAGGATCGTCCCCGGGTCCTGGTCGATGATGAACAGCACCACATTGAGCAGCAGCTCGGTCTTCGATACCTGCGACGGCGCCACCACCGCAATCTCACTCACTTTCGGCTCGGTGAACGCCCGCATGATTTCTCTCATGTACGGCACGCGGCTCGTTCTCCACAGTCCCGGCTCCGCGCTCGCTGCCGAGTCCAAAAAACGGTACTTGTCCGCCCATTCGTCGACGGTCAATTCCTCAGGCGGCAGCCAGTTCTTCGCGCACTTGCGCAGCACGGCCGCCAGCCTCGTTTTTGCCGGGTCGCTCATTCTTCATCGCTGTCTTCATTCGCCAATGATTTCCCTTTCTCTTCCGCCAGTCGCCGAAACTCCGCGGGGTCGTACTTCAGTGCTAATTCATTCAACAGAGCCGTCACTTCCTGCTTGAGCTTCTGCGCCACTTCGTTCTCACCGGTCAGCGGCGCAAGGTCTTTCGCAAGCCTCCCGGGCAGCGACATCATCGCCCCTCGCACGCTCACGATGATCCCGTTGATCACCAGCTCCACGTCGTCCGCATCCAGCAGCCTCCCTTGCAGCCTGTCAAGCTCGAGCCGCAGGATTTCAGCCTTCCTCTCCTTGTAGTCCGCGTCCGCCCGGATCGCGCGCTGCTTTTCCTCCGCCGTGTCCAATTTTTTCAGCAGGTACGAGATGAACGCACGGCACGATTTCAGTACGTGGTACCGCTGCCCCCACTTCGTCTTTTCCGTCACCAGCGCCCCATCCGCACGGTATCGCTGAATCGTCCTCACGGTGACGCCGAACCACTCCGCAAGTGTCTCCGCCCGCGCGTACCCGGCTTTTTCTTCTGCTTTCGATGTATCTCGGTCTTCGATGCTCATAATTTTTTAGCGTATGTAGCTTGATCCGCTCAGGTACTGCTTCGCATGGTGCACGAGGCGATCCACGATGTACTTCTCGAGATACGGCTGCCACACGGAAACGACCTCCGGATTCAGGATCGCCTGCGGGATGCTCGAGGATTTGGGCTGCAGGTATTCCCGCTCCCCTTTCTTCGCAATCGCCAGCCGATTCTCCCTACCGCGGAACAACGTGAAAACGCGGTACGCATCCGTCGCCTGCCATAGCGCAGGCCGCTTTCTGTACGTTTCCACCTTCACCCAGTACTGCTGCGCGTTCTTCCGGAAATTTTTCTTTCTCTTCGCCTGGTCTTTCGGCAAAATGTTTCCTTCCGCCGCGCGCGCCCTCAAATAATCCTCCAGTTTGCCTTCTTTTTTCTTCTGCCGCAGAGTTTTTTGGTCCAACGCCTTGCTCCACGTCTCCCAGTACTGCCAGCTCGCCGCCGTGAACACAAACTGCAGCGATGTGAGCCGGTGTCCGCGAACGCTGAAGCGCGTGTTGGCGCGCCTCGCATTCCTCCCCCGGTGGTACTCGTCCGCTCGACGTTTCGCCAGACAAGCCAGCACCTCCGACTTTTTCACGTTGTATTTTTTGGAGACCGTCCCGGCAATGTGTCCCGGCACATTGTGACGGATGTCGCTGATCACATGGCTGTGGATGGCGTACACGTCTTGCAGCAGACCCCATAAAATTTGGTCCACGGCGGACATGTCAACCTTGATGCTGGACTCCTTTTCAGCCATTTTCACAGCCTCGCAAATTGAAGGTGCATCCAGTCAACATCCCGCTCCCGCCCGAGGGAGACGGCACCGTGAGCCTCCCAGATCTCCCACCATTTCTCGCACTCAGCGATGGAGAGCGAGGCGTGCGGTTTGTGCGTTGAGTACGCATTTTTCTCGGCTGCGAAGTCAAGGGCGATGCCCCAGGCGTGCATGGAGTAGGAGGAGCCGGATGTGGTCTTGCGGTAGTTGTACGAGCCGCTGTATTGGTCTAGCCCGAGGCGGTGGATGGACTCAAGCCCATAGTGGTCTAACACCTCTTGTAGGGCTTGCGAGACGGCATCGGCGATGAGCTTGTGGACGCGGATTGTCTTGACTTTCGTGCCGTCATAGTAGAGTGGGTATGGAGGTACGATGTTGACAAGGTTCTCTTCGCATCCGACGTGCCCGAACATGCTCTTGCCTGAACGCACTTCGGCTTGGGTCGGCCATTGGGTGCAGACCGGCTGCGAGATGTCGAGGGCTTTGCAAATCGCGGCAAGTGTTTTTTCGCCGATGATGCCGTCGGCAGTGACTCCGACTTTGCGCTGTATGAGTTTGATGGTCTCCGTGTTCATAGCTTTCTCAATGTTTTATGCCTGCTCGCTTGTGTTCCATTTCAAGGTCCTGGATTCGTACGTTCATTTCTCGGAGCTGCGCTCCGACGATCTGATAACTTTTGATGATTTCTCGGGTCAGTTCCCGCTGGTCGTGATAGAGCCCGACAATGGCATAAGTGAGGGCGACTACGGACAAGAGGCAGGCGATAGTGAGAGCAACGCGGGCTTTTTCCTCGATGAGTCTCGCAGCGTAAAATATCCAGGGTTCCCCCTCTTTTCTCGGTGCGCACATGGTCGGTCACTTCGTTACGGTTTGCACGCGCTGAGGCAGCTCGACGCCGCCGTGAGCTTGGACGGTACCGTCGGGGAGCTTCGTGTAAGTCACGGAGCAAGAGGTGGCGAAAAATCCGGCTGCGATAGCGATACCGGCGATGATGAGGCTCGCAATGAGCTTCGCCCAAAAATGGCTCACGCCGCGCTTCTCAAGAGCCGCCTGAATTTTCTCTCCGGCTTCTTTAGCCTCGGCGATTTTTTCTTCTTCGGTTTTCATGGTGCTTCCGTCTTACCACGCCCGCAAAAAAAACGGTGGGGAGAAAGTTGCTAGTCGGCAACTTTCTCCCCCCTGTTCAATCAAAAATTTTGGGCACAAAAAAAGCCGCCCGAAGGTATTTCTCCTCCGGGCAGCTAATTATGAAAAACGCAGGGGTACCACTCCCCCACGTGCGCTATTTAAGCTTTTATTGACTGCGCTGTCAAGTTTTTTTTTGGCGAAATCCCCCACCCCGGTTTCCCGGGGTGGGGACTGACTTCGCTCAGTTGAGCATAACGATTAGGAGGTATATCGCCTTTTCGATTAGCTCGGCGTTCTTCGCTAGGAGGATCGCCAGCTCCGTCAGTTTGTGGTATTGGGCGTTTTTCATAATTTGAGCACCCGCCCGGGACCTCGCCCTGACGGGCGCAACGACATCATACAGCTTTTTCGTGGTAATGTCAAGCTAATTTCGCAAATTTTTTCATTTTTTTCTTTTTTTTCGCATATTTTTTTTGAGCGACTCTCGCATTTTTTTTGCTTGACATCCCCAGCCGGAGCCGTAAAATTCACGGCGTTATGATGACGCCAAAGGAACTCGCCGTCGCTATTAAGCAACGCAAAATTCCCCGCACGGAGATTGCCGATCGCATGGGTATCAGCAGTGGCACGCTCGCTCATTGGCTTGCAGGGCTGGATCCCATCCCCGCCCGCAAGCAGCACGTGCTCGAGGAAATTATCGCGCAAGAGACGCACCCGGAATATAACGCCGTCGCCTCCTTCTCCGTGCGCTTCTCGATCCGTGAGCTGCGCAAGGTGAAAGAGCTTTGGGGCAACGCTGCCACACCAGCCGCCATGGAACGCCTCCTGCGAGCCCTCGCCCTCGGTGAACGCAAGCCCCGCAAAAAAGCGTCAGAATAGCCCCAGAAGGAGCTGCTCGCCGTCGGTGGTGTTTCCTCCCGCC
Organism: uncultured Akkermansia sp.; assembly: GCA_947631435.1. Lineage (GTDB taxonomy): Bacteria > Verrucomicrobiota > Verrucomicrobiia > Verrucomicrobiales > Akkermansiaceae > Akkermansia. Next base: position 33,693 of record CANRLM010000003.1, read on the forward strand.
CGAGACTTACGGACGCGTTTTGGGGGCAATTCTGCGCTGTCTAGCCATATCCTTGCCCTCCGGCAATACTCCTCGTCCATCTCGATGCCTATCGCCCTCCTCCCCGTCAACTGCGCTGCCTTGAGCGTGGAGCCGCTACCGGCGAACGGGTCAAGGACGATTTCGCCGGGAAGAGTGTATTGCTCGATAAGCATGCGCAGTAGGTCAAGCGGCTTTTGGGTTGGGTGGAAAGCGATGTTGCCTTGAGGCATGCTGTATTTGACGACATCACGCGGGAAGCGTGCGCCATCGGAGGCGATAGGTGGAGACGGTTTTTTCTTATCGTAGATGGGAGTGGCGCAGCGTCTTTCGCCGTGGCGGTAAGGTTCGCGGCGTTGGTGTTCGATGGGAAGGGCGTTGTAGGTGGGAAGCGCGCGATAAAAAACGAGGATTAGTTCGTGGCAGCGCAGCGGCATTTTTTTGGCGTTGAGGAAGCCCAGGGCGCGCGGTTTTTCGAGAATCCATTGATACCTGAAAAATTTTCGTTGCTGAACGACAATATCCGCTGCCACGGGCATCTGAGAGAACATTAGCAGTGCCCCATTGCGCTTCAGCACGCGCCACAGCTCCGCGAACAGCTTGTCCCAGTCCGGCGCCGTGTCCCACGCAGCATTCGTTGTTCCGTACGGTGGATCGGTCAGCACCATGTCCACCGAGCCGCTCGGTATCTTCGCAAGCTCCGCAAATGCTTCACCGTGGATAAGTTGGATGCCGTCGCTCATCCATGTGGCCAGAATGGTATGTGCATCTCCGTCCCCAGCGCCTCCATAATCTCGCTCTTGATCATCCACCCACCGATCAGCCTCTTGTCCATCGGCACAGCTAATTTCCGCCCGCGCCGCACTCCCGGCCGGTGTTCCCCGGGCTTGAGAGAGTCCAAGTACTTGCGCGCATAGTCGTGGTCGAACGTGCAGCTGGTAATCGCGTCCCATCTCAGCACGCGCCTCTCCGGCGTTCCTGCTTCTCGTAAAAAACGCAGCATTACGGGCAGTGAGAGCTGGTAGCCGTAAAGCGTTTTGAGTCCCTGCACATCCAGCCAACAAGGGCTCATCCGCAGCGCTTCGGCCGCCCGCTCGATGTGAACAATCATGGTCAGCTCGCCCGCCAAATTCCGCGTCAACCGCATGGCTTTCGCGTGCCACAGCCGCTTCGCCACCGGCGCGAGACTCATGCCGAATTTGATTTCCGCCACGGCCAACCCTTCCCAGCCCGGCTTGAAATACACCTCCTTCGGCACTTGCTCGATCAGCCCGAGCAGCCTCTTCGTGTCCATGATAGAGAGCCTCCACAGCGGCTTCTCGATGCCGAGCAACCGCCGCCAAAAACGCCTCTTGCCGCTAGGCCCGAACGCCTCGCAAAGCTTCGCGTGCGGCTTCTCCATCACCGGCTTGTATCTACGCTTCTTCATCGTCATTGTCCGGCTCCCTCAGCTTGTCGATATTGTCCTGCAGAGCATGGATGCGCACCTGCTTCATGAGGTCGGTGATGCGGTAATACACCCTCCACCGATCCTGCACCGTGCGTATCCGTCCCTTGTCCACAAGGCGGTCGAGACTCCCGCGGTGCCGCCCGAGCAGCGCCGTCGCCACATCCGCCGTCGTGTACCCCTTCGGCGGGTTCTCCCGCGGCTTCGACTCGCGCACCAACTTCGCAATGCGCTTGGTCAACGCGTCCATGTCCAGCAAGATCTTCTTCGGCTCATCCTCGAGCTCGCTGTGCTCCTCTTCGCTCACGCATGCACCTCCTTCCTCCCGGCCTCACGCCGCTGGAATTGCAGGATGCCGTAATCCTGCGCACCCTGCATGTTAACGACCTCGCTCATCCCGCGCACCAGCCTGGAGGCAATGCGCATATCCGGCATGTCCGCCGGGGAGAGGTTGGAGGTGAGCAGCGTCCACTTGTCCAGGCGTGCCTCGAGCAGGTCGTAGAGCAGGGAGGCGTTGAGCGCGGCGGACTTGTCGCTCTCCATGTACCCCGTGAAAATGTCATCGAGCGCAAGGTGCGGCATGCGCGCCACCTGGTCCCACAGCCCCGGATTGTCATCGAGCAGCATGTCCCGCAGCCTCCCCCAGCTCCACCGCTGCGCCTGCGCTCCGTGCGCCCGCAGCGTGGCAATCGCGGCGCGTACGAGGTGCGTCTTCCCGCTCCCCGTCGTGCCGTGCAGCGTCACCCAGCGCACGCGATCCCTCGCCCCGTGCAAGATGTCGTTGAGCCACCATTGCACCGCCTTGTGCGCCGCGTCCACGCAGGGAGCGAGCCCGTCCGTCACGTAGCCCAGCTCGTAGCGCTCCGGCTTGTAATCGCGCTTGCTCGACGTGCCGCCCGTGGACGTCATCCACGCAGGCAAAATGTCCGATATGTTCGTTGCTTCGCTCATAGTCCCTTGTACTGCTCGTTGCTCTGCGGTGCGGCGTTGGATATGTTCCACTTCTTACCGCCTCCGCCCTTGCCGCGCGGTCGATTCTCACGCTCTTGCCACTTGGCCATGTACGACCTCGCGATCGACCGCCAGTCCGTGATCGGCTGCCCTTTGAGCGTCCAGCCAATGCCGTCGAATTCGCCGAAGAACGACTCCGCGCAGAGCTGCAACTGCCCCGCATTGAGCGCGCAATTCGCCTGCCCGCGCATCAGCCGCAGCACCTCATCCACCCCTCCCGGCGGTTTCACGCGCTCGCACGCGCGCGATCTCGCCTCCGACTTCGACTCCGACTGCGTATGCGTCTCCGACTGCGTCTTCGTCTCCGTCTTAAGCGGTGAGTCACGGTGACTCACCGTGGCGCACCGTGCTTCACCGTGTTCCACTGTGGCGCACGGTGGAAGCGGGTACTTCGGACGAGCTTGTTTTCGTTGCCCGTAGTTGATGATTTGCAGGAATTCCTTCCCCTCGACAGAGTACAACCTTATGAGGCCCGCTTCCTCGCACGCAGCGAGTCCACTTACCACATCCGATTCGCTCACCTTTTCGAGGGCGAGAGGGTACAATGCGCATCGCAGCAGCGTTTTCCGGGCATCATACAGCCCGTAATCGTCCGCCACCAGGAGCAATCGAAAATAGAAATTCTGCGCGTACGTGGAGAGCGAGTTGAACTTCTCGCTGTCCAAAATCGCGCGCCGGATAAGTCTTGAGTCAGCCATTCAGTTACTTTTTTTTTGCTTTTTTGTTATTTTCTTCCCACTTCTTCTGGCACGCCTCGCAGCAATAGTGGCAGGTCGTGTACTGGTACGCATCATACGGCGTCTCGTAGCCTACCCAGTACCAGCCTCTCTCCCGTGCGTAGTTGAGCAGGTCGAGCGAATACTTTTCTGCCACGCCAAGGTCCTTCCCGCAACCGTCGCACGTCAGCTTCAGCGCCAGCTTCTCTCCGAGGTTAACGGTGACCATCATGCCTCGCCTCCTTTCTTCGCCCACGCGTAGGTCTGCGGGGAGTGCTTCAGACCAAGTTCTGTGAGGGGAAAATTGACTTCGCGGATGTTCTCGAGGAGGATGAGATGGACCTCACCTCGGTCTCCCTGGTATTGGAGGGCTTGAGCCCGCGTGAGACCGGATCGGTAGAGCATGTCTCCCTTGTGCCAGTAGATGTACTTGAATTCTCCATCGAGAGGGAGCCCGGAGTCGTAAAAAATTTGCCGCAAATCGCCGTGCCAAATGTTGAAAATTTCCGCGTAAACTCGCACCATCGGGACGAATCCGCCGCGCGTGGTACCGGTCTTGACGAAGTAGATCGGCTTGACGAATTGCTTCGCCTCCTCGAAAGTGGCGCAAAGTCCGGAGTAGCTGCGAAACGGGAAGACGCGGCGAAGCTCCATGTTCTTCTTGCCCTTGAGCATTTTGCGCACCCACTGCGGGTGCAGGCTCATGACCAGCGGTGTACAGGTTTTTTTCATCGTCCGATGGGTCTTCCGGTTGTTTTTCCTGCCCGGCGCGTCCCGGCGGTGAGGGTATCCAGGTATCGCTTGGCGTCGGCGAAAACCCAGACTTTGATGGGCGTGCCGTCCCAGCGAAGGAAGAGTTTTCCGGGCGTGCCTGCCTCGAGTAGGTATCTGTGCATTGAGGTAATCGTGAAGTGCAGGTTGAGTCTGCTCCGTATCACAATGACGTCGGCGTAGCGCGGCTTGCGGTGCAATAGGAGTGATGCTCGGTGCATGTGCACGAGCGGCGTGAGTTGCCGATCGATGTTGTAGACAAGCCGCAGGGCGCCCTCGGTGAGGAGCCTGCCCAGCATTGGCATGAGTGACGTGCCGAAGGATATTTCTGCGACGCTGAGTGACTCCCAGCCACGCTCGAAGATATCCTCCTGCGGGATGCAGATTATCCTCTTGTAGAGGGCTGTCATTTCTCGGTCGCTCAGGTATCTCAGGCGTTTCCGGATGCCGAGGATATACCGCAAGACGCGGTGTCGCACGCCCGGGCCGAACGCACGGCTGATTTTCCGGCGCACGCGCAAGGCGTCTGCGTTTTTTTGTGCTTTTTTCATTGGGTTTTGTCCGGTTATCCGACGGTGGTTTCGCCGCGCGATATCGCTTCGCTGACGGCGTTTCGGGTCTTGACCACGGCAAGCATGAGGTCCGTGAGTTTCGACTGGAGGTCTTCGAGCCTCATGCTGTCGGGTATGTGCCGAGGCGTGATGGGGTCGACAATGCGGACAATTTGCACGAGTCCGTTGTAGATGTCTGTGTTGTTCATTGGTTGGTTTTGGGGTTGGGGTCTTCGTAGTAGCCTTTTCTCGCTACGGCTTTGCGCAGTCGGGCGAGTGTGGAACGCCAGGGGAGAGGGCGCACGCCATCGGCGGTGAGGTATTCCGGCGGGAGGATTGCTTGGTAAGGCAGCCAATAGATGCTCTGCAAATAGGCAGTCAGATACTCCCCTTCGACGCCATAGACGACGCTTTCAACGCCGGGTTTCTCGCCGTTTTGCGTGATGAGAGCGAGGCGCAGATTGTGATGAGTCATGCGGATGTCCCAGATGCTCTTCCGGGCGTAGTTCCACGCGTCGATGAGAGAGCCAAATTTCTTCCCGCGGAAAATATACCTGACGCGGTCAGAGTCTTGAGTAACTCCGGAGCAGTAGTACACTTCCCAGGTGTCCGGTTTAGTCTTTTTCGCCATAGAAGATGAGGTCGATTCGTTTGTTTTTTTCGTGCACTCGATCCATGCCCGCGCAGGATAACGTTTTGTCATTCACCTCGAAGGCATCCGCACAGCCGTCGAGGTACGCCTTGCAGGCTGCGAGACAGTTGTCTTCGTCCGGCATGTGTCCCCAGTAGTACCAGCACAAGACGTATCGCGTGGGGGCGAAGGAGATTGGCTCTCCGTCGTAGAGGATGGCATCCCGCAGGGCGGCTATGGCGGCGTAATATGCCTCTTGCCGGGCCGCTTTTTTCGCCCGTGCGCGTACCATGAAATGCGGGCGCGCGTTTGGGTGCAGCTCCTTCGCGGGGTGTGGCAGTGTGATGGTGAGGGTCATTGTTCGTTTTCGTCGTTCAGCTCGGGAAATTTGTCGATTTTCTGTTGCATTTTTTTGAGGAGGTCGCGGAAGATTGCTTCGTCGAATTCCTTCCATCCGTCGTGCCGTCCGATGCTGTAATTGCAACGGATGGTGAGGATGAGCCCGATGACGGCCAGGGCAATCTCGATTGACCCGAGCCACAAGTTGGTGTGGACGTAGTGCATGCCCAGGGCGTAGTACACCATCATGAGCACGCCGACGCCCTCGTTTTTTGCGCGTTCGCTCATAGGATGCCTCCTTTCAGCTCGATGAGTCGAAAAAACCGCTTCAGGTCGGCGTAGAGCGGCGTTTTTGCGTCGCCGGGGAATGCTCCGTGCAGGCGCATCCTGAGATCGCTCGCCATGCGCACGATTTTCAGGGCGTCGTCTTCGGCGTCTTCGTCATTGATTTCGCGCAGGACTTCCCGCAGGGCGCGCATGGTCTCGTACGCTTCGTCCCGCACATCCACACGCTGATTATACTGCGCGTAGATGGCAAGCCGCTCAGCGTGGGCGAGGCAGCGACGCGCGGAATAGGCGAGGTTCGACTGGTCCCGCACCTCCAGCACAGCGTCTTTTTCCGCTCCATTCATGGTGTCAGAAGGGTATGTCTTCATTTTCGAGCGGATATTATTGTGCAGCTTCTTTGCCGTTTCGTGGCGGGACGTACGCTGTTTTCGCGCCGTAGCCAAGCTCGCTCGGGTGGGAGCCTGAGGGCGGCACGCTGGACGCCCCGCGCGTGGCGTAGCCGCTTGTCTCTTCCGCCGCTGCCGCCGGGGCAGGGAGCAGGAAGATGTGGTCGGCATTGAGGTACACGTTGTAGAATTTGCCGTTCGTGCTGCCCGTGAGCCGCCCGCCGATGATGATTTGCTGCCCCTGCCGGAGGGTTTTTGCAACGGCTACGACGGACGGCGAAAACGCACCGATGCGGTATTCGTGCAGGCTGTTTTTGTAGGTCAGCACCTGCACATACACATCGACGGCTTCCCGCGCATCAGCAAGGCTTGTGGGACCCGTTTCGATGCGCTGCACCGTGCCGATTATTTCGAATTTTTCGATGTCGTTCATTTGTGCTTTTTGGTTTGCTTTTTTTCGGGGTAGCGGATGGAGTCTGGCAGGGGCTCCGGGCCGTCATCACGCTCAGAGAGCCAGTAGAGGAGGACGGCTGTGACGCACAGGATGCCCAACGCCGCAAGAATGAAATAATGTTCGTCCATCAGTCTTCGGTAGGTTTGAGGCGTTCGATGGCAGGTTCCGACTCCACGTAGGAGCCGCACTCGGCAAGGGTCTTGCGCAGCCACTCCTTGGACTGCGTGGCGTTGCTGGACATGCCGTCTGCCTTGCGGAATCGGTGCGCGGGGATGTCAAGCTTGGAGAGGGAGACCGTGCAACACGAAGTGAAGAGTTCGGGTGTGAAGTCTCGCGGATAGACGGAATTCAGCTTGCGGAAGGCACCTGCCGGGTCGGTGATTTTGAAGGTTTTTCGCGGTTTGCCGAGGGTCAAGCCGTCCACCGGCGTTCCCGCCTTGAGGTCGGTCTTGACTAGCTCCTCCACGCGCGCGGCCCAGCGTTTGGCAAGGGTGGCAAGGTCGTACGCCTGCAATTTTTGTGCGGGTGTGAGAGCCGTCCAGTTGGCTTCCGTGATGTCGTCCACCGACGCCGTGCGCAGTTGCAGGGAGACGGCAGGGCAGGTGGCGAGGGCTCGGCAGTACTTGCATTGCTTTTCCCCCGGCGTGAGCGGGGCTTGAGGCGTTTCGGCATCCGCAATGATGCCGTAGATGCCATTGCGCAGGGCATCCGCTTGCGAGGCGTCCCAGAGGCGCGGCTCCGGGTGGCGAGACGCGAACGGTTGCAGGATGCAGACGTATATTTTCCGCACGCTCGGCAGGTTGTCCACCGCCAGCAACGCCAACGCCGCAAGTTGGTGGTTGTGCGCTGTCGGCGCCACTTCGCCGCGCCCGAATTTATAGTCGCATATCAGCACGTCCCCTGTCTCGGCGTTGTAGTAGACCACGTCCGCTTGTCCCGAGAATTTGCGCTCCTTGTCCCACCATCGAGCCTCCCGGCAGTGCGCCGTTTCCACGCCGTCCAGGAGGGTTTTCGCGAACTCGATTTCCATCGCCATGCACCATTCGCAAGCCTCCCGTTCCTCTGCATCTTCGGGCATTTCGCCCGTCTCCATGCACTTGTGGAGGCGCGTTCCCATGGCGGAGTCCGCGCTGTCGCCGGATGGAGGGCATTTCGCCTCCGCCTGCCAACTGCCGGGGCAGAGCGCAAGCCGCTGCATGCCGGACGCGGACGGTTTTCCTCCACGCACATCCTCCGTCTTGCTCACCGTGAGCAAGATATTTCCCGCTTGAGCTTCAGGCGTTGAGCTTTCGGCAGCCGGTGCATTTTCCTCGTTCTTGTTCATTTCGCGCCTCCTTTCAGCCCGGGAATTGCCTCGCCGAAGATGTCATCGTCGGCAGGCTTCACATCCGCCTTTTTCGCCGTATTTTTGAGGCTCGCAGGCTTCACGTCGACGGCTGATTTTTCGGGCTCGGGGAAAATGTCCTGCACGTTCGCCACGCCGTCACGCAGCGCGTTGTACTGTTTGCCCAGTTTGACCAGCTCGCCGATCACGATCTGCTCAGTAGGATGCCCGAGCCAAGCCTCGATGCGCTCCTTGCTCACGCCCAGATCTGCGTAGACTGCCAGCATGTCCCGGACGCGGTCAGAAAGTGGACGCCCGTCGCCGTCCTTGAGCGTTTTCTCAATGCGCTCCATGGCCTCCTCAACGAGCCACCCGGGGATGACTTGCAGAATGCACGCACGGACGCGCCGGGAAGCCATATTGGCGCATAGCTCGTAGATGTCCCGCTCGGACTTCAGCGGAGCCTTTTTTCCGCCCTGCAGATCCCGCACGTGCGGCACGGAGAACGCGATTTCGCGTTTGATATTGGTCTCCTTGTCCCACGCGAAAGCCACGCACTCGGAGACGTCCACGCCCGCACGCGGATCGAACCGGCGCGAGATGCACTTCCACCCCGCTTCCATGTTCCCCCACGCCCCGACAAGCACCTCCGCCAGCCTGATGGACGGCCCCGTGATGGTGGACGTGGCTCGGGTGTAGGCGTATGTCGCAACCTGCGCCAACTTCGGGCGCGAGCAGGATTCTTTCATGCGCTGCGTGACCTCCACGAGGTTGCGCGGAAACTGCTTGGCGATGTATATGGACGCCAGCGTTTCCGCGACGGCTGCATTGCCGGTGATTGCTGCAAGCGCGCCGCCTCCGGGCGCCTGCTGAGGCGCAACGAAAAGCTGGTTGCCCTCGTTCGCGTTCATTCTTTCGGTAGTTTCAATTTCGTTCATGGTCTTCTTTGGTTGTTTGGGTTAGAGGTTAAGTTCGGGTTGATCGGGGTCACTCGGCGACAAGCCGCCGCAATCGTTGCGCCACAAGTCCAGCAGAGTGGTTTTCGAGCCAACAAGTTCCAGCCCGAAAGCCCTCTTCACTTCCGCTTTCGCGCCGATTTTTTTCGCGTCTGCGCCGTCTCCCTCCATGCTGATAATGAGCGTCACCTTCCCGCAGGGGCGCGCAAAGTCCCAATCAGTCTGCTTCCCCCCGTTTTCCTCCGCACTTTTTTCAATGCGCTCCGCCATGTCACAGATGGCTTCGTACAGGTTGCCCGGCAGGTCACTATCGAGCCGCTCCAGGAAGTCGATGAGGGCCTCATGTTTTTCCTCCTGCTCCGCCTGCGCGTCGGATACTTCGGCCATGTCATTGAGTCTCGGTTCCTCACCGATGACCGCCTCGAATTTGTTGTCTGTTTTGGTAATTTTCATTGGTCTTTTTGTTTGGTTAGTTGTTCTTTTTCTGCCATTCTTCGCGGCATTTTTTGCTGCAAAAGTGGTACATCGACTCGCAGAACGGCTCCCCGTCCACCTCGCCGACCCAGCCATGCTTCACGGCACACGCCAATTCGGCATCATCGTCGTGGTCGCAAAACCCGAGCGCGTCGTAGAATGTCTCGCCACACCCGTCGCACGTCAGGCTGTAAACTTTTCGCTCGTGTATCATTCAGCCCTCCTTTCCGCTTGCAGAGCCAGCTGAGCCAGCTCCTCCACCGCGTTCACGATTTCGCTCATGTCTTCATACCCCTTGTCCTTGTCCGCAAGCCCGTCGTACAGCTTGTCCACAGCTTGCCCGCACCGCTTCACGAGCCGCTTCACAGCCTGCTCGGTCGTTTCCCCCTTCCGCAGCTCCCGTATTTCTTCGTTTGTCATCATGGTCTTTTTAGTTTGGTTGAGTTTGGTTAGTGTTCGCCCAGGGCTTCCCGGGTGTCTGCCCATTCTGCGTGCCAGACCGCGTAATCGCTCTGAGCGCGCTCCTGAGCCCTTGCTTCGTCCGCCGGGGAGGGACTCCCCAGCCAGATTGCCAACGCCGCCACAGGCCCTGCTACGAGCCCGCAAACGGCAACGTGCAAGTCAGTCATCATATCGCCCCTCCTTTCTCCGCGATCTGCGTCGTCACCGTCGCGCACTCCATTAGCGCCCGCCGAAACTCATACAGATTCACCCTTGTCATCCGCTCGCCCATAATCAGCACCCGCACCTCGTGCGTGAGCTGCACCCTGCTGATCAGCTCAACCATCTTGTTGTACGAAACATCATACAGCTTCGCCAACGTCCCGATGCTCACATACTCGCATCCCTTCAGTTCCACCGGCCGCACCACATCCGTATCTTTCGCTTCACGTGTCTTCATGATTCGTTTGTTTTTGGTTTGTCATTCTTTGAAAAGGCGCCGCCTGCCTCAGCTTTGAGCGCGTCTGCTATGACCGTGCGCACCGGCGGCTTTACTTTCTTTCTTCGTGTGTTAAATTCGTTCCTGCTATGACCGATTCTCAATTCAACCTACTTCATTAGGACCTTCAGAAGATTGCTGACCTCCTGAGCTCGATCCAATGCGATCTATCGACTCTTGCCGACTCATACGTCCCGCCCCGTAATTGACGACATCCTTGTCAATTATCGCGTAGAAGACACTCTCGCCTCGCCTCACGCGACCCAGCACGACGTAGTTCGTCCCGAGCAACTTCTCCGGACGGCATCCGATCACGCGCTCAATCCTCCCCTCCCTCAACACAGCATAGCTCCCGTTTCTCAGCAGCTCACGCGCCTCCTCCTCCCCAATCTCAACCGCATTCGCAATCTCCCCGTCCTTCATTCCTCACCTCCTTTCTCTTTCTCGCTCTCTTTCATGGCGATAGCGTAGAGATGATGCAGTTGATCAATAATGGCGGAGTAAAAAAGCTCTTCCAGCTCGTGGATAAGCATGAACAGAGGAGCCTTGTCTTCATTTGGCAATTTTTCATTGAGCTGTTCGAGACATTCTGCGCACGTTCCGAAACTTCTGGCCGTGCGTATACAATCGTCTGCGGTTTCTATCAACCTTTTGAGTCTCTCTTTCATTTCCTTCTTTTGTTTTATTTTTCAATTTCTTTCAGCTCTTCCGGCGTAATCATGCCGCTGCGCAAAAGGTCTCTGGTGAGCACAAACCTGTCTTGAATGAAGTGTCCTATTCCGACAAATTCGCCAAATACACGGTCGCCGTCGTGAAGCAAGCGCACTGGTTTGCCGGTCAGCTTTTTCAGGACATCGAAGTCCTCAAACCTTTTCAGCGCTAAAAGACTCAGCAACATGTCAATCACCGGGCCAATGTTCCAAGTCCTCGGTTGACATAAAATAGAAACGAGAGTAGAAGCACTATCGCAAACGAGGTGAAACGAGAGTTGATCGAAATGTTCGCTCCATTCAATTCTCGCCCCGGTGATAATTGCATTGCACGATTTCAAGCCTTTCTTGCGCGCTTCTTCCAGCGTGAAAAAATTGGGCTCATAAAACACCATTTGGCCACTCATATCAGGTCTCCTTTCTTCGCGCTTGGTTAGCAATTAGCTGTCGCCCGTGCCTCATTAGTCAAGAGCCGCGAATGGCGGTAATAAGGTTTGATGCCCTTGCGCTGTTTAATTTTGCGCAAGCGGGTCAGCAAAGCTCGACTCGGAATGCGCTCGCCGTGTATCACGCGCGCCAAGTGTGACGGTGAAATACCAACTTCCTCGGCAGCCGCGCGGATTGTGTAGCCTCTCGATGCAAGAAATTCTTGTGTTGCGGCAACATTAGCATTGATTTTTGCGGTCATTTTTGATAGCTTTGGTTAGTTTCGTTGCCGCGTTTCAGTAGAGCGTCTCGCGGCAACGAGATAATAATTAGCAAAAACCCGATAGCTATGCAAGAAAAAAATAGTCATAACCCGATATTTTTTCAAAATTTGCGGTTTTTGATTAACAAAAACGGGGTCAAGAAAGCAACGTTAGCAAAAGCATTAGATATTCAGCGTGATACGTTTACGCGATATATGAAAGAAAAAACTCCCTTGAAACCGAAAGCAGAGGAAGCTTTAGCAAAATTTTTTAACGTGGACGTCGAAACTTTCAGAAAAACGGATTTGAGCAAACAAGAAACGAGCAACGAGCCCTCCTATTTCGTCCGCAATCTCCGCTTTCTGACTAATCAATCAGGCAAAAAACATTGCGAAATCGCCGCAGAAATAGGCATCAACAAGGTTAATTTCTCCAACTTTATTCGAGGGAAACACGTGCCGAGCTCTTCAACGGTGGATAAAATAGCGACATATTTCGGGGTGTCACCCTCTCAACTCTTGTCAATCGACCTATCTCAAGAGGGACACTATATCGAAGAAAAAGAAGTTCTTTCTCCGGCAGCTACTACTGAGAATGAGGATTGGAAAAAGCGCGCCATTGATGCTGAGACACGCCTTGCAAACCTCATCCAGCTCACTCTCCTCACCAACGAAAAACTCCCTCCTATCCCTACACGCGTAAAAACGGACTCCGACTTCGCCGCTCTCGCCCTCAATAAAACAGCCGAACTCCAGAACTTCGTCAACCGCATGGCCTCTGATCTCCTGGAAAGCTACAACAAGATCAAGCGTTAAATGAGCCAACTCACCGAACTCACCTCTGAGGAATAAAGTGGCAACGCCTCGAGACTATAATCCACGAGCTTTTCACCTTCGCAAAAATTAAGTAAACAGAGCAAAGCTACCGATATGCCGTGCCGCGTCTTTATCAGTCACTCATCTGCGGACAAGGGGCAAGTCTCGCCTCTTGTCCGCCTCCTTGCAAGTCACTTCAGCCTTTCATTCGACAATAAAGAAATTATCTGCACAAGCTCACCAGAAGCAGATTTGGAAAACAACTGCCTATTCAACGAAGCCCTCAAAGACGCAATCAAAGAAGCCGATCTATCAATCGTCGTAATCTCCCCCAACTACATCAAAAGTGAGTACTGCCTTTGCGAACTAGGCGCAATTTGGGCTGCATCAAAGGAAAAATTTATCTTCAACCCTCAATCTATACGACGCGATTATCTCCCTGAAATAGCAGCAGACAGGAAATTCAGCAGTTTTGATGAAGTTGGTATGGATGCCCTAGTCGATAAAATGAAGAAAATAGGTTTTACTCCTAAAGACGAAAGCCATACTGCCTGGAACTCCTTAAAGAAAGTAGCTCTCAGAGAAATAGAAGAAAACGAAAGCTCCCAAAAACACATATATCTGAGCGCTCACATGAAAAGAAGCGAAAAAATTGCGGCTTACTTTTATGAGTGGCTACCACAGGTGATACCAGATGTAAGTCTCTTTTACAGCGGGAAAGATATACCAAAAGACTGTAATGATTCTACGGCAAGAGTCAGTGCGGCTCTAAAAAAATCGCTGTTCGGAATCGTTTTTGTTACTAGAGAGAACAGCCGTGAATCACAAATCAATGTCGATAGAGGAGGCTTGTTGGTGGCTGGCTGCCCTTGCCGTTCCCTGCTGATTGACACTGATGCGAAACTACCAAAAGATATAATACCCATTGCAGAGCCGGTAACTACCAAAAAAGACTCGATACGCGATCTACTCTTATCCATTCGCAGTCACGCAGCGGAAAAGTACCCAATCGAGCGCATAAAAGAGGATTTCGAACGTCTCTGGCCTGAGCTTGAAGCAAAAATAAGAGAGGTGCAAGCGACAAAAGCAGATCCGGCAGAAAAGAGAACTGGAGCGCCTGAATGGTACGAGGCTGTGGAGGAAGCGGAAAAAGTCAATCCTCATCTTGCAGAACAGCTCAAAAAAGCTGATGCCAACGATGAGCAAGAATGCCGTAAACTAGCAGACGAGCTAAACAAAAAAATCAACGCGGATATCAGCAAACGCTTCGTTGATGTTTACAACTTTTATCCTCCTGAAAACGTCCTTGCCGCCATCAAAGCGGGGCAAAAATTTTTGCCCCCTGAAACGGTGAAAGCTATACAAAACATGCAGAAAATTTACAATCAAATTGATTTGGGAGCCGTCTCAAAAGAGGCTTCCGCTATCCAAGAATCTGCTGTATTCAAAAATATGGACGCGATACAAAAAAGCCTCAACCGCTTCAAACCTCTATTCCCTCCAGACGACGATCCTCCACTTATCCCAGTCAAGAAAAAATAAAGCCAGCCATGAAAAATGAATTGCCAACCTCCGAAGTCACCGAGATCCAGCTCTCCACAAACGATGACGTCAAATACGAGAAGGATTATTATCTCGGAAACTATCCGAGCGGAAGCCTCTCGAAGTGGAATAAGGACTTCAGAGAAGAGCTGCTTCCTCTCGCTGAGACCTTGCTCGAACGCGCTCGATCCCTCGCTGCCACTATAAAGCCTGAGCCGGACGAAGATGAGGACGATTTCTCAGAACGGCAAACCGAAGCAATCGAAAAGTTCTTCTACCGCCATTATTTCTACTACGTCGGCGGCGGAGTCGTACGCCTCGTTGAAGATTCTGAAATGCCCGAACCCATGCGCAGAGAGCTGCCAGAACTCGTGAGCACGAGCGATTTCTGCGATGAAATAGAAGCCGTCCTCAAAAAAGGCTCTCTCCAGCCAGCAGCCAAGCGCATCATGCGCGAGCAAGAGTTCGAAGATTTAGCCCTCCAACTTTCCGAGGACAACGTCGGCTACGTCGTCCCCATCCTTGCCAACGTTGGAACAGCAAAAATAAGTGCCCGAGCCGACTGCATCTCAAACCGCCGCCGTGAACTGAAACGGTATAAAAAGCTGTTCGCTAAATACGCAAAAATACAGAGAAAAGAAAGCAAAAAAGCAACCCGCCCACAGGAGGATCCAAGAATAATTGAAAGCCGCCGCCGTGAAAGAAACGGCTGCTTGCTCGCCATAGCAATCCTTTTCGGCCTGCTCTTCATCGCCGCTTTCATCTCCTCCCTTCTCGAACGTTGCTCCTCCTAGCTCCCCATGGTGACACCAACTCCGTTTCCCGCCAAAACAAACTCCCGTCGTTCGGGACGGCCCGAGCCGCTTTAGCCCCCGCCCCGCCGGACAGTACCTTGGACGGTTCGGCAATTTTTTTTGCAATAATTTTCCGAAAAAGGAAATATTTTTCTTGACTTGGTAAAAAAGCGCGGTAAAATGGGCTCATGACCAAGCGCGACAAACTCACCGAAAAAATCCTCGATGGAAACTCCGATGGAAACATCACCTTCGAAGAAATCACGCAGTTCTTGCTTTCGCGCGGGTACAGCGTCAAACGTGTGAGAGGCTCGCACTACCACTTCCGCAAAAATGGCGCGCAGCCCTTCAACCTGCAAGCCTCCGAAAACGGAAAAGCCAAACGCTACCAGGTCAAGCAAATCAGAGACTACTTCACCAAATAGAACAATGAAAGCATACCATTACCAAGTCCAACTCGACTGGGACACCGAAGACGAAATCTGGGTTGCCACCGTCCCGGTGCTCCCCGGCTGCTCTGCGCACGGCGAAACGCAAGAAGAAGCCCTGCGCGAAATCAATGAAGCGATCACCTGCTACCTCGAAGCAGAGCTTGGTGTAGACGCCTCATTTATGCCACCTGTCCCGGACATAGCCACGCTCAAAAAAGCCAGCAAAGTACTCAACAAGACGGAGGTCGCTCGCCTGCTCGGGCTCGAGCCGCGCACGCTCAACGCCCGCATCCGCAATGGAACACCATTCCGCGCAGGCGAAGCCGAAAAACTGCGCGATGAGCTAGCCAAGCACTCCGTCGTCCTGGTCTGAGCTAACCGGTCTTTTTTTTCTTTACATTCCCCTCCTCAAAAGCTACAATGCACCCGTTCAGTGCGGGCAACCTCGCTTGTGAGTTGAAACTTTATCGAGGAAAAACTCGATGTTAGCCGGGCGACCGGCTGTTGAGTTGAAACTTTATTGCGGAACTGAAAAGATCCAGGTCATCCCGGCGACGGGATGTTGAGTTGAAACTTGTTTGGGGTAAGACCCTGAAAAAAAAGATAACCTCCCCCGCCTCGGGCCGGTGCAAAAGCCGGAAACTGCGCACATGGGGAGGGTGTTTTTTTAGGCTTGACTCCGGCTGCTTCCTCAACTAAAATCCCCTCCGTCAGATTCGGTTTTTCGTGGCCGGTTTGATTTTTTTTGTTTCTGGAGCCGGGCGTAAGTCCGGCTCCTTTTTCATACCGGCAAAGAGTCCACCAGCCGCCGCAAAACTTCCGACCGCGACTCCCCCGTGCGCTCACATTCCGCCTGCAACTTCGCGTCCTGCGCGGGCGTCAGCGCCACCTGCGCCGCCCTGTGCCGCGCGCGAAACTTCGCCATATTGCGCCGGTCCGTCTCGCGCCGAATCGCGCGCCTCTCCTCCGCCGAACGCTTAGGTCTCTTCATTGCTCAACCCTCCTTCTCAAACAGCTCAATCTCCCCATACAACCGCGCATCCGCAATATCATCAAACGCCAGGAAGTCCCCATCATTCTCCGCGTGCACGACGAACGGATTCCCCCCGTGCTTCACCGCCCAACTCTTGAGCGTGTCCAACATCTCCATCCACTCCGGCGAATCGTGCACAAGCCCGATGTGCGCAGCGAGCGTGTGACTCGACCACTCAACAACCCTCCACCCGTCCCCCGACTTGCGCCACACCTCCTGCAGCAAATCCTCCGGCGGAAACTGCGACAGCTTAAGCATATCGCCCCCGCTCTGCACCAAGAACTGCACCGCGCGAACCTCCTCCTCATCGACACCCTCCACGTCCCCGCTTGCCCGCAGCTCCGCCAGCTCCTCCTCCATGCCCTCCATCGCTAAATCGGAGACAAAATTCCTCGCCTCCGCCGCCCATGCCACCTTCGCCGCATCACCGCCATCGACCGGCACACCCGGCGCGTACGTACCCACCGCAAAAAGCGGGAAAAACGCACCAGGCAAGCCGTCAAGAATCGGCTGCACCTCCGCATCCTCCGCGTGCGAGTAAGCTTGCAGCAAATCCATCAGCCCATCATAAATAATCGCACCCCCGATCTCACCGTCAAGCGTCCCCGTCGACAGCTCAAAATCCCAGCAGATCGCCGTCTTCGCCACCTTCCCCGCATACTCCGCCCCCACCAGCATCATGAACCTCGCCTCCCCCTTCTCCCCGACGTAAAACGCCTTCTCAACCCGCCGAAAAACAACCTGGCTCATGCGATCACCTCCTTGGTCCCGCTGATGCTGATGGTCTCCTGGACCACTCGCCAATAATCCCCCGTCTCGTACGCCTCCGCGCTCACCTCACCCGCGAGCAGCTCCAGCCGCACACGCGCCTTGACAAGCCCCGTCCCCGCCAGCCTCGCCACAGCCTCATAATGCCAATAGCACTCAGCTAGCACCGCGCGCAGATCCTCCACCTGCCGCGTGCAGCCGCAAGTCTCCTCCAGCCACGCCTCCAGCGCCTCCACCCTCGGCGCCGCCGCCCCGAAAATCGCCGCATTGGCGTCCGGCAGATCCCTCCCGTCCTTGCCGACCTTCGCCGTCCGCCCGCGAGCCTCCAGCTTGACGCCACCGGTCACCAGAGTCATGTCAACGAGCAGCTTCTCCGACCACTCACGCCCCATCTTATCGTACTTATTCATCGTCGCAGCTCCCTTCTACGCTTACTCTTCTTCCTCCGCCTCCTGCGCCAGCTCGATTGCGTCCCTCAGCACATCATACGCCACCTCGAACCCGTACTCATTCGCCCGCGCCTCCAGCCCCATATCCCGGATAATCCCCTGCGCGAAGTCCACATCCTCCCCACCTCTCGCCCGCTCCGGCTTCCCTGAGACGTACACACGCTCCGCCTCCGCGTCGTACTTAATCGCCAGTCGCAGCGCCTGCGCCACAGCCGTCCCGGCAAACGCCTTGTGCGCCGCCACAGCCAGCTCCGCCAGCCCCTCGTAACCCTGCTCCTTGCCGACCCTCACAACCTCATCATACGCATGGTCAAGCGAGCTCAACTCAGGAGCAGCCTCCATGCTCTCATCGACGCACACATAGACCTGAGCCATGGTCTCCTCGCCGGTCACAAGATCACTCAAGTCCGCCTCAGCCAACGCAGGCTCGCACGCCTTCAGCGCGTCAATAAGAGCCTCACACTCATAATAGCTTCGCCACTCATGCCCGTAAGCCCTCTCAGCCTCCACAATCGCCCACCCATCCGGCAGATCATCCGTGCAATCTGCGGGGATCACGCTGTATTCCAACGACCCCTCCGCATCCGCGCTCAACACCTCCAAATTCTCAAGCCCCATCTTCGACACACAGATCGCCGTCAGCGTGATCTCCCTGTCGTACTCGTTCGTGTAGCTATATTTCACAGTTTTCATCGTCGTTTCTCCTTCCTAATTTTTCAACTCACGCAATCGCCTCAAGCTCCGCAAACCTCGGGGACACCGCCAGCTCGTAATAGCAGTCATTGTCGATCGTCGGCACCGCCGTCACCTGCACCAGGTACAGCACATTGCTGTCCATCCCATACTTGTTGATCAGCGCGTCGTACACCTCAGTCACATCCTTCGAGCCCGCCGAGTGCGTCGGATACCCGCTCAGCTCCACACCCAGCTTCTCGGCAACCTCATCCAAGGTATCGCAGGTGCTCTTCGTCCAATTAGTCGTATCAATAAGCAACATGGTCTGTTCTCCTTTCCTAATTTTTTCCAAGTTTTACGCAGCAATCTCGCGGCCCAAGATATCGCACGGCACGAACTTCTCACCGTCCCACTTGGCATAATTCTTCATGGTGTTCCCGCCCCGGTAATCCTTTTGCCCGTAGCCGTAGACTTGCCCAACTACAGGCTCGAAGACCACCAGATCCCCGGCCTCACCCTCGCGGCCGTTCCCGGTGTACACCCCGACGCGATCGTCGAAGTTGTAAGTCCCATTGTCGCCCATCTTGCACACATAGGGAGAAGAATAGCGGCGCTTGTTGAACATTTCAAAGCTAGCAATAATTTGATTTTTCATTTTCGTAGTTAGGTTTGATTTTTTTGTTTCGGTTTTTTGGTTTGTCACCCGTTTCTCCCGGCTGACAAGGTCAGTATAACACAGCAAAGGTGTTCATGCAACACTTTTTTTAGAATTTTTTGATTTTTTTTGCGAAACCCCTCAAACCAGCCTGGCACTAGGACTCGCGCCCCTCAAAAAAATTCGGCAACCTCCCCGCCGCCTCCCTCAACTGCTCCCCACTCGGCCGAATATACGCCGCATGCACCGCTGCCGACTCATGCCCCACCAACTCCATCGCCAACCCCTGCGACACCCCGCTCGCCTGCAACAACGTCGCCACCGTCGCCCTCAGCGAGTGGAACGTCTTACTATGCCACACCCTCCTCCTCCCGCCAGCCTCCGCGCCCACAAGCCCGATCCCGTGCATACGTACAAGCTGCGTGAACTCATAACTCGGATTGCTATGCCTCCGCAGCCGCGGATGCACCCACACCGCCGCATCCCCGCCCGCCGCCTGCGCCGCCTCCCAGCGTGCCCTCGCCCACAAATAAAACCCCTCTTGCATCGGCTGCGCAAGCACCCTCCCCGTCTTCCCCGTCACCATCCGCACCACCCTCTGCTCCCAGTCAAACGCCTCCCACTTCAAGCTCAAAATATCCCCCAGCCGCTGCCCATACGTCCCCAAACAACACCGCACCGCACTCGCCCACTCATCCGGAAGCTTCGCAACGAGCACCCGCACTTCCTCTGCCGAAAACGCCTCATGCACCACCTTCTCATCCCGCGTATCCGGCGGAATCTTCACCCCAACGCACGGATTCTTCGCGATAATCTCCGTATCCAGTGCATACGCAAACGCCGCCCGGATCACCGACAACCCCTTATGCACCGTCTCACGTCGCACGACCGCCCGCCGAGCATCCACAAACGCCCGCACATCCGCCCGCGTCACAAGCCGGATCGGCTCATCCGCCCGCTTCCCGAGCCACTCGCAAAACTGCCGAAACGCCGTCCGAGCATTCTCATACGTCGCAAGAGACACCCGCCCCAACTTCCCCGCCAACATCAACCTGCACACCTCCCGCACGCTCGAATTATCATGCTCCGCAAAATCCTCCTCCACCTCCCGCGCCAACTCCCACGCCACCATCAACGCCCGCCTCTCCGCCTGCGCGGCAGAAAGCCTCTCCCCCCTATACACCCCGCCGCCCACCGGCACCTTCGTACTCCTCCTCTTCCTCTTCCCCCGCCCATCCGTCCACTGCGCAACCCAAAACGGCGACAACTTCTCCCTGCAAACAATCACATTCCTAAAATCATCCTGCTTCTTCATCATAATCTCATTGAGCCTATAATTCATTTTTTGTGCTGCGCTCTTGTGCTAAATTTGTGCCACGCAACAAGCTCATTGAACAATTTTCACCGCAAAAAAGCAAGAAAAATAAGCCACTTACACTCATTGAGCATAAGTGGCTGCGGGTGGCCAGTGGGACTCGAACCCACAACTCCCAGAACCACAATCTAGTGCTCTACCATTGAACTATAGCCACCATTGACACTCTTATGAAACGAGTGCGTGCGCAGTTTACAGAGAAATACCGGTAATAGCAAGCCTAAAATAAGAAAAAAATCAGCAACCTGAAATTAGGGGGAAACCCGCCCTGCACCGACAAACCACCGCATGGTCGATGGAATTCCGCCGCCCTTCTTCAACTTCCACAGCTGCGGGGCGTGCGCGGATAGGGCAACACGTCTCGGATGTTCTGTACACCGGTCACAAACATGAGCAAACGCTCAAACCCCACCCCAAAACCGGAATGCGGCACGGAACCAAAGCGGCGCAGATCCAAGTAATGCCCGTAGTTCTCCTCTCGCATGCCGGCCCGTCGCATAGCCTCCGACAGCAAATCAATCCGCTCCTCCCTCTGACTGCCGCCCATAAGCTCTCCAACCCCCGCCACAAGAACATCCATGGCACGCACGGTGCGATCGTCATCATTGCGACGCATGTAAAAGGCTTTGATTTCACGCGGATAATCATACACAATGACCGGAGCTTTGAAGTGCTTTTCTGCGAGGAAACGCTCATGTTCCGTCTGCAAATCCATGCCCCAGTGGGGGACAAATTCGAAACGTTCCCCGCTGTTCTGCATAAGTTTGATGGCCTCAGTGTAGCTGCAGCGCACAAAGGAGCCGTCGCACACGGCTTCAAGCCGCTCTTTCAATGTAGAGTCCACGAAACGGCAGAAGAAGTCAAAATCCCCACTCGTGTCGCTCAGCACGTCTTTCAGCACATACTTCAAAAAATCCTCTGCTAGTTGCATATCTCCCTCTAAGTCGCAAAAAGCCACCTCCGGCTCAATCATCCAGAATTCGGCGGCATGCCGCGGGGTGTTGCTGTTTTCTGCCCGGAATGTGGGCCCGAAGGTGTAAATGCGACTCAACGCGGAAGCAAAAGCCTCCCCTTCCAACTGGCCGGACACCGTCAATCCTGTCTGCTGCCCGAAAAAATCATTCTCATAACTCTTGTTCTCCGCTAAGGGATCAAGAGTCGTTACACGGAACATCTCCCCCGCCCCTTCGCAATCGGATGCCGTGATGATCGGGGTATGTACCCATACAAAATCACGTTCAAGGAAGAAACGGTGCACCGCCGCAGCCACACGCGAACGCATGCGAAAGATGGCCCCGTATAGATTCGTCCGCGGGCGCAAATGGGCCACCGTGCGCAGGAACTCCGGGCTGTGGTGCTTCTTTTGCAGCGGGTAATCGGCATCCACCGTGCCGACCTCCTCCACCTTCGTCGCGCGAATCTCCCATTTTTGGCGTCCACCGGGGCTCTCTACCAGGATCCCTTCCACGCGAACGGCCGCACCAGTGCCCATCTGCGAAATATGTTCATACCCCGGCACTCCCCTGTCCACCACCACCTGAATACTTGCCAGAGAAGTGCCGTCATTCACCTCCAAAAAGGAGAACATCTTTGCATCCCGTCGCGTGCGCACCCATCCCTCCACACAAATGCAATCCGTCGCCTTCCCGGCCTCCAGCACATGTTTCACTAGTGTCCTCTTCATGCACGTGACTATAGCACCAAACCGAGTCAATGACAAGGCGGCTCTTCTCCACTCGTTATTCAACGTGAGCCCATGGAGTGGGGTCATCTCTGCGCTGGTTCCTTTCCTGCCCCGTCATGTTGAATTCCATCAAACAGAGACTCCATGCCCTACTCCGTTTCACGTGGGGTTACATGGGGACACTGGCAGCTCTGGGTCTGCTTATCGGGGTACTCGGCATGGGAATTTTCCATTCTGTCACACGAGATGCAGAATTTCAGGCCGTACGCTGCTATAGCGGTCTCTTCAACAGTGCAGACCCGACCCCGCCCACAGGTCTGGATGAGCTTGCTCCCGCCGCTGCCACCTCTTCCCCGCACCTGCGCTTTGAGTACGGCAAAAACGGCCGCATGGAGCGACTAGTACACATCTGTGCAGACGGACACCCTTGCGCTATGCCGGGCAGCACCGTCGCAGAGCAACGCATCACCTATGACGACCGCGGACGCATCACCAAAAAGGCGAACTACACCGCAACCGGCGCCCCCACTACAGACGCTTCCGGTGTTCATTCCCGCGTCTTCAGATACGATGACAAGGGAAATCGCATCTGTACGGTGTTCCTGGACCGCTCCGGGAATCCCATTGTTCCAAGGATGCCGGGCTATGCCATGGAGTGCATCACTTACGACGACGCCGGGCGTCCGTTGGAAATTGAGTACAGGGACGGTCTGGGCAATCCTGTCACCAACTCCCGCGGAGAGCGAAAAATTGTATTCAACTACGACGATGCGCATGGGGCATCCTCGCGCACCAACTTAGTTGACGACGTGCCTACAGATAACGCGCAGGGCATCGCGAGAGAACAGACGGCCCGCGCGACGGATGGTCATAGCAAGGTCACTTCATGGTACACGGCAAAAGGGGAACACGCGCATCAGCCGGGAAGTGGGGCATGCAGCGTGTACACGGAAATCTCACACGACGGCACCCTGCACCGCGAGAGATATTGCGAAGAGAGCGGTTCATTGCGGCAGAGCTCTACAGCTTGCGCTGAACATCTCACCCGCACCGCTCCGGACGGTTCGGTAGAGTGGGAATGCTTCAATGATGCTGACGGTCTCCCCTGCGTGAACGCCGCCCTCGGTTATGCGGAAAGGGTGTGCGAATACGGGAGGGACGGCGCGTTGCTTCGTGAGTACTTCTGGGACGCCTCCGGAAACCCGTGCGAGCGCTATGAAAAACGCTACTGCCACTCAGCGGAGGGCGAGCACTGCCTCTCACTGCTCAGCGACGGCTCCACTGAGTTGCGAAAAATCAACTGAAAAAAGCTCCTACTTCTGCCGCGCCTCGGCGTCTGCCGCAATCGCCTTCCAGAGTGAATCCATGCCGGTCTGCACAGCGACCCTGGCAGCGTCAACATCTTCCCCGGGTTTGCCGTGAGCAAAGAGATAGAACTTGATCTTCGGTTCCGTACCGCTGGGACGTACAGCAAAACTGCGACCGTCCTCCAGATCAACGAAGAGTAGTTTTTCAGCCGGCACCGGATCGCCCTCCGCATCCACCATAGTGCCGCCGGAGAAATCGCGGTGCGCCACCACCCTGACCCCATCCATCTCCACAGGAGGATTAGCAATATAACTCTGCGTGAGCGCGGCAATCTTCGCTGCGCCGTCTGCTCCCTCCATCACAAGATTCTTCCCCGCCTCGGCATAGTAGCCGTACTGCTTGTATATCGAGCTCAGGCAGTCCATGAGATTGCTGCCCCGCGTGGTCAGGTAAGCGTTCAACTCCGCCAGGCAGAGAGCAGCCGCGTTGGCATCTTTGTCACGCACAAAGTCCTGGGCCAGGTAGCCATAGCTCTCCTCCCCGCCGAAAACGAAGTACTTGCTATGCTGCAATCGCAGGGAGCGCGTTGTCCCTTCATCCAGCTTTCGATAATTTTTGCGCAGCTCCTCCGGAATAGCGCGTTCGTACTTGCCGAGCTTGGCGGCAATATACTTGAAACCGGTGAGCACATTCACTGTGGCGATACCGTAGGACGCCGCGATGGCATCTTGCAACGGACTTGTCACGTACGTCTTCACCATCACGGCATGTTTCCGATTCTCCGGTGTAACAATCCCCAGCTCGCACATGCTCATGCAACGATACCACGCCAGCAGACAGCCGGTCTGGTTGCCGGTGAGCAGCTGCATCTTGCCTGCAGCATCCCGAACCGCAATACCCATGCGATCGCTGTCCGGGTCGGTGGCGATGACCAGGTCTGCCCCCTCCTCATTCGCCTGCGCAATAGCCATATCCAACGCCGGCGCATTCTCCGGATTCGGGCTTTGTACAGTCGGGAAACGCCCGTCCTGCACATCCTGTGCTGCCACAGTGCTCACCTTGCACCCCAGTCCCTTCAGAAGCGGCACAATGCAGCGTCCGCCCGTACCGTGCAGATTGGTGTAAACCACCTTTGCAGAACTCTTCGCAAAAACCTCCGGACGCAGGATAATCCCTTTCAGCCGCTCGATAAAGCGCGCATCCATGTCCTTCCCGAGCACGCTGAGCGTCCCCTGTTGCTCCGGCGGCAGCGGATCATACTGGTCGCTCTGCAAAGCATTCACGCAGTCGATCACGCCCTTGTCATGTGGTGCCACAAGCTGTGCGCCGTCGTTAAAATAGGCCTTGAATCCATTGTCATGAGCCGGGTTATGGGAAGCAGTGATCACGACCCCCGTATCCGCATTCAACTCACGAATCGCGAATGAAACTTCCGGGGTGGAACAAGGCCCGTCGAACAACGCGCAGTCGCAACCGGATTCCACCGCAATGCGCGCACAAAACTCCGCGAAATCCCGTGAAAAATGCCGCGTGTCGTGCCCAATAACCAGCATCGGCCTGCGCCCAGTGCCCGCAAATCCGCGCACGTACTCGATGAGTCCGCGCATCGCGCGCCCCACGTTAAAATAGTTCATGCACGCAGTACCCACGCAGGGGTGCTGAGGGCGCCCATTCACGCCGCCACTGCCCTGCTCTGCGACAGTGACGACGGTGCCGATGGTGCGTCCCCGCAACCCACCGGTACCAAAAGCCAGAGTTTTATAAAAACGGTTGTTCAGCTCCTCCCATTGCTCATCCCGCGCCAGCTCCTCCACCGCCGCACGAACAACGGGGTCCTGCGTCCCATTCAAAAGCAACTTGATGTTCCCCAGAGAGGACGCAAGCAACTTCCCCTCTGTCACGGCCTTTTTCAATGTCTCAAGGTCTTTCATAGCCACCTCGCATTCTAGCACACGCCCGACCTCTTGACAAGTACCAGCTTCAGAACATGCGACAGCCATTTGCGTTTTCCAACATTCAGTTTTCTATTTATTGATTTTATGCATATTGCACATATTCCTTCCGAAGAATGCCCTCCCCTGTTCAAAACTGAACGGATCTCGGGTATCACTGCTTTCCATCCGCCGACACACCAGAATCCGGAGTACGCTCACTTGATCTGATCCGCTTTCAGTTTGGCGATAATTTCAGCCAGGGTGAGCGTTGGGGGAACAAGATAGTGCGGCTCTACCTCATCCATGGCAGGCATGTATTGTTGCGTCCGCCGTTCCCAGTCGGCAAACGACTCGCCACGGTGCACGGGGTCGTAGAGCGGGCGGATCTCTTTCCACGGACGTTTCTTGGCTCGTGGGATAGCACGAAGAACCTCACGCGCCTCGCTGAGCCTCGGGCGAAACCAGGACAGCGTGGTACCCAGTTCCTTAGCAATGGGATCAAGCAATATGTAAACGTAGCATGAGCCGCTGATAACAGAGCCATCGATGTAAAGCGCATACAGGGGATGCCCCTCAACAGAGGTCCGCTTCCAGCCACCTTCCCCTGTTTTCCACGCCCAAAGGAGATCCCCTAAATCTGGCGTCGGAAGTGGGGACGGAGATCCTCCTCCCACCTCCCGGCATTCTGCCATTTCCGGCGCTTGGATCATTCTCTCCGTATTCTCCAGCAACAGGTCGATGTTATCCGACAACAGCTCCAGCACGTGTCCCGGTGGTACAGGTTGGCGGTTGTAAAATTCTACCGGCTGTGCCTTAAATTCATCCCACTCCTGTGTCGTCTTCGGACTATAATTGCGGACCTTGTTTGCAAACCTCTGCTCCGCGCTTTGAGGCGCCCTGCTCGAGGGCAAGATGAGTCCTTGCGATACGGATGCATTGGAGCGGAAGAAATCGCCATACGGCGAGGGTAATCTATCGAGTCTTAACATATCTTTGAGTTGTGCTTGATTGTTTGAACGATCGACAGCACAGCCCTCAGATACAGAAAACCGCAGCTTCCACCCGCTTTCAGGGTGAATGCCACGGCATCTCGTTCACTACAATCAGCGTTCCCGCCGAAGGATTGACCTGTGCCGTCACATTATTTGCCCATCCGCCGCACGCGCGGTTTCCGGAGTGACCTTACGGCGTCACCTGACCCATGCGCGAAAGTTTTTCTTCCGCTCTGTGCTTCCTTTCTACCATCATTCCCCCGTCTCCGCAAGTGCAATCTTGCGTCTCATGAAAAAAACTTGATTCCTCCGCCATGGCATGCCCCAACTTCATTGAATCGCTATGGTTCTATTGTTCAAGATTGAAATTTCTCTGGGGAGTCAGTTCAAGATGATAGAGCGGATCATCGTCCAACAAGACAACTTCCGGCAAGATTTCTCCTGCTTTCCTTAAAGCTTCGGCCGTGCGCGTAAAAGTGCGTGTATCATTAGTAAGCACATAATCAACCTGTTCGGCTGCTGCCTGGGCAAGAATCATCGTGTCAGTGGCTATAAACTGCCGATCATGGGGCTCTTCCCGTTCGACTTTTTTTGCATCACAAGTTACAGCCCGAAATTTCGACGCTTTCTCAGCATGGGGCGTTCCAAAATTGGGAACACGAAAAGGCTGAGCGTAGACATCAGCCAAGTTGCCCCTGACGCCGTACTCGGCAAGTGTAAGCGGACTTATCATGACGCGGTGCTTTCCTTCCACTAATTTTCGTAGGCACTGCTCAGCAGAGACATGACAAGTGGCTTTCTCATTGAGTAACGAGATAAGAGCACACGTATCAAAGAGTACGGTCATTCTTCACCTCCCCTCACTGAAACCAACCACTCGTATGGATCATCCACTCCCTGCCAATCCTTTGTCCCCCGCTTGATAGCTGCCTCCAGTTTTTGCTCATCCAATACAGGCATATCGACGATTTCCTTAAGCGTATAATCCTTATACACCTGCTTCACAACATCGTATTTGCATTTCACCAAAACGCGAATGGTCTTGTAGAGGATATTCTCACTCAGTTCCTCCAAGAAGTGCCGATCTACTGATATCGTGTACTTGCCGCGCTCATTGGATAAATGAATATTCGGAGATCCCTCGCCACCGGCATCGGTGACTGTTCCCTCAATCTCAAGCTCTGCCTCCTCTACACGATTCCGAACCGCCTTCCGATGAATATCTGAGCCGATACGTAAACACTGCCTTCCCTCGCATGTGACCCCATATTGCCTGTGCCCTTCCTTGGCATCTTGCTCCATCTGTAGGAAGACACTCAACCGCTCTCCGGGGATCTCCGTGGTCTGCCCCTTTGCATAACGATCACAATCTGCCACAAGGCCTGCAATAAGCGCCGGTGGCGCAGTCATCGTGGCCTTGATGGAACCATTCTCTAATTTGATGTCCACGTTCTGCCCGACGAGCCGTCGCCATTGCCCCAAATACTTTGTGAGAGTGTCGAGGTCTGTGTTACGCAACGAGATCTCGCGACCATCATCTGTTACCCCTTTCACGGATAACTCGAGAGTCTTTCGTTCTTTTCGCTGCTCTGCGACATCCTCCATATGTGCCAATGTAACGCACTTTCACGTGAGAATCAAGAAAAAAGCCAAATCGCCTAATAGGCATTCTGATTCAAGGGAGAGCTAACCTCGTGGGACGCCCTGACATGCTCCCCATGTCCAAAACGATGGACTTTCCTTATGAAATTTTCCCTCGATTTGCCAAATTTCTTATGTTCCTTTCATGATGTCTTATGTTATTTGGGTAAATCTTATGAAATTTGATGAATTTCTTATGAAAACTCCGTTTGATTTCACTTATTTCTTATGTTTCCTCTTTACTTTTGATGAATTTCTTATAGAATCACGATAAAACATAAGATTTACGCTATGATTGAAAACGAGCTTCGTGAATTAATCGACAAAGTGCAGCGGCGGGGATGCGAAGGGCAGACTTTGGAAATCAAGTCCGCCCATAAAGGATGTCCCGAGAAGCTCTATGACACCATATCTGCTTTTGCGAACCAGGATGACGGCGGCGTCCTGCTCTTCGGACTCGATGAGAAAGCTCACTTTGCGAAGGTGGGTGTGTACGATGCTCAGGATTTGCAGAAGAAAGTAACTGAGTATGGGGAGCAGATGACGCCGGTGGTGCGCCCGGTTTTCACGGTGTACGATGAAGAGGGCGTAACTTTCGTTTCCGCCGAGATACCGCCTGTGGACGTTGCGGAGCGTCCGTGTTTCTATACGGCTGCCGGACGCGTTAGGGGGTCGTTTTCACGTGTGGGGGAAGCGGACAAGCACATGACGGAGTATGAGGTGTACAGCTATGCGGCTTTTCGACAGAAAGTTCGCGATGATCTTCGTCCGGTCGAGGGCGCTTCGTTGGATGCGCTGGATCAAAACAAGCTTGATGAATACATGGCGCTCATGCGGTCGGAAAGACCCAACCTCGCGCATATCCCCGAGGCTCAGCAGTACGAGCTCAACGGCATTGTGCGGGAGGGACGCGTCACCATGACCGCCCTGCTGCTCTTCGGCTTGGTTCCGCAGGCGTTTTACCCCCGCCTCTGCATCTCCGCCACCTGCGTTCCCGGCACGGACAAGGGAGCGGTGGATGCCGCAGGCAATCGCTTCACCGACACGAAGCGTCTTGAAGGAACCCTCCCGGAGATGTTGGCAAAAGCCCTGGACTTCGTGCGCCGCAATATGCGCACGGCTACAAAAATCAATCCCCAAACCGGCAAACGCATCGACCAACCGCAGTACCCGATGGAAGCCGTCCGCGAAGCCGTCTTGAACGCCCTGGTCCACCGCGACTACAGCGTCCACACCGAGAACATGCCCATCCAGCTGGACATGTACGAGGATCGCATGGAAATCGTCAATCCGGGCGGCTTGTACGGTCGGCTCACGCTTGACCAACTCGGCCACAGCCAGCCGGACACGCGCAACCCGGTGCTGATGACGGCCATGGAAACGCTCCACCTCACAGAGAATCTCTACTCCGGCATCCCCACGATACGGCGCGCCATGGCGGAGTTCCATCTACCTGAGCCCACGTTCCGCAATTCGTCAGGAGCGTTCATGGTCATCCTCTCCAACGCTCCGGTAACCGCGCCCCCTTCCCTTTCCCAAGCAAAGAAGCAACTTCCCGCTGCCGCCAACTCAAAAAACTTGGTCGATTTCTGTCGCGTTCCACGCACGCGCGCTGAAATCCTGGCCTATCTGGGCATCGCCTCAGCTCAGTACGCCCTTCAGCGCTACCTTGAGCCGCTCGTCCGCTCCGGCGCCATCCGCATGACCCTTCCCGACAAACCACGCAGCCACCGCCAGCAATTCATCGCCGCTGACAGCCCGCTGGAGTAGGATAATCCGCTCACGTTCAGCATGATTGTACCATACATTTCTCTTTATCCGATTATTTGAAAATAATGTAGCTATTTTTCTTGACTCCTCTGCTTGGTTCGCTATAATGGGGGCAGATAACCTCCCCCGCTTAGGATCATATTTTGCCTTCTGGCGGATATGAGAACCGCGCACATGGGGAGGGTTTTTTTTACACGGATCATGCAATATGGCAAGCAGCATCTTTCTTTCGTTGAACAAGCTGAAAGACTTATTCAACGAGGGTTGGTTGCAAATAAGCAAGTGTTGATAGAACGGCTTAAGGCTGTAGGTTATTATCGTTTCACAGCTTACCTCCATCCTTACAGGCTTCGGAATTCCGACGGTTCTCTGACTGACAATTATCAAAAGGGAATCACCCTCGAAAAAGTGTGGGACATCTACCTGTTCGACAGGAGACTGCGTCTCCTGCTTTTGGATGCTATTGAGCGGATAGAAGTTGCGTTCCGTTGTTTGATTGCCTATTGTCACACAGAAAACGCTTCCCCTTTTGCATATGCCAGCCCCTCATATTTTCCTAATTGGAAGCATTATGAGAAGATTCTGGAGAAAGTACGAGTCCCCGTTCTCAAAAATCAGGGAAAGGGTATTACCCCGTCTAATTTAGCAGGGATTGAGTTCGTCGATCATTTTATCCAAAAATATGGAGATTCTCACACGTATCTGCCACTTTGGATGGCAGTGAGTGTTTTGGATTTCGGCGACATTACCCATTTTTATGAACATTCTTCAAAAAATATTCGTAAAAAAATATCTAGGGAATGGGGAATTGATTCAAAATCTCTTCAATCATGGTTGACCTCTATTCGCTTTTTGCGAAATGACTGTGCGCACCATGCACGTATATGGAACAAAACATTTGTCCGTTTGCCCAAATTCAGCATAACTAGGACAAATGAATGGAATTATGTTTTTGATGAATCCTCTGGCAAATGGCGTATTCCTTCTAAGGGGGAGACACTTCCAACTGTAATCTCGTCAGTTTCACAACTCTCTCCTCTCATCTTCATTTGTCTCTTCCTCATGCGAAAAGTCGCGCCTACCTCCTCATGGTCAAAGAGACTGAGAGACTTCCTATCCGACAGCCAGAAAGACGGTATCAATTTATCAAAAATGGGACTCCCCGCTCACTGGGAATCACATCCGCTATGGGAGTCTTGAACGTCACGTTTTTCTGTCGTGATCCTCGCATATGCGCTGAAATCCGAGCCTATCTGGGCATCGCCTCAGCTCAGTACGCCCTTCAGCGCTACCTTGAGCCACTCGTCCGCTCCGGCGCCATCCGCATGACCCTTCCCGACAGACCCCGCAGCCACCGCCAGCAATTCATCGCCGCCGACAGCCTGCAGGAGTGAGGCGACCTGCCTACCTCCCCCGAAAAGCTTAGGGCAGATTCTTGCTATCAGGGGTAAATCGTTTGAAGCAAACGAAAGCTGGGAATCTCATAGATACGAACCATCGTACGCCCTTTTTCAACGACAGTCACGGTGAGCCTGTTGCCGCTCAACACAGGCTGCCCGACAATTTCACCATCGTTCCACGCAACCTGCCCGGCACCCAACCAGCGACCGGTCACGGGATCGCACAGCACAACGGTCTTCTTATCCCGCACGACAGCGATCATCTCCTGCGTCACATACGGAACAGCCGCTACCTCCGCCGGCGGAGGCGTACACATGGTTGCAAACAAACTTAATACGGGTACCAGCATCGTTATTATGGGGTTGTTGTTAAATCATACTGAGAAGTCCTTCGGTGTCAAGTATACGCTTCGTTTACTGAGCCATTTCCATCAACGTTCGAGTCTGAAGCTAGTAATCGCCTATAATCCGGCATCTCCAAATCGATAGGAAGCACGACGCTCCTCTTGAATTCTTCTGGGTGTGCCTTCAGGTATTTCTTGGTTACGTCTTTCCAGTCACGCGAGGCATCAACGTTTTCTTTGTTGTATTGCACGATTCCGTACTGCCAATAGGTGAATTCTCTGTAGTTTTCTTCCTGACATTCACCTTCGAAAAATTCTACCATAGCCCTTACCTGATCCTTGTTGAGCCTAAACTCCGGCATCCCATCCTCACCTCCCTCGATATAGCCAACTCTTGTAAACGATATCCTTGCCACATGACCAGATGTCTCCAGCTCATCTGAATCATAGAACTTAAAATACGGCTCCTTCCCCTCCAATATCTTGTCTGCGCGGATAAGATAGAGTTCATAGGCTTCTATTGTACCTATGAGAACTTCGTGCTCGGTATTTCCTCCCTTGTGCATATGTCATTTTGCATTATAACGGAGTTCTGTGTTTCTTTTAGAAAGTTTTTCTTTTCGTGAGAATGCGACATAATACGTTGAGAATTACGCTTTTAATTCATTGTTTAATCTAGTAGTGATTTAACACATCGTGTCATGTTTTTAACCACTGTATCATCCTCTTCTGCTCTTGTTATACTAACGTTAAAGAGAATGTCATCGATTTTTCGGTAAGACGCATCCCGATCCTTTAATTTACAAGCATAAGCGCACGCGGTCGATCCCTCCTTGTCCTCTGTATTAACATCCGCGGCGACCCTCAATGAGCAACCGGACTTTTCCAGGGATATTTTGAGAGCTACGACATTCTCAAAGAGAACCCTTCCCAACTTCTTTTTCCCAAAAACATCCCGAAGCGCTGATTCAACTTTTCTTTGTTAATCATGATATGGGTGTTGGTTAGGTGGTTTGGTATCGTTTTAGTGAGAAAGGAGCAGTTGGCTATTCCCTGTTACAGGCATCTTTCCGCTAAAGATCATCATGCCCTCCATGGTCTTTAAGAAGTTTTCGGCATTCTCTCCTGCTTCATCGCGGATTCGATTCTCCTTTCACAAGCGCGACTATAGGAGAAAACCAAATCCGAACAGGATCAACGCGATGAACAAAACTAAGGGACAACAACCCGTTGAGGCCTCTTTCTTAGCTTCATTGAGGGCGCTTATGATTTGGTCGTAGGATTCCTCATCTTCGTCCCTATGCGCAGTAGCAAGACCCAGTGCGGTATCTCCATCCTTATCCTTGGCGTTAATGTCCGCCCCTGCCTTCAATAGGATCTTGACAATCTCCACGTGTCCCTTCTTCGCCGCATATATAAGCGCAGTACTTCTACGCTTGTTCTTGGCATTGACATCCGCCTCACAAACCTCCACAAGTAACTCAACAATCTCCACGTATCCCTTTTCCGCCGCAGCCATGAGCGTAGTATTTCCTTTCTCGTTCTCGGCATTGACATTTGCTCCGGCTTCCAGCAGGAGTTTGACAATCTCCACGTGTCCATTAGACGCTGCGTACCTAAGCGCAGTTTCTCCTTCCTCGTTCTTGGCATTGGCATTCGCTCCTGCCTTCAATAGTAGCTTGACAATCTCCACGTGTCCCTCCTGCGCAGCATACGTAAGCGCAGTACTTCCTCCCTTGGTCTTGGCATTGGCATTCGCTCCTGCCTTCAATAGGAGCTTGATAATCTCCACGTATCCCTTCTCCGCCGCCCACGTAAGCGCAGTACTTCCTCCCTCGTTCTTGGCATTGACATCCGCCCCCGCCTTCAACAGAAGCGTGACAATCTCCGCGTGTCCATTCGCCGCCGCATGTATAAGCGCAGTCCATCCATCCTCGCGTGCAGCAGCATTGACATCCGCTCCGACCTCAAGCAATAGCTTGACAATCTCCACGTGTCCCTTCCGTGCGGCCACTGAAAGAGATGCATTCCCGCCCTTCTTTGAGGAATTGACATCCGCCCCAGCTTTCAGCAGGAGCTTGACAATCTCTACCTTCCCGAGGTACACCGCTGCCCTGAGCGTTGAGGTGCATATGGAGTCCTCAAATTGCGCCTCTACATCCTCTACATTCACATCCGCGCCGGCATCGATGAGCGATCGTACTTTTTCCAGGGATGTTTTGGGAGCTACGACTTCCTCGAAGAGTGCTTTACCCAATTTCTTTTTTTCGAGCATCATGAAGCGCTGATTCAACTTTTCTTTGTTAATCATAATATGGGTGTTGGTTAGGTGGTTTGTATTGTTATGGGCATCTTTCCGCTAAAGGCCATAATGCCCGCCATGTTTTTGGAGAAGTTTTTTGATACGAGCTGCGTTGTCGTCCCCCAAGCAGTCCAACGGCGTTGCTCCGCGATGGGTCTTTGCATTCACATTCGCTCCGTGTTCAACGAGCCATTGGGTAATACTCCAACTTCCAAGGGCGCATGCAAAGTGTAACGCCGTGTTTCCTTTGGTCTCCGGCAGGGTTACATCCACATCAGCGCCGTTGCGAATGAGAGGCAACAACGCAAGAAGCCTCCTTTGGTACAAGGCGGAGTCTGCACTCTTGCATTTTAGTGCACGCAAACGATCCATCATGGCATCAAGCTGCTCCATGTCCGACTCGGGTACGCTCCGGCGAGAAGGGTTCTTTATTTCCTGTCCGACCCGCTCCACGCTACTGTTTCTTTCCTGCATTCCCTTGGGCAGTTCGACTGATTGGAGAAGTATCTGATTCTTCTCATCGAGTAATTGCGCTGTCTGTTCTGTCTCTTTGGAAATCCTCTTTGTCAGCGCTTCCGCGTAGTATTTTTCCGCAAAGAGAACGATCTCATTGTATTGTTTCTTTAACTCCCCATTCCTTTTTTCCACCTCTTTCAACTGTTCCTCCACTTGCTCTTTTACATCAGGATAAACATACCCATGTTCGCTCAGTTCCATCAGGTGTTCTCGCACGACTTGGCACTCCTGCCAACCTCGATTATACCTGCGACGTATTTGACCCGCCCTCTCTTTGAGAGAGGTTATCTGGAGACGCTGGACATATTCAGAGGCTGTTAACGGCGCATCGTCATCTATGGCTTGCTCATCCAGCAAAGAACACTCTTGGATGATGGATTGAATGGAACGAATTTCATGATATTTCCAAGCATTATATCCCAGAGAGAGAACTCCCCCCCAAAGAAGAATGATTCCCAAAAGAAGAATGATTATATAAGTTAACCTCATACCTTTCGTTTACGAGCTAAACACATTTTACCCTCATCAACTTTACCCTTCATTGACCAACTGTTCACAGGCCGTCTGCACCTCCCGCAACTCCTGTTTTACATCCCTATCAGCAGATAGGTGACCCACGCGGGCTAGATACTTTGAAAAATATAACCGTTGCGCAAGTTCCTTAATTCTACATTTCATGTTTTCCAACTCCTTCTTCCTGTTTTCTTGCTGCGCTATCTGTGCTTCATAGACTTTTTTTGCCTCTGACGTTGTTGAATTGTCTCTCTCTGTATTGAGCTTTTGAATTTGTTCATTCGTACGTGAGAGTGATCTTCCAAGTGCAAAAAAATAGTTATGCAGCAGGGGGGCCTCCTTTGCTAAAATAATAACCGGTCCTCGGTTTTCTTCCCACAAGTGCACATACCTTATTCTATCAAAAAAACACTTACCCAAGGAGAAAAAGACGACAGCCATAACCACACTCCCAATAGCCGTTTCCTTCCAATCGTCTGCTTCTGAAACAAACAAGGATATTAAAGCGTATATAGGACATATAGTGAACGCAGTTAGCAAAATACATGCAATGGACCCCAAAAGCATGTTCCTCCAGAACTCGAATGTCAGAAAGTATTCCATCTCAATCTTCCATATTCAGAACATCAATTTCCGCACTTAACTTGTTGCAGTGACTTTGTAGATTTCGCACGTTTTCACTTGCTTTCTCAAGCATCTCCTCTTGTCCGGCGTCATCGAGTGCATCTCTCGTTGCTTTCAACATGGCTATACGCTCCCGTGCGAGTCGCACATCTTCACGCGCACGTTCACGAATCGTTCGTAATTCCTGTAATTTTTTTGTACGCGACTCAATCGACTTTTCGTAACCAACAAGCTGTTTCTCGTAGAAAGATGCTTGTTCATCATTGCGTAGCGCAAGTTCTTCCTTGCCCTGATTACGATAATCTGTGGCCTTCTCCTGCGCACGTCGCAGACACAGCTTGGCATCTAATTGAAGATGTTTGAGTGTTACAAGCTTCTGTTCCGCCTTGACATATTCCGTGTCAAAGCGTTGCAAGGCGAGCGTCCCCTGATCAAGTTTGTCCTCCAAAGCGGCAACGGATTGCCCTGTTGCAACCTTAAAAACGATTCCTAACTCGGTTCGCGCCTCCGGCGAACATACCAGAACTACGAGTACGATCACACAGACAACACCCACAATCTTTCCAAATAGTTTCACCATAATCTTTATCATCAATTATTTTCATCCATCGCCTGCACATCCAGCTCCGCCTCCAGGCGATTGCAAGAACTGCGCACCTCCTCTTCCAGTTGGCGGGCTTTTTGAATCGCAAAGCCAGCATCGCTCCCTCCCGCTGCTCGAAGCTCAGCACCGAGGCTCTGCATCTTTGCTTTCAACGTGTCCAACTCGATCTTCTTCTGTTTAAGCACAAGCTGGAATCGCTTGTACCCGTTTTCCGCTTTCTCTGCGGACGCCGTGAGCGAGGGAAGTCGCCCCTCCAGCATCTTGAGCTCAGCCTGTTTGGCAGAGACGTCACCCCCGCGCCCCTCCGCTTCCGCCACGGCCGCCTTGCAATTTTGGATCTGCCGCTCACAATCGGCCTTCAGCGTCTTGAGCTGGATAAGGGATTCACGCTTCGCCTGCAGTGCCGTCTTGTAATGCTCCAAGGCTACATCCGCTTTCCCCACACGCTCCTCCAAAGCAGATATCGTCTTCTGCACGGCTACTGCCCCCGCCGCCTCCAGTGATTGCTTCGCCTCCGCGCTCTTCTCCGGGTAAAAGATGAACGCCAGCCCTACAAGCACTGCTGCGATAAATACTATCAGTATGATCTTTTTCATGTGATTTTATTGATTTTGTTTGCCCTCAGGCCATTTAACAAGGTATTTCGCCATTTGTTTCTTCAATTTCTCCGGAAGTTTTTTGACATGGTAGAAACCTTCGCCCCAAGACTCCGTCTCTAACCAATTTTGGGGAACAATATGAGAGATTGTATCATCGTGGGGGAAAATGTACCATCCCTCTTCTACAGGAAACGCGATATGAAGTTTTTTATCCTGATAAACTTTTTTTATAGTCATTCTCCCCTTGACTTGAATCAAGAATACATTTTCATTTGTTTCAGGGTTCTTCTTGGCGCCTTTTCCACTGCGATACGCAATAATATCTGGTCCTTCCGAATCATTGACCAGTCTCTGGCATTCGAATCCATATTCTGCCAAAAGAGAACATAGTTTTTGAATATTGTAGATTTCTTTGCCTTTACTGCTTAATTCTCTATATTTAATAAGATTAATTTCCTGAACTTTAAAGTAAGAAGGTTCCTCACTTACGACGTCACATTTATCTACCTGTATGCGATCCTTTTCTGGCTTTAGCTTTATGACGGCATCCTTGTCATTTCGAGATACCTTAGCAAACACTTCTCCCGTCCCGTAATCTAAGTAAAAGGAATATTTAAGCTGCCCATGTTTGTTTCCCATGATAACAACATTGTATTCCTCAAATGCATTCTGCAATTCGGTCGCTACGGCAGAGTACACGCACGTATTACCCTCAATACTACATACGAACCAATACTTCCCCTTACTCTCAACGGCTTTTTTAAGCTTGTCCATTCCTATATTCATCCAGCATCGTTCATTGTTCATGGACGATGCGGTTTTGGAACAAACTACGTATTTATAAGGCGTTTTCATAAAATATGACAATCAGACGAAGCTGAAAGCAATATCAACTACTTACTCTCAGCTCATTTCGGCTCAGGTCCCACGTCCTCACCGCCGACTTCGTCGGGGACGGCATCTTCCTGTTCTAGTTGGTACACGGCATCATTCATATCACAGGAAGCAGTCGCCAATATCTTCCCTGTTTTGTAGTCCAAATAGAAGGAGTATCTTGGTCGATCCTGTTCGATTCCCATGAGGGCAACATCGCATTTCTCAAACGCTTCCTGCAGTTCGGTCGCCGGGGCGGAGTACACGTACGTGTGCCCATCGATTATGCATACGAACCAATACTTATCTCCGCTCTTAGCGGCTCGTTCAAGCTTGGCTGTTCCGATATTCATCCAACACCGTTCATCATTCATAGACGTTGCGGTTTTGGAAAGGACTGCGTATTTGTGAGGTGTTTTATCGATTGAAGTTGAATCAGTACACCCTGGTTCAGGGCCCACGTCCTCACCGCCGACTTCGTCGGGGTTGACATCTTCAGTCTCTAGTTGATACACGGCATCATGCATGTTACGGGAAACGACCGCAAAGATCTCCCCCGTTTTGTAATCCAAATAGAAGGAATATTTTGGGTATCCTTGACTCATTCCCATGAGGGCAACATCGCATTCCTCAAATGCTTCCTGCAGCTCAGCCGCCGGGGCGGAGTACACGTACGGGTGTCCATCTATCACACATACGAACCAATACTTATCTCCGCTCTTAGCGGCTCGTTCAAGCTTGGCTGTTCCTATGTTCATCCAGCACCGTTGGTCATTTATGGACGTTGGGGTTTTGGAACGGACTGCATATTGATATTTCTTAGTCATAGTCGTTAGGTATAAATTGTGTGTTATAGTTAAGCTTTTTTCACGGGTATTCCCGATTTGGCGCAATGTTCCTCGTAGCAAACGCGGTTCAGGTGCGCGACCTGGCAGAAGTGTTTGCTCACCTTGAACATATCGCCACCGCTTTCGTTGAAGTTGCGTACGAGACAGGCATTGCAAAAATCGCGATCAGCGCACTTCAAGCAAGCCGGGAAGCTGCTCTTGCGAATCTTACGAAGCATCTGCAGCTGCGGAGAATTCTCCCAAACGTCCTTAAGACGCTGTTGGATGGTACCAACCGGCAGCCCTTGCCACCCCGAGCAAGGGTAATACGTGCCATCGGCCGCTAAGCAGATATTATCGATAGCCACGCCACAGACGAAGTCATCCTTGATTTTTTCCGGGTTACTGGGCTTATACTCCTCCAACATGCCTTTATACGTCACATCCTCATCCATAATATCGCGGATGAGCTGTCCCGTTTCTTCCAGAGTCAGGCGCTCATCGAGATTATCCGTAGAGAAGTCCGTACGCGCCATCATGATGTAATCCGTCTGAGCCTTGCAGTTTAGTTCCGCCGCCCAGCGCAGGACGTCCTTGTACGACCGGTAGTTGGTACGCATACAGGGGCAGGATATCTGCACCGGCACCTCTGCGGCGACCAATCGCTCAATTGCGGCCTTTGTTTTGACTTGTGAGCCGGGAAGCTTCGTAATGTGATCATGCTCTTCCGGAACCATGCTGTAGAGGGAGGTCTGCACCATGGACACGTTGCACTCTTTGAACGCGGCGAGAATGGCGTCATCCATCCTGGTCAGGTTGGTGAGCACGTTGATGGAGAAATCCAGTTCTCGTGCCTTGTAAAGCACGGCGATGAAATCCGGGTGCAACAGTGGTTCACCGCCGGAAAGGGTGAGAGACAACGTTCCCATCTCGTGCAGCTGCTCGAGGACGTCGAAGAGCTGTTCCTTGCTCAGGCGCTTGCTTTTGAACTGATGCGGGATGTAGCAATGGATGCAGCGTTCATTGCAGAGGTTGTTAACCTCAATCTGGCACGCGTGAACACGCGGTGTTTCGCGATGAGTCTTTGCAAAAAACTGGGCGGAGTCTTCGGAGCACGTCGTCGTCTCCCAATCTTTCAGGAAAATATCTGTTGACGTTTTGGCGTTTTCTGAGGCATAACTGAACTGCGCCTCGTTATGATCGCATTCCTCAGGGGTCTCTCCGGATGTCAGGTAATTGAACTTCACGAGCTTGTCCAGCAGTTTCCGCAGATCATGCTCAACCTGTTCCACGGGTGGGTCGATAAAGGCCTTCAGGATTTCTTTCAATAAGGATTCAAACGATTGGGCATTGCGGGAGAGCGCACTCAAAAAGACGCAGCCTGCTTCATCCGTTACGAGGTCGTGTTTCGTCAGCTGAGAATAGAGGTAACCGTGCTCATCTATCGCTCGGAAAAACGTGTTTTTATTGAGTCGGTAATACATAAGAGTGTTTTTTTGTGAAAGAAAAGTGGAAAGGGAGGCTCCCCAAAAATGGGGAGCCTCCGTACGTACGTTACTTAGAACGTTCGCAGCTACGGCAATTCCAGTCGGTGCCCATATTATTCGATGGGCATCCGGCTGCGTAATTGCCGTGAGGCTCGTTCTGAGCCAGTATAGTCGGTGTACTATATTTCATATTCTACTTTATTGCTTGTTGTTGAGTCAGGCATGTGCCTGCTTGCAACACGGTTGCAAGGGGGTTATTTGAAGGATTTTTCCTTCTTTGTTTTCTTTTGTTTTGGAGTGAAATCGACCCAGTTAACAGGATAATGGGAAGGTTTTGGAACGCGTTTGCCACTCGGTGACCACTTGAATAATTCCCACGCACGGAACTTGAGTATATCTTGAATTTGTTTATCAAAATCGCTCAACGAAGCAATTGCACTCGGAAGAAGAACAAGATTGGCAATGCAAGTGTGATAGCGCGTGTCATAACAGGTCTGTTCCCAAATGTGGCATGTTGTATAGCCCCGGGGAGCCAGGTTATACCTTTTTGCAGCCATAGCCTTCATTTGGGCGTTTGGATAGGTATTGTCATCCAGGTATTCGCTCCCCTTCCAACCTCGCTTTTCATGAGCGTGTTTCCGACGGATATGGGGATGCTTTGCGCGTCTTTTGTCCTCCTCAAAATCTTCCGCCGTCGCGAAGATAGCCGTCTTTGCGATAAGCTTGGCGAGCAGTTTCCGCTCATGCCATGTCATAGCTTTCTCCAGCTTGCTCTCGGAGAAAATCTCTTCCAGTGTTTTTGTTTTCTCAATTTTTCCGTTCTTTTCGCGCTTTAATTTGCAGATGGTGTTTTCCTCTTCATGAAGGTGGCATTCGGATAGGCTATGCACTAACTCCCCTGTTCCGTATTCGATATAGAAGCTATAGGCGTCTCTTCCTCTGCTTCTTTTTATCCTGACTTTTTTATCTTTGAATGTTTCGAGGAGTTGCCGGGCGTTGAGACAATAATTGAAGTCCTCGTCTCCTACATGGCAATGGAAATAGTATTCCGCTCCGTCTAACTTCGCTGCTTTTTTGAGCTTTTCAACACCGATGTTCATCCAACAGAGCTCAGGACGTCGATCCGTGGTCTTACTTGACCTGACAATAAACGAAGGATTTGATTTATCAGCCATAATGAAAGTTGATTTTCAAAATTTAATCTCTACCCAACAATTTCACCAATTCCTCCCGCTTCACTTCGGGATGGCATTCAAGGTAGGAGTCAATATAGTCGGAGCAGCCGGAGGTATCAGCGCCGACGCGGGCGAGGGCTTGCACGACGTCAAATTTAGTTTCGATGTCGCCCCGGAGAAAACTAAGAAGAGGTGTGCAACCGTCCTGATCTCCGGCATCCACGTCCGCCCCGTGCAGGATGAGGGCTTCAACGACCCCACGCGTACAGGCGTAGTGCAAAGGAACGGTTCCCTGGTCATCGCTATGCAGGTTTGGATCTGCACCCGCCTCGCACAGAGCAGCGACAATGACGGGCACTTCATCGTCTGTTCGCATGGCGGTGAGATGCAGCGGCGCATGCATGGCGTCATACGGAAGATCATCCTGGTCTTCGTCGCTTAAGTCATCCCAACAAATGGAGGCATTCACATCCGCCCCGGCATCGATCAAAGCTTTAATGGCAGACAAGCCTGCACCGCTGTCTACAGCAACCTGCAGAGGAGACATGTGGTCTTGCTTCTCATCAACCTCTGCACCGGCGGCAATGAGCTTCTGTATTTGTTTGGCTGTGACAGTCCCATTTTTCAGAGTCTCGAACAGTTTTTCCGTCGCAGTGTTCATAAGCACGCTCAATAAAGATTTTTATTATATCCGAGTTCTGTGTTGCTGATGACATGTTCCGTTTTGTTGTTTTGTCAGACTTCGCGCAGTATAGCGTATTTGGAAACCGTACAACGTGGTTTGCTATGCATTGGAAATCAGGAATCCAATCAAGAGGTAACTATACAGCTTTCCTCCTGTAAGCTGACAAAGGCTCCCCATTTTCTCGTTGAAAAATCAGGGTAAGAAATTCTAAAGTATGGGCTTGACGTACGGTTTCCAAATACGTACGGCCTCAATGAACTAAACACCCAAATACAACATGACAACAGACAACAATAAAATTGAAGAAGTGACAGCAATGCAAGTACTGCGCAATACGGGGATCAACGTGCTGGAAGCGGCGATGCTGGCGAAAGAAGCGCTGATGGCGGCACATGGAAGCTTAAGGCTCGCTCATGAGTGCATTATGCTTGGAAAGAAGGAAATAGAGCGGAGACGGAAGACGGTAAGTTTCGGGCGGGCAGCAGAAGCAGCTCTGGAGGAAAGAGCGGAGCGGAGGGAAAGAACCGTGCGGGATTTCCGCTATATCGTGAGCAGGCTGATGAAAAAAGTAGAGGGATTGTCGAAGAAACGGGTGCGCGCCGTGCGTTCGGAAGAGTGCGCAGAGTGGATCCGGCAGGCGTTTGACACACCAAGCCAGAGGCGCAAAGCACGCGCCGCCCTCTCCGGCGTATTTTCTACCGCGGTGCGGCGGGGCTGGTGCGCAGAGAACCCGGTGCAGCGCGTGCCGATGCCGCGGGTGGTGGAGCAACGCATCCGCATCCTCACTCAGAACGAAATTGAACGACTGCTTGACGTGGCAAAGAGCTACTGCGGCGGCATCTGCTTGCCGGCAGTGGCAATCATGCTCTATGCCGGAGTGCGTCCGAGCGAAGTAGCGAGACTCACATGGGGACAAGTGCACGAGGAGGCGGGAGTCATCAGCATCCTGCCGGAACACAGCAAGACCGGCGGCGGACGCCAGGTCACCATCCGGCCACCGTTGGAGACAGTACTTGCGGGAATGAGAAGGGATCATGCCCCCTCCCCCCGGCAGCGCATCTGTCCGCCGAATTGGATAAGACACTGGGCGGCTCTGCGCCAGGCGGCAGGATGGAGCGGTAAGAGAGGCGAAAGCCCGACGGCCTGGCAGCCGGACGTGCTGCGACACACCTTCGCCACACACCACCTCGCCACCTTCCGCAATTACGCTGAGCTGCAGGTCGAGATGGGGCACCGCTCCATTGAACTCTTACGGACGCGCTACGTAGCTCTGCCAGTGGCAGACACCCCATCGCCCACGCCACATTGCAAAATCTAAAAATCGCCGCCGAATTGACGAGAGAAATCCCACACCCCTCACATTTCTACGTGCCCCCGCTATGTACCCCTAAATGTACCCCCCTTTACCGCCCTCCACCACC
This sequence comes from uncultured Akkermansia sp., assembly GCA_947631435.1. GTDB lineage: Bacteria > Verrucomicrobiota > Verrucomicrobiia > Verrucomicrobiales > Akkermansiaceae > Akkermansia. Next base: position 76,634 of record CANRLM010000003.1, read on the forward strand.
TCCTGACAGGAAAGAAAAAAGCGTCTGTCAGTCGCTTTTCGGGCGGGGGCCGGTCGCTTTAGCTCCTCCCCCCGCCAGACAGTACCTTGGGCGGTTCAGCAAATTTTTTGCATCAAAAAAGCTTGACTCAACTATCACATTGTGATAGCATTGAAACCAATGCCAAGGAAGATTAGACAGTTGATCGCCGACCTCTGCAAGAATGGTTTCTGCCTCGCCGCCGGGCGCGGAAAAGGATCCCACCGCATGTACATCGACCCGGAAACGGATGTGCTTGCCGAAATCTGCGGGCACGACGGAGACGATGCCAAAAGCTACCTCGAAAAGCACGTCAAGCAAAAGATTGCCGAAGCCAAACAAAAACGTGGGGAGGCATAAAAACCTCCCCGCCAATACCGCCCTCAAACCACAAATAACACCATGGAAAAATATCCCGTAAAAACCTACCCCGTCGACATGGAGAAAGTCAAAGCCTTTGCCCCGCGCTACCCGCGCCTCATCCGCTGGAGCGATGAAGATAAGTGCTACATCGGCTCCCTGCCGGACCTCTGCGGCGACTGCTGCCACGGCGACACCCCGGAGGAAGTCGCCCGCGAACTCGACATCAGCGCAGAATTAGCCCTGGAGGCCAAGGCAAAATTCGGCTTCCCATTCCCGGAGCCCCGAAGCGTCGTTGTCACCCCCTCACCCTACCGCGAAACCGGCACACCAGGCCGCATCAAAGCCCTGCGCAAACGCCTCGGCCTCTCGCAGGCAGATTTCGCAGTCACCCTCGGCGTCGCCCCAAACACCGTCGCCCTGTGGGAGCAGGGACGTCGCCGCCCGGATGGCGCCGCCGCCAAGCTCCTACAAATCGTCGAGCGCACCCCGGAAGCTGTCTTGAGCTAACTCCCATCCTTGACAGCATGCCCCCGCCGTGGTAGCATGCTTGCAGATAACCTCCCCCGCCTCGGGCCGGTGCAAAAGCCGGAAACTGCGCACATGGGGAGGGTGTTTTTTTGGGGCTTGACTTCTCCCCCTGCGTCGCTAAAATTCTCCCGTCAGATTCGGTTTTTCATAGCCGTTTTTGTTTGTTTTTTGTTTGTTTTTGGAGCCGGGCGTGAGTCCGGCTCCTTTTTTGCGCCGGTCACCCGCTCAAGAGTCTCGCGTAGCCAGTCCGCGCGCGTCAACACGAATGCGCCTGCTTCAATGCGAATACCCGTTGAACGCCGTACTTCACGCCCTCCTCTCCGCCTGCCCCGCCGTCAACCTCTCCCCCCTAAACACCCCGCCCCTCACCGGAACCTTCGTCGACCTCCTCACCCTCCTCCCCCTCCCATCCCTCCACTGCCCCACCCAAAACGGACTCTTCCCATCCCTACAAACAATCACGTTGCTTACTAAACTACTCGTGCTACCACTCGTGCTAATCTCGTGCTTCATAACACGTTTATTAAACATCCCTCCCCACCCCCAACTCAACAAAAAGCGCTCTTCGTATATTTTTGTGGAATGACTCCACGAAGCAATTCCAAAAAGACGGCAAAATATTCACTACCTCACAAA
>CANRLM010000004.1 GCA_947631435.1 uncultured Akkermansia sp.
AGCCCCATTCTCACTCTCCTGCTTGAAGACGGCGCGAAACTGCTCTCTCATGGTGTATACCTTATAAAGAGGAATGTTGCAGCAGAGCAGTTCCTGAAGTCGCCGCTTGCCGTCTTCATCAAGCTTGTCAGGGGTTTTGAGTAGGATGTAACGCATCCCGGTAACTTGTTTTTTGAGCGCTTCATCTTTCTTGGGGCAAAGCTTGCGTCGCGTGTCATCCACAACTTTGTTCATGTTGCTCACGAGATGAAAAGCATCAAAGCAGACTTTAAGATGGGGAAGATATTCTAATGCTATGGCGCGATAAGCATTGGAGCGATCAATACCCAGGAAGAGAATAGATTTTTTCTGCTCCGGAGTTAAGCTCTCAAAGAAGGGTCGGAGGCAATCTCCATTTCTCCCTCGAGCCATGTAGAGTGGCTCACCAGTTGAAGCATCGAGGATGGTAGAAATGAATCCTTGCTTACTTCCAAGATATTTCTCATCAATGAGGATACCGCTCAGATTATCTTTTGTGCTTGGAGGCGTATCCATCTCTAATACAGCACAATCAATGCGGCGAATTGTTTTCTCGGAGATAGCATACTTCTTTGCAAGGGTTGAGGCGGGAGAGTGAATCATGCAATCCGATATCTCGCGCATGAGGCGCAGCGTATAGCCCATTCTGGGATGAAATGTACTGGGACGCAACGTGTGATGTTTTTTACATCCAGCACAGTATCCTTGAGGAACTTCGGTTTCCAAAATGGTCGTGTATCCACAAGTTGGCAAATCCAAAACGCTAATAACTTTCTTAGTATGTAGGCAAAGAGGGCACCCGCAGCGAGGACAATTCAAAACCAACTCTGAATTAACATGCAGCTTGACAAGCACGCCTTCATCGCACAGAATAGGCTCGTCGGCACTCCAACCTTTGCATTCATAAAGTGACTTGATCATAACACTATTCTGCAACGAGTGTTGCAGAGAATGCAAGGCTGAAGTGCCGATTTTCTCTCTTATCCCTTCGTAGTCTGTCTCAGCGAATTTGCCGGAAACCCCGAAAAGAAGGCAAATGTCTGCTTTAACTTTGACCTTCTAATCTCCCTTTTCAGATAGCCCCAAACGAACTCTCTTTCAATCCGGGGATTTCTCAACAGGCAGGCCTGATTCAGCTGATATGCCGAACGACAGCTTTACACTCCTGATTCAGCTTTGAACCCGGCTACAGTTCCCAAAATAGGAAACACTCTAACCTTACAAATATCCTTTTGTAGTCAATTTATAAGATCGATGAAGCGCTTCACACACTCCTTGGAGTCGAAACGCTTGAGTCCTTCCGACGCCCTGCGTACTTTCTCTGCTCGTTCACCGGGGGCGCTTACAAGCTGCTCAAGCGTTTGGGCCAATGCTTCTGGATTTTCCGGGTCAAATAGATAACCCGCTTCCCCGTCCATGAGGACCTCTGCCGAACCTGAAGGAACATCCGAACTCACCGCGGGAACGTTCAACGCCTGAGCCTCTATAAGAACCTGCCCCAAACCTTCCCCTTGAGCCTTGGTCGAAGACAAAATAAGCGCCTCGGCTTGCCGAATGACGGGGTATGGATTATCGAGCCGACCAGTGAAGAAGATGTTTCCTTCTGCAAGTTCTTGTCCGGAAAGCTCCTCAAGCTCCTGTCGAAGGGATCCCTCCCCTACGATAACGAGGCAGTACTCTCGGTGCTTCTTGTGAAAAATCCGGAAGGCACGAACGACCGTTGCAGCGTCCTTATCTGCATCCAAACGCTGCACTGTCACAAAATAAGGTCGGGGAAATATTATGCCCTTCTTCAGACTGAGCAAGCGAATCGCTTCAACATCCAAAGGATTGTAGATGCAGTGAACCCTATTGGAGAGATCTGGGTGTAAGCGCTTGATATCACGTTCAAAAGAATGACTTATGCAAACAATTCCATCATACGAACGAAGATGTTTTTGCCGTTTTTTTAGCTGGTGATTAAAGCTACCTAAGCCTACGTGACAAAAACCTATCCTCTTTCGAGAAAACCCATGCAAATAAGAACCCCAAAAAAAGTTGTGGAAATCAATAATCACATCGTACTGCTCCGCAAGAACAGGCAACCTATGCTTTACGGTCCACCATGCACGAAATTTACGGCATTCCCCTATCCTTCGTGCCCAAAAACCTCTTTTCCCCCCTTCCTTCCCTTTTTGAGCAGGCCTTCCCACAATATGCAGCGGAATATGATGCCTCATAAAAAAATCTAGAAAAAAAGGATCTGTTACCGGAGTAAAATTGACCACTCCACAGTCGTACCTGCCTGAAGCCTGCAACTCCTCCATATACGATAGCAACACCTTTTCTATGCCTCCCATAATCATGCCGCTCATAAGGAAAAGCAACTTCTTTTTCCTTGGCGCACAAGCACCACGTTCTTGAAGTGGAGAGGAAGGAATCAATGGATTCACGGTGGTTTATCGAACCCTAGAGAGATTATCTCTTTTCGAAAGAGATATACAGGGAGTAAGCATACAATGCGTTTGTAGTAAAACTATTTCAAAAATTTTACAGTATTAAATTCAGAAAGCGCTTGAGGACAAAACTTCCTTGTCTTTTCTCTCTGTCAACTTTATTTGAGGCGTTTATGATTTTTAACTTGACTATCTCTTTCGAAAAGAGATAATCGTCCCGACCGGTTCCTACGAGATTGACTCTAATTTGCTCTACATCATCTATTTATGAATCCATCTCTTGCAAAAATTCTTTCAACCTTTATTCCGGGCAGGAAGCCACGAAGAATTGCTCGCCAGTTTCTTCTGGGCGGAGATTGGTCATTGCTGGGGGGAAAGGGAGGAGTTCGTATTTACTACTGGCGGGAATTCTCCAACTTCGGGGATCTTCTGAACGAAAAATTGATGAGCGACTTCTGTCATCAATTCCGCTACGCACCCCCGCATTTTGCGGATTATGTCTGCATTGGTTCCCTGTTGGATACTTTCTTATGTTCCCCACGCACGCCATCGACAAAGCGACCGCTTCATGTGTTGGGCGCCGGGTTTATTTGTCGTCCCATCTCCGATGAAACACCGGAACAGTTTTGTCGCCCCATGCAATTTCACGTATTACGCGGGAGGTTGACGAGAGAGCGATGCGCTCAAGCTACTGGACAAGATTTACGCACTGTCCCACTCGGAGATCCTGCTCTGTTGGTGTCCCGTCTCTTCCCGAATATTCGCCCTAAACATGGTAAGAAGATAGGCATTATCCCACACCATGCGGACAGAGACAATCAACTTCTCAGAGAACGCATCCGCTTAACCAACACACCTCATGTCTTCCTGGACGTATCTGACCCACCGGAGCGCTTTCTATCGGAACTTGTGGAATGCGGACTGATATTGTCGACGGCTATGCACCCTCTCATCTGCGCAGATGCCTTAGGCATCCCTAATCGGCACATTGTAGCGGGCTCCAGGGTATTTGGACAGGATTACAAGTTCCGTGATTATTATTCAGCGTATGAGGCAGAAGAATACGCACCTATTGATTTAAGAAAGACCTTCATTACAGATGCCAGTCTTGATGAACTGAGAGATACTTACATAGACAAGACCGAGGAGGCTGCCGCTTTGGCCGACCGTATCTCCGGCATATACAAAAAAATTTTTCGCTGACGGATTTTTAGCACAAGAAGCGCTCATACACAAACAGAGGCACATCATGGACATCGCTGCACCTATTGAGATTTTTGCACCTTATACAAACACTAATGCTGAGGGGGATACCGTTCTTACTTTCCCTCTTCTAATAGACGGGCAGAGCCGGAAGCTAACCTATACTGTGTCGCCCGAATATGCGAAATATCTCGTCACCGAGAGGGCGGATGCTGCGCTGGTGGCAATGCTTCCTCTGGTGACACGGCGCACGGGGGAAGTGAAGGTGCACGCACCCATATCAGCGGAGCTGTTGCATAATCTAAGACATATCCTCTCCCCGGTTCTTCCCTTGTATCACCCGTCATACAAACCCCTTTCTATTGAGGCAGAGGCAGACGAAACATGTTTCCGACGTGCCGGAGTGAATCATATTGGGACAGGTTGCAGTTGCGGAGTCGACTCTCTAGCAACCATTTACACCTATTCGAAACGAACAATGACGCCCGAAAGTCTCCGCGTGGATACTCTCACATTCTTTGATGCGGGATCCCATTACGAGAATCAGCGTTCGAAACACGGCAACACTTTGATGGTCGGACGATTGACTAAAGCAAAAGCTTGCGCTGCAGATTTGAAACTGCCCTTGCTTACTGTGTGCAGCAATCTGTATTCATTCGGCGATGGATTAAATTTTGAGAGTGTGTGCACTTACCGTAATGTCTCCAGTGTTTTAATTCTTCAAAAGTATTTCTCTACGTATCATCTAGCTTCCTCATCTCATATTAGAGAATTCCATTTTTCAGAACGCGATCCGTCGGACAGTGATGAATTTCTTCTGAGGTGTCTGTCAACAGAGAGTACACGCCTTCTTTCGGCAGTTTCATCATTGGATCGGCAGGAAAGGACAGCGCTCATCAGCCACTGGCAACCTGCCAGGAATCACTTGAATGTGTGTACGGTGAATGTGGAAAACTGCGGAAGATGCATGAAATGCATCCGCACTCTCTATCAATTGGAAATTACCGGAGAACGGGCAGCGTTTGATCACCTTTTTGCTGATAAAACGGCCTTTCGCAACGGCTCATTTGCGGAGCGTTGGCATGTGCTGAAAAAGATAATGCGTGACACCTACTTTCATAGAGAATACGCAGAATGGACAAAACGAGCGGAGTCTCTTGGTCTGCATCCGCCCTATTCTTCGCGCTTTTTACGGTTTATATTACACCCAGTTGTGCTTATCCTTTGTGATCCTCGTCATGCGGCGCGCTATCTGAGATAACCCTTCCTCTCTACGGAAACGATAATCCGAACATTGCTCTCCGAGAAGGAATTTGGTAAGGGAACCATGTCGGAGGACTTTACTTACGAATGCCTTGGGAATTTAGTCCTGCATAACGCCTCTTGTATATCCAATAAAGAAAACGGTATTTAATAGGAAGGGCTGTGGGGACGAAGATGTGTTGCAGTTCCAATTCATAAAGTCTGCGAATCTGACGGACAAGCCATCCCTTGGAATCATTGGGATCAGCTCGGCGAATCAACTTGATGATGGTTCGGAAGAAGCGAAGAGCAATCGTTTGCTCCAGCTTTTTCTGAGCCTTGCCAGTCAGAGGATGCTCAGAAGAAAAGAGCGCCATTTGCACGCAGCAAGCCACTTCGTGATCAATACGATGAATGGTTAAGGAACGATTAGTGAGGCTGCTTTCGCTTTTCCTGTACATGTAGAGTGGAGATGGCACGTAAACTGCCTCCCCCACGGTGGAAAAGACACGGTACGCAAATAATATATCCTCAGAATAGTCTATCCCTTCCGGAAAGAGGATATTGCGTAACACTCTTCTTTCAAAAAGAAGACTCCATGCCACGGCAGAGAGACGTGGTTTACGATGCAGAACACAATGTTCCAAAGGATTCGGGTAACATACAGCGGCAGTGGATTCTGTACAGATATTCTTCTCATCGTCCCTCCAAACCTCGCACCATGCCAAACCCGCCTGAGGATATCGTTTCAAGCTTCCAAGCATGAGCTCCAAGTACTGCGGATCCACCTCGTCATCCGCATCTACAAAGGCGATATACTCTCCTCGTACCTCACGCAACCCGTGGTTCCTCGCAGATGAGGGGCCTGCGTTCTGTTGCCGAAACACTCGAATGCGTTCATCTTGTGCGGCATATTCTGTCAGAATCTCCCCACAACCATCTGTACTCCCATCGTCCACACAAATCGCTTCCCAATCCTGAAAAGTCTGTGCCAACAGGCTATCTAAGCACGAGGATAACCATCGTTTGGCGTTATACACCGGTATGATGACTGAAATCTCTGGCATGTCCTCGATGAGAAATAAAGAGTCTCTCGCCGTGAGAAATAGATCCCTCCCTTTTTCGTCACGAAAAACGAAGCTTCACCTCCTTGATTATCTCTTTTCGAAAGAGATAATCAAGTCAAAAATCATAATCACCTTAAATAAAGATAACAGAGAGAAAAAACGGAGAAAGTTTTGTCCTCAAGAGCTTTCTGAATTTAATACTGAGAGATTTTTAGAATAATTTTACTTCAAACATGTTACATGATTACTCCCTGTATATCTCTTTCGAAAAGAGATAATCGCTCTAACCAGTTTCTCCGAGGTTAACTCTATTTTCGGGTCTATTTCAGATTTATTTTGTGTTGGGAAAATGCCTGAAATTTCAATCATTGTGCCGGTATACAATGCCGAGCCATTTCTTCGGAAGTGCATGGATAGTCTGGTGTCACAGACTTTAAAGGAAATCGAAATCATTTGTGTTGATGATGGGAGCTTAGACCAAAGCGGAAAGATTCTGGATGAATATGCAAGCAGAGATGCGAGAGTCCGCGTCTTCCATCAGCAAAATCAGGGTCCCAGCAGTGCGCGCAACAACGGCATGAAAGAAGCACACGCGCCCTACATCATATTCTGCGACGGTGATGACTGGTGCGCCCCTTCTATGTGTGAGGAAATGCTTAAGGCTATCCAGGGAGGAGCTGAAATGGCCATATGTGGTCTTGAGACGGTGAGCATCGAGGGCTCTCCTCTCAAAAATACCGCGAAGAATAGTCTTATCCCGTCAGAAGAGGGAGAGATAGAAGTCAGCGATACTCTTCGTTTCTGTTTATCTCGCGATTCCTACCCGGTATCCAAAATTTTCAAGAGAGATATCATAAGCCAGAATCAAATCGAATTCCCGATGGGGCTCAGGTGGGAAGATATGTTCTTTTTCTCAATATATCTGCCCTTTGCACATCACGTCCATCTTGTTGCCGAAAGTCTCTATTACTACCGACAGCATCCTCAAAGTTTCCTGAATAGACTTCAAAAAACACGTGATTTGTACTTCAAAGAACAAGTAAAAATCGCCTTTTTGATTTGGGAATACTACCGGGATCACGGTCTTCTTCAACAGCACATGCTCTTCGTCTCAGCATACGTCGTCCGATTATTCTCCTTCTCACTCATGCTCGCCTCAGGCAGCGCACAAATCGAACAGCTGGAGCAGATGATCTTCCCCTTCATCCGGAAGGAATTGCTCCATCAGCCCGGCCTGCACCCCCTGACACGTATACGATTAGAATACATTCTACGGCACGAATGGGTGGGGACGCGCTACAAATGGGGCGGACTTCTACGCACCAAAGTGCGCGATAGATGCCATTTGGACCGGTGCAAAATCACAACGACATACTATTTGTTCGGCGCCCCATTCTGGAGACGAGTTCGCACACACAAGGCGCCGGACTCCCTCACCCGGTCGTGAAGAATCCCCCGCTTTTGCTGCGAAGGGAGTCTTGCTTCGCTGTGCTGTCCGCGGATTCATGCCACCGCCGCAGCGGCTTCGGCTGCTCGGCGGCCATCAAGAGCGGCAGAGACAATGCCACCGGCGAAACCTGCACCCTCGCCGCATGGGATAAGACCGAACAGTTGCGGATGCTGCAGGGTAGAAGAATCACGCGGGATACGGACGGGGGAACTGGTACGGGTCTCGCAGCCGATGAGCAGAGCCTCGTCTCCGGAAAAGCCGGGCAATTTATGCTCAAAGAAGCGTAATCCCTCCGCAAGTCGCTCAGCAATACCTCGAGGGAGGAGTTCGTGCAGATCCCACGGAGAGATTCCCGGACGATACCCGGTGCGAGGGAGGGAAGCAGAAACGCGATGGGCGAGGAAATCCTGCACGCGCTGGGCTGGGGCTTTCATGGCTCCCCCACCGGCACGGGAAGTAGCCTGTTCCAAAGCCTTCTGCCACGCGACGCCGGAGAGCACGCCGTGCTCGGCAGCAAAGGCATCCGTATCCTCCGGAGTAACCGTGACCACAAAACCCGAATTGGCCAGTGGGGAATTGCGACGGGAGAGAGACATCCCATTCACAACGACCTCGTCATTCTCTGTGGCAGCAGGGACGATGAATCCGCCGGGACACATACAGAACGAATGCACACCGCGATCACGGATGGTGGTGGCGAGAGAATAAGCAGCAGCAGGTAAAAAATCAGGGCGCGGCGTGCCGGGTCGTAGGTGGTAGAGAGCGGCATCGATGAGCGCCTGCGGATGCTCAATGCGCACGCCGACAGCAAAGCTCTTGCGTTCCAGAGCAAGCCCCTCGCCATGCAGCATGCGGTAGACATCCCGCGCACTGTGTCCTGTGGCGAGAATCACGGCATTTGCCTCCCACTCGCGGCCATCTTCGGTGCGCACGCCACGCAGGCGCGAAGCATCCTCGCTACGCAACAGAGCGCACACCCGCGCGCCGAAATGCACTTCCCCACCGGCGGCGAGAATACTGCGCCGCATGGATTGGATGATGCGCGGCAATTTGTCAGACCCGATATGGGGATGGGAGGCAGTTAGAATGGATTCCGGCGCGCCGTGCGCCACAAAGATACGGTACACCTCTGCGACTGAACCACGCTTAGTGGCGCGGGTGTAGAGCTTGCCATCGGAAAAAGCCCCTGCCCCGCCCTCGCCAAAGCAATAGTTGGAATCCTCCACCACATAGCCGCGGCAGTTGATCGGCTGAAGGTCAAAGCGACGGGAGGAAACATCCTTTCCCCGCTCCAGCAGAATAGGACGCAACCCCAGCTCCAAACAACGCAACGCCGCAAATAATCCACCCGGACCGGCGCCCACGATAATCACCCGTCGCGCATCGGCAGAGACGAGTGCGGGAGGAACAGGCAAGGGTGTCTCCTGAGGTAGAGGCTCATCCACCGCCACAAGGCACTCCAGTTGCTTATAAATCGTGCGATGGCGAGCGTCCAGGCTCTCCTTGAGCAGACGCACTCCTCGCACACGGCGACGCGGAACACGCAGGGCACGTGCAGCAGCACGGAACCTCTCCTCAACGAGATCCGCCTGCGGCACGGGGAGACGCAAACTGAGCCTGGTGAGCATAAAAGGGAAGCAAAGGGAAAGAAAACTCAGCGGAGCGCCTGGCGCATGCTGAAAGCGGGATCATCCTGCTCTGTAGGAGTTGCCACTTCTACCGCCGGCACACCGGCGACAGTGGTATGGGGGCGCACATCCTCCAGCACCACGGATGAGGCTGCAATCTTCGCACCTTCGCCGATCTCCACGCGGCCGAGCACCTTGGCGCCGGCTCCGATCATCACGCCGCTGCGCACAACAGGATGGCGGTCGCAAAACTCCTTACCAGTGCCGCCAAGCGTCACCTCGTGCAACATGGAGACGTTGTTCTCCACGATGGCGGTTTCGCCAATGACAATGCCCGTGCCGTGATCCAACATGATACCGCACCCGATGCGGGCGGCAGGGTGGATATCAATCCCGAACACTTCGCTGGAAAGACTCTGCAAAAGCAAGGCAGACAAGCGGCGCTCAGATTCCCAAAGCGCGTGCGCGATACGGTAGGTGCAGATGGCATGGAAACCCTTGAAAAAGAGCAAAGGAATGAGCGGATTGTGACTGGCCGGATCACGCTGCACGACAGCCTGTAGATCATCCGCCATGGCAGCGGTAATATCAGGATCCTCGGAAAGCACGTTCATGAGAAGATCCTCACAGTTCTCCCGAGGAAAATGCGCACCCCCCAAACGCTGAGAAAGACGAACCGCCACAGCTTTATCCAAACCGGAACGACTCAGCACGATCTCCTCCAGCATGGGCGCCATTGTCGGCTCGTGCCCCGCTTCCTCCCAAGCGCAGCTCACAGTCGTTTCCCACAACTCCTCCATCTTCTCGCGCCCGAACGGGAGCATTTTCTCCGGGCGCAAGGCGCAATGTTCAGTCGTACTCATAAATTAAATTGATCGGGGTCATAGCACGCGCGTAGCATATCGTCCAACCGATACGTCGTCTCTGCCAAAGCCTCGCGGGCCGGGGAGTCCGAAAGCATACCGAGAACCTCTCGCGCTTCCTCATTGCGAGCCAGCGCCTCAGCGGCGGATAGTTCAATCGCCACGCGGAAACCTTCTGTGTGGCGCAGACGCGGCAGATCTATGCAATGGCGCTGCTCCACCGCCTTGCGCACCTCTGCGGCAATATCCTCCCTGTCGGATTCCATGAGGAAGAAAATCGGCAGGGTCAGCTTGCCCTTCTGCACATCGGTACCCAAAGTCTTTCCGGCGGCAGTATCTATACCCAGCAAGTCCAGGCAATCGTCATAAATCTGGTAAGAAACGCCCAGCAGAGTTCCCATGCGGTGCATATTTTCCACCATCTCTTCGTCAAGCCCCTGCAGCATGGCCGCGCCACTCATCGACATGGCAAAGAGCGTCGCAGTTTTTTTGCGGATGATTTCATAATAATCTGCTCGCGTCATTTCCGTGTCCCACAGGCGTGTGGACTGTTCCACTTCCCCCTGACACAAATCACGCGTACACAACGCCATGCGACGATTGAACCGAATGTCCCCCAGGCGTGTCCCCATTACCATGGCTTGCGCCAGAAGCGTATCTCCGAGAAGAACAGCCAACTCATTCCCCCACAGCGCATTCGGCGTCGGGGCATCTCGACGAGTATCGGCACGATCCAGCACATCATCGTGGATAAGCGTCGCCAGATGCAGCATTTCCACTAGGGCGGCGAAGGTGACATGTTCCTCACGGATGCCGCCCGTAGCCGCAGCCGTGAGCAATACGAGCCCGGGACGAATCATTTTGCCGCGTCCACGGCATATCTCCGTCATGTAGCGGCGCACATGCGGAGAGAAGTCATTTGTCTGCCGCGAAATCGTGAGGCGAACCCTCTGCAATTCGTCACGAATGAGGCGAAGATGTTCCCTCTTCTGGCGCAGTTTACTGAAAAACGGGAAACTCATTGAGGCGTAACGTCGACAGTACCGAAGAAAGGGAACCGTCGCCCGCTATTTGTAACAGAGAACAAATAATTTAGCAAGCCCTATTTTAGTATCTCCTCCATGCAACAGGAGTTCGTTCAGAAGCTCCATCGGCTGGCAGTGCAGAATGCCCAGCCATTGTAGCAATCAGCCCCGCCCTTGCGAGCCGTGGTGTACTCGACGCCCAGCATCCACTTAGCGGCGTTCTTCTGTTTAGCAGAAAGGTAGAAATCCGCACCGAAGTAGAAAGTATGCACAGAATCTACCCAGCTGGGCGCGGACTCTGACTCGCATTGCGTGCAGATGTAACGATCCGCCGCCAGTTTGCAAGCGTCGTGCCCTGTCATGCCGGTGTAACGAGCCACGAGATCAACGTGCGGGGTCAGAGAATAGACGCCCTGGAGTTCAAGACCGATGTTATTGGAACCATTGCCGGTCTGTTGCTCAAAGGCGCTCACCAGGTTGCTCATGAGGAGGAAACGGTTCTTCTTGAACTCATAGCCCAGCGAGACAGCATCCATGAAGCCGAGACCGTAGTAATTCTGCCCCTTGGCGTGCCTTCCGTGGTAAGCATTGTCAAAGTCATGCAGGTATTGCGCAGAAATTTCCTGGTAGTCGGAGTCGGATTTGGAAAATTTGTGAGAAGCTCCCAGAATGAGGAAACAGCGATCCTCCCAGCCAAACTCCCCCTTGATACCGCGTCCGTCACGATACACATCCCCGTGCGTCATGCTTTTGGAAGCCGAAGCACGATCATTAGCCATCAGCTGCACATACACTTTGTTCTCCTTATCGGGAGCATAAGTCACATCCACTCCCCAGTTCGAATCCTGCGCAAACTGGTTGGCAATAAGCGAACGTTCTATGCAGTAGATGGAGGAACTCGGCATGCTGTAATCCATCGTGAAGAGGGATTTGATTTTACCGACCTGCACACTGAGTCCTTTCACGGGTTTGATGTTCTGTTTGAGCCAGAGTTCAAACAGGCTTGTGTAGGTAAAATTACGCTTGGTACGACCACCGGCGTACGTCTCACGCTCCGGCAAACCGCCTATGCGCACCCAGGTGCGGAAGGTAGTACCACTGGCCATATCAGCGGTGAGACCAAGCCACGAACGGCGGAACTCCTGATTGACCGGAGAAGCGCCCGACTTGAGGTGAAGACCATTGCTGCCATTCGGCTGCACGGCTGCCATCTGGAATTGCTCCAGCCAGGAGAAGCGAACTTTTTGAACAAAGGTGTCCTTGTTGTCGTACACCACGCAGGCGTCCTTGATATGACTCACCAGCGCATCCGCGCTCTCGGAGAAGGTAGCCGCAGGAGAAAACGAGGCAGTGACGGCAAGCGCCAATGCAGCAAATCGATAGGTTTTCATGCTTTTGATAAGAGAAGTTTTATTGCCGTCAAATGCTCAGCGCAGCTTCGAAAACAATGTTGCGTTGTCGAGGATACTCATGTAGGGCTTGTAATCAATGCCTGCCTCCATGATGTAGAGGGTGAGCAAACGTTTCACCATGCCCAACAGCTTTTCCGGTTCCCACGGTTTTTCAACATAGTTATCCAGACGCCCCTCATTGATGGCATTGATAGTGTCGGCATGCGTGGCTTGCCCGGTGAGCAGCACCTTTCGGGTGCGCGAAAACCGGTGATCGCTCGCTACTTTGGCCAGCAGGTCGGTTCCGGTGTTGCCCGGCATCACCTGGTCAGTGATGAGAACCGCCACGTGACCGCCTTCTTCATCAATCTGCTCGAGCAAACGCAGGCAGTCCTCAGTACCGCCGGCTTCCTCCAACCGCACAAGCGGGGAGAGCGGACGCAGATCACGAAGCACGGAATCCAGCACTTCCGGCTGGTCGTCCACACAGATGATGTTAATCGTTTCCATGGATTTGAGTGGTAGGTAGGTTGATAGTAAATGAAGTGATAGTGTCTGAGCTGTGAAGTTCGATGGTGGCGCCGTAGCTGTCCACAAGACGCCGCACGATGGACAGACCGAGTCCCAGCCCAAAGTCCATCCCCTTCTTCTTCGTGGTGAAACTCGGCTGAAAAATCTTGTCGCGTATCTCTTCAGGGATGGGAGGCCCATTGTTGGAAATAGTGACAGCTACGTATTCCGTGGGCAGCAGTTGCAGGTTCTCCGCATGCAGAGTCGTGGTAATGATGCAAACCGTGGGTTGAGGCGTTTCTGCGTGCTGCATGGCATCGCAGGCGTTGGAGATAATATTGGTCCAGATTTGCAGCAGCTCAGTGGGATCGGCAAAAACGCCCGGCAGTTCGCCCAACTGCGTCTGCACGGTGATATTTTTGAGTTTTGCAGAGAGCAGATTCAACGCATCGCGTACGGATTGGTTTACATCCACCCCCGCCTCGCGCGAGCTGCTTCCGCCACCGAGCAATTTCACCGCGCGCACAATGCCGGAGGCGTGACGCGAAGCCATGTGCAGGTCACGCAGGTCGTGACCCAGCTCCCAAAAGCGGAAATTGCGGCGTACATGCTTGAGAAACTTAGAATCAAGCTTCTTGAGACTTGCATCGTCCGGAGCAATGTGGGCCAGCACCTTAGCAGCCTCCTGCGGCATATCCAGATCGCGTTCATAAGCTCTGGCACGAGTGCGCACCTCGCCCGCAGATAGGAAGGACTCATCCTCATAGCCGTAGCGGAACAGACGAGCATTCTGAGGGTCATCCTCGCTGAGGAAGGAGGACAGGTTCTCCGCCACAAAATCCGTGCGTCGGGAAATCACGCCGACAGCGTTATTTAATTCGTGAGCGATACCGGCCGAGAGCTGCCCGAGCACAGACGCCATTTCCGCCCTCTGCAACAGTCGTACCGCTTCCTCCTTCTCCGACACGTGGGTGAAAATGCGGAAATTGCGCGCCGCAAGCTCGTGCACCAGCACCGGAACGAACTGTTGTTCCAGGGTACCATAGTGTCCCTCGTCCACCGCCGACGTGGTGTCGTCAATATACGCCACCTCGGCGTCCTCCACGGCAGCGATGTGATAGCTGCTGTGGTAGGAGCGCGAGAAGAAAGCCTGCACACAGACGTACGACCGGGGTTCGGCACGAAAGACCTCCTGCCCGCGCACCTGAGTCTCCGCCGGCAGTTCACTGCCTTCGAAATTATCCGCCCTGCGATAGGCCACGAAAGTGCCGCGCAGGACAAGAAAGAGTCGGTGGCACTCTTCATTCTGCCGCACGAGGGTACCGCCTGCCGGAACCGCGAGGATGCGATCCGGATCCGTAAAATAGACCCGGTTAACCCGCTTGAGCGGGCGCATGATGGAGTCCGGCAGGGAGATCATAGCAACGCGTCAGACGGCGAAGAAACCAATGGTCTGCAGGAAATACATCAGTACGAACGTAATGAACAAACCCAGCAGACAGAGTATTGTACCGGAAATTGCCATGCCCTTCTGCTCCACGAGACCGGTAGCGTATGCCAGGGCATTCGGCGGAGTGGAGATCGGCAGAGCCATGCCCAGCGAAGAAGCAAACGCAATCGCGCAGAGCAGGCCGATAGCGCCGGCGTCGTCCATGCTCCCGGTCTTCACCATAGCGCCCGCCACGCCGGCCAGGATCGGCATGAGCAGCGAAGCCGTGGCAGTGTGGCTCATGAAGGTCGCCATGAAAAGGCAGATGAAGCCTGCTCCAATCATGAGCACCGTGGGATTCCAGGTCCCGAATGGGATGGCATCTATCATGTCCTTGGCCAACCCCGTCTCCTGCAGCGCAACGCCAAGCGCAAAACCGCCGGCCACGAGCCAGAGCACATCCCAGCTCATGGACTTAAGATCTTCTTTAGTGATCACCTGCGTGATGGCAAACACGGCAATGGGGATGATGGCGATGGTGTTCGAGTCAAGTCCCAGCGAAAGCATATCGCTGAAGCACCATAGAGCGATGGTCACCGCAAAGGTGGAATACACAATGATAGCCTTGGGAGTTTTGAGGAATTTTCCTCCTACCTCGAGCTTGAGCTCTTTCTGTTGCGTCGGGAACATCTTCACGAGAATGAACCACCCTACCAGCAGCATCACAATCACGAACGGTACGCCAAACACCATCCACTTACCGAAAGTGATGGTGAGTCCCATATCCTGCATAGCCTTCAGAGCAATGGCATTCGGCGGGGTTCCGATAGGAGTCCCGATGCCGCCAATGTTCGCCGCAATCGGGATGCAAAGGGCAAATGCCGCACGTCCGCGATCCTCCGGCCCGAAGAGAGCCAGCACCGGGGTCAGGATGGCGAGCATCATGGCTGCCGTTGCCGTGTTGCTCATGAACATGGAGAAAAGAGCCGTCACTACCATGAGTCCCAACATCACAAATTTCGGGTTCGCGCCGAAGGGTTTCAGCAGCACCTTGGCCAGATTGATGTCCAATCGGTATTTCGTGGCCGCAGCCGCCAGGAAGAACCCGCCCAGGAAGAGAATGATGATCGGGTCAGCAAAGGTCGCCATCGTCGTCTTTTGCTGCATCACGTTGACGAATTTGAGATTCTTGATTCTCGCCGAAAGGGCATCCTCATACAGCCTGTGATGCGCCTCCTTGAGCGTTTGCGCCGCTGCCGCCTCCCCTTTTGTCTCAGCTTTCTCGCTGTAATCCATGAGCTGGAAACCGAGAGTCATACGCACCTCCTGCTCATTCACAGTCGGCTTTTTCTTGAGGCGAGCATTCACGGTATCCTGAATCTCCTTCAGAAGCTCCGGACTCACAGCGCCGCCGGAACCAACAGCTTCCTGAACGATCGCGTTCACTTCCGCCTTGTCGTAGCGATCCGGTCGGAGGAACGTAAGGGCCTGGTTCGAAATACCCAACAAGCAAAGCGCAATCACCAGGGTCGATGTCGTCCAGATGGGAACGGGTTCCAAAATCCACATGAGAGCCGCCAGCACGAAAAGAGCCACCACACGCGCCTGCACCGGGTTAATCGGCACTCCAAGCGCCTCAAAAGGAATGAACAACATCGCCCCACTGAGGAGCAGCACAATAAGAATCTTGAGGAACTTCTTCTGATTCGTACTCATAACAAGGTAGCTTTAGTTGACTGGGAGGGGGAGCCGTCCTCTGCCCGTTTTTCTGCATGACAAACCTCGAAGAGGTCGACGCCGCACCCGCGCAGGAGGTTACACCATTTTCCTGTCTTTTGCAAGTTTTACTTGCACCATTCGCCTCTTCTGTGGATTGCACTACATTAAATCGCAGAGCAATTTGGCCAGCACTGTCATGAGAATGAGTGCAGCGGGGTACGCTGTGGAGTAGGCAATGACGGGCTCCTGACGATCTGTTTTGGCGGTGATGGCGCCGAGAGCGGGCGTAGAAGTCATGCTGCCGCAGATACCGCCGAGCGTTTCTGCGAGGCTCATACGTAACACCCGGCGAGCCACCACATACGAAACCACCATGGGCGCCAGAGTGACAACAAAGCCGACAAGGAACATGGAGAAGCCATTAGCGCACAAGGTTTCGATCAAAGACGCACCGCCTTTCACCCCTGCCCCGGCAAGGAACAGCACCAGACCAAATTCCATGAGCAATACACGAGTGGGGCGCGGGATATAGCCGAGAATGGGACCAAGCCTGCCAAAATGACCGAGGATGAGAGCCACCACGAGCGGTCCGCCGGCGATGCCCAGCGAGAAGGAACCACCGCCTCCGAAGCTGAATTGTAACCTGCCGAGCAAAACGCCCATCATCAATCCCCCCACCAGTGAGAGTATATCCGCGGCATTCAGCGCTCCGCTGCGGTGTCCGCATTCCTTCTTGAAACTTTCGATGGCGGCGGGAAAACCCACCACGCGCAGAACATCATTGCGCAGTATCTCGGTGTCGGCCGTTGGAATGAAAGTAACACCAAGGCGCGTAACGCGGGAGATAACGATGCCATACTGCCCGAGTGTATCAAGCTCACGCAGGGTTTTATTGCAAATAGCACGAGAGAGTACGATAAGCTCTGCTCGCTCATCCGTAAAAATACGCGGACGATGCACGGGCGCAGGCACATGCCCAAAACACGGTACCTCGCGTTCCAAATCCTCACGCTCCCCGACAAGCAACACCTCGCTGTTTTCCGTAAAGATATCATCCCCCTGAAGAGGCGCCAATGCATTGCCGCGCATCACACGCGTGACGCGACAACGCAGATGCTTCTCCCCGCAAAAGGTGTCAATGGGACGCCCTATGATCTCCGGATTCGTCACTCGCACTACGCGTGAAACGATGGTGTGCTTGTCTTCCGCCTCCCGCCTTCCTCCCATACCCTGAGAATCGAGGCTTTGACGCAGCAACCGCGGCAGCAGCTGCACAAAGAGCACCACCCCTATCACACCGAACGGGTAGGCCACAGCATAGCCGATATTCACGCCCGTAGCCTGAACCCCCTGGGATTCCATTGCCGCGGCAAGTGCCGGTGTGCTGGTACAGGCCCCGGCAAAAAGCCCGGCCACCACGCCGGAATCCATACCAAGAGCGCTTCCTAGAGCTAACGCCGTAAACCACGCTACACCGACTACCAGCACTGCAAGCAATATCAAGTACTTCCCACGGCTCTTCAATGAATCAAAAAAACGATTGCCAACGCCCAACCCCACACAATATACAAAAATAGCCGTTCCCACATCGGCTATTCCGTCCGGCACATGCAACCCAAAGTGCCCGGCTACAAGCGCTGCAAACAAAACCCCGGAACTCCCAAGACTTACGCCTTTGATACTCAGATTCCCAAACATCAACCCCACGAAAAGAACGGCAAACAGCACAAATACGGGCGACCCAAAAATTTCCATGCGCGCGAGTGTAACAAAGCTACCTCCGATTTGCAAGGGTTTTTCACCGGTTGTACCGCGCTCACTCGTCCCCCGACATCATCAATCGCCTGTCTTCCTTTCAAATCACTTCCTTCTGCGTTTCGCCGCCCAGAAGCCCTGCCCTTGTCCAATCACATAATTCCCGCGCGAATAAGCATAGCCTTCGTATCCGGGTCGCGTCCCATAAAATCGTGGAAAAGCTTGGCAGGGGGCTCACTATTGCCCCGAGACAGAATGCAACGGCGAAAATCTCGCCCGGTCTCCGAATTGAAAATGCCCTCGTCAAGGAAACGGGTGAAAGCATCGGCCTCCAGCATTTCTGCCCATTTGTAGGAATAATATCCTGCCTCGTACCCTCCGTCAAAGATGTGCGTGAAGGCTCGTAGCATACTGTTACCTTCCCGAGCGAGGGGTACACGGTAAGTGGAGAGAATCTCGCGGTCAACTTCCTCGATGTCGCGACCGGCATAGCGCGCAGTATGCTGGTGCAGCTCCAGGTCGAGTTTACCGAAAGAAAGTTGGCGCATGAATGCAGTCGCACTGCCAAAGTTACGAGCCTCCAGCATCTTTTCCTTCATCTCCTCCGGTAGAGGAGCCCCTGTTTCATAATGCTGCGCAATTCGATCCAGAGCCTCGCTCTGCCAGGTCCAGTCCTCATTGATCTGGCTGGGCAACTCTACAAAATCCCATGCCACATTACACCCTGCAAGAGACGATATCTCCACCTCGCTGAGCGCCTGGTGCAGCAAGTGTCCGAACTCATGAAAAATAGTCACTACTTCTTCGTGACTAAGCAATGCAGGTTTGTCCCCCACTGGTCGGCTGAGATTACCGCACATCAGCGCAACATGCGGACGCCTCGGGTTGCCATCCACTGGCGGACACCCACAAGTGAGACAATCCATCCACGCCCCGCCGCGCTTACTTTCTCGCGGATACCAGTCTGCATAGAAGGAAGCCAGGTGTTCCCCGCTCTGCTCGTCGTGGATCTCGAAAAACATCACCTCAGGATGCCACACTTCCACAGAATCTGCCGGTGCCTTCTTGTGATCTCCCGGCGCTCGAAAGTGCGTCGGTCGCTCAGTAATGCGGATGCCGTAAAGCTCTTCATAGATGGAAAACATCCCGCGCAACACACGCTGCATGGGAAAGTACGGACGCAGCTGCTCGGTGTCAAAGTCATATTTTTCGCGACGCAGCTGCTCGGTGCGGTAGGCAACATCCCACGGCAGCATGCGGTCAATCGTCTTGGCAGTCGTTTGCTCCGCAAAGACTCGCACTGCCTCCTGCTCTTCCAGATACGCCGCCAGCACCTCATCGTGCAACTGATTAATGAATTCCAGCGCGTTCTTACCACTGCCCACCATGCGTCGCGAGGTTACGTAATCCGCGTAGCTCCCAAAACCCAGCAGATGCGCCTTTTCTGCCCGCAGTTCCAGTATCTCGTGGATCAAATTCTGCGTGTCGTACTTGCCTGCCCCCCGAGTTTGCAGCCCCAGCCACACCTCGCGGCGCAGGACCTCGCTGTGCGCATACGTCAACACCGGCCGAGTCGAAGTGAATTGCAGGGTGAAACGCCATGCAGGCTCCTGCTCACTGCCGTAGCCTCTCGCCAGAGCATCGCAACGGGCGGCCTCCCGGGCAGATTCCGGCAAACCATCCAGCTCTGCTTCGTCGCGCACGATGTATTCCCATGCATTCGTGGAATCCAGCACGCGCTCCCCAAAGGTGCGAGAAAGTTCCGCAAGTCGCGTGGTAATCTCGCCAATGCGTTTTTTCTGCCTTTCCCCCAGCTCGGCGCCATTTTCCTTGAAAGATGCGAGAGTTTCTTCCACATAACGTCTTTGCACCGCGGAAAGCTCGGAAACTCCGTCCTGAGCCGCCGCACGTTTGAGCACTGCATAAAGTCGTGCATTGAGCAAAACATCCACAGAAAAGGCCACCACCTGCGGCATCAACTCTGCCAGAACCTCCCGTAACTCCGGCGTATCACACACACTGCGCAAGTGGCTCAGTCTCTGCCACCCTGTGTTCAGCTCCTCGTCGCTCTTGTCAAGCGCTCCAAATGTGTTTTCATAAACCGGCTCTTTAACCTCGCATATTCTCTCAATTGCCGCCCTCGCCATCTCCAGCGCCTTGGGTATCTCCTTGCGCGCCCTCCCGGGCGTAAGCTTCGACCATCGGATCTCCGTTGTCTTCTCTAAATAAGCCTGTACCATGCCCCCATTTTACCATGTCTGTCAAGCCTGCATTCGGCTACGCTAATGCTTCACAGTTCCACGCGTAGCGCGCTAACTTTCAACTTCGTCCTTCATTTGGATTCGCCTCCGCCACTTTAAGCATTCCAACTCCACTCACGGAGCCGGAGCAGCAGATGCGGTTTGCCGGATTGGGACTACAAGCGCCCGAGCCGTGCGAATTCCATCCGTGATCGTGGAGATGGAATAAACGCTTTCCACGCTGCGTGCAAGATACTCCATCAGACCGGTAAGACGAGAGGCACATTCTCCCGGGCAAAATGGCGGAGGCAAAAGCCCCTTCTTCAGGGCCTTCGCCAGGCGAGAGACATGAATGAAAGACACTGCCCCACAGAAAGGCACATTCCCGGTGGCGGAGGAGAGCACGTGAGCGTTGAAACCGTCGCTGCCTCCAAGCACAAAGTATTGGTTGTTCAGTGCTACACCGGGAAACATCCCCGCACGTTCGGAAGAGAGAACGGTGGAATACGCCACAGAACCGTTGCCAAGATCCCGCTCGGAAATAGGCAACATGCGCACGATACCGGAGGGGATCCCGAGTTTTTCGGCAGCCTGACCGGCAGCGGAAAGGAGCTGATGCCAACCACCACTTAATGCAGCACGATTACGCACAGCAGCCCCAAATCCCCAGGCGCACGCAGGTTCCTCCCCTCCCTCATCCGCCACCCGACCAATAAGGATCGCAAAGGGAGAAGCCAGACCGTTTCCTACCTGCCTGAGAGCCCCGCTGACCATTGCTATTTGATCCCTCAACTGGTCGGCACAGCGGACATAAACGGAAGAGGCGCCCTGTTCCCCTTCCTTCAAAGTCAAAGCTACACCACGGAAGACGTCAAATAAAGCTGCTTGAAAATCAGGGATAAAGTAGTCGAGATTGGGCATACGAGGGACAGCAAACGCCGTACTTTCTAAGTAAAACATCATTCCTTGCGCTGCCGCCTGGTGAGCGAGACGAAGCTCCCCAGGCTTAAAAAACATGCCTCCTGAGTCCCCGACGGACTCAATCATGACACCGTTCGGATCCTTCCAACACTGGATGGTAAGAGCACCATACGTTTCATCAAGGGGGGTGGGAAGAGTAGAGAGCCACGCGAGCTGGTCTGCGGCTCTGTTCAAAATTGGCTGGTGCTGAGAGTCTGTTTCTCCAATGAGGCGCAGAGCATTTACGCAAGCCTGAAGGAGCGGCGCGTTGGCACTGCCCATGGCGGTGCAAATCGCCCTCTGGAAAGGAGCGCCCACCCACGCTGTCGCGATGAGCGAGTCAATGTGCGCATCGGCGCCATCCAGGCGGGGTGAATAAAGCATTGAATACTCCGGTGTCGGCGGCAGTACGATGTCTGATAAACGGCAGCAGGCTATCACCACCGCGGCGCGCCCGCGGTTGCGAGTGAGCAAGTACAGCTCCCGGTGCAACAGGGCACGACGCACATCATTACTTAAGTGCAAGGGCCCCATTACATACTCCATGGCAGCGAGCCAACTCATGCGTATACCAGCATAACCACCGTGCTCCACAAACTGCACAGCTGGATTTTCCTGCGCAACGCGTCGTAACTTGTCAATCACATGTCGGTACATCACGGCGAAATCTTGCTCTCGCCCTTTCCGGACGGTGATAGCGTAATATGTCGGCGGCGGGGAAAAACGTTCCAGAGAGCTGAGGAGTCCTTCTCTTTCCAAGCGACGCTGCTCCTCAAAAGCACGGCGAATGCAGGGAACATGCTCCGGTCGCGCTTTGGAACACCAGGCATCCTCGCAGGCGCGCATCGCCTGCAACATTCCTGCTGAGTGAACGAAGGGCAAGGCCTCTCGTAGGGCAAGGCCACCGCCCTCCCCCACTACCAAAGCGGATGAAGAAATGCTGCTGAGTCCCCTCTCCAGATCAGGTCCAATTCCTTCCCCGATGGTTTGGATCAACCACGCTGTGATGGCTGTCGAACACCTCGCCGCCAGGACAACATCACCCTCCGCCGGCAAAAAAGCCAATGCAGGAAGGAGCGAAGCCCGTTTTTCTGGTTGCATAGGGGCGGAAGAAACTGGAGCTGCAAGCTGATTAAATAAGGCCTGTGGCGCAGGGAGGGCTCGCGCCACAGTTGCCATGCCCAACAGCAATGCCGCAGCGTGGATTATCACTTTCCGATTCATCATTTTCATCTCCAGAACATCATACACATCTCGAAACTCCCCACGCAAGAGAATATAGAGGGCACCCCAGAGTCGGCTCTCTGAGGTGCCCTTCGGGAACATCAAAAATTCAATGGCTCACGCCTCCGCGTAAGCCTTGATGGCTGCCGCGATGCGGACAGAAACAGTTTCCGGTTCCCCTTCCTCTACCACATCGATCTGCACCACCTTCCCCTGAGCGCGGTAATGTTCCACCACGGGCAGAGTTAGTGTCTCGTAATCCTTACGACGCCTGGCAAAAGCCTCCGGATTGTCGTCGGTCCGCACGATCATGGGCGTACCACACTTGGGGCATAGTTCCTCACCATTGCGAGTGGTCTCACCACACTTCGGACAAGCCTTGCGACGCAGCATGCGGGCCTCAATGAGTTCCGGCGACACATTCAGATACACCACGATGTCCACCGCAAGACCAAGCTTTGCAAGGTTCGCATCCAGAGTCTGCGCCTGAGCAACAGTCCGCGGGTAACCATCCAGCAGACAACCGCAATCGCGATTGCTACCCAGCCACTGCGTGACGATGCCGTTCACCACGTCATCCGGCACAAATTGCGCCGCATCCATGTATTTCTTGGCTTCCAGCCCCAACTCACTACCAGCTGCCACCTCGGCGCGCAAAAGAGCACCTGTACTCAACGGCTTGAGATCATAGGTCTCAGAGAGGAACGAGGACTGCGTGCCCTTCCCGGACGCCGGAGCCCCCACCAGAACGAATCGTTTCAAGGTCTTCATATCTCAATGTACGCCACAACGGCGCGTTGCCCATTATGCCCTGCCCAACGTCCGTTTGCAAGCCGGAATTTCAAAGCTTGATTCTTTGTCGCTCATGCGCTACCATGAGGCAATCAGTCATGTCGAGCACATTCGGAGTTTTGTTCAGAATCAACACCTGGGGTGAATCCCACGGTGCGGGCATTGGTGTTGTCGTCGACGGATGCCCGCCCCGTATACCATTGACCTGCCGGGAAATCCAGGCAGAGTTGAATCGCCGCCGCCCCGGCCAGAGTGAACTCACAACCCCGCGCAAAGAAGCGGATAACGTTGAGATTCTCAGTGGTATCTCAGAAGAAGGTCTCACTCTCGGCACTCCTATTTCCCTGCTCGTACGCAACAATGATGCCCGAAGCAGCGCATACGATGAGATGCAGCATGTCTACCGCCCATCTCATGCGGACTACACCTACGACGCCAAATACGGCATCCGTGCCTGGGCCGGAGGCGGGCGAGCCAGCGCGAGAGAAACGATCGGGCGCGTCGCGTCGGGAGCCGTGGCTAAAGCTATGCTGCGCGTTTTAGCGCCGGAAATTGATGTGCTGGCATGGGTTTCTCAGGTGGGAACTATTTGCTCTGAAGCCTCTCCCGACGAGGTGTCTCATGAACAAGTCGAGGCAAACCCTGTACGAACTTCCGATGCCCCGACCGCTGAAAAAATGCAGCAAGCCATCCTTTCTGCCCGCAGCAAAGGCGACTCTCTCGGTGGCTGTATCAACTGCGTCATTCGCCATTGTCCGCCAGGACTCGGAGATCCTGTCTTTGACAAGCTGGATGCCACGCTGGCTCATGCCATGCTGAGCATTCCCGCCTGCAAAGGATTTGAGGTGGGAAGCGGGTTTGCTGCCGCTTCTCTTACCGGGTCTCTGCACAACGACCCTTTTTTCATGGAAGGTGACCACGTGCGCACACGCACCAACTTCTCCGGCGGTATTCAGGGCGGTATCTCTAACGGCGAGGACATCGTTCTGCGCCTCGTGTTCAAACCTACTGCCACTATTATGATACCTCAGGAAACGATCACCGATACCCACGAGGTAGCGACTTTACGCGGCAAGGGACGACATGATCCCTGTGTGCTTCCCCGCGCGGTGCCGATCGTGGAGGCCATGGCATGGATCGTACTGGCCGACCATTTGCTGCGCCAGCGCGCTATTTCTCATTGATTCTCTGAATGAGTGTTGTGCTGTTGCAATTCCGACGTGCATCTCTTGTTTGAAGCTGCTGCCGCTCTCGTTCTTTCTCAGCGTGGCGTCCCCCCGCATCACCGGCGCTTCAATCCCGAGACATATTTCCCACGCGTGAGCATAAAAAATTTGTTTGACGTCATTGGAAGGCTACACGCTTGCTACCAGATATCACGGCAAACAGACTAACATCTTTTGAATTTTGCTTTCGTCTTTTTTTCATATAGATGCAATTGCCGCAACTCATTTATGGCTTGACTTTGTCTCTGTATAACTTCATAATGAGCGCTCATCTATGGACTACAAAGAAATATCCCGTACTCTTAAGCAGCACCGCATCCCCCGCACGGCATTAGCTGAGCGGGTTGGAGTTTGCAAAGGAACAGTCGCGCAGTGGCTTTGCGGCCGCCGCCCTATCCCCGTCCGCAAACTGGCGATCATCGAGGATATGCTTCGCAACGAATCTCATCCGGATTACAATACCATTTCTGCTTTTGCTGTACGCCTGAGTGGCAGAGAGGCGCGCCGTGTCTCTGAACGCTGGAACGTTCGTCCCACTCCCGTAGCTATGGAGCGGTTAATTCGCCGTCTCCTGCTGGAAGAAACACCACAAGTGAACACCGTGGCTGATGCTTCTGCCGCGGAAGCTTGAAGAAAAGACATAACTTCTCCATGTAAAAATTCTCAGGGAGAGGAAGGCGACCGGAAAACGCTCTAGATGATCTCCTTTGCGGCTTGGCTGCAAGCCTCATGAGGTCCGCATTGGGGTGTGTTTCTTGCCCGCCTGCCGTAACGCAAGGCTCCCGTCACTTGTGTCGTGGTCATGCAGTGGTCGTGAGAAGGCTGGACTTTATCAGAATTTCTTTTTAGGGGAGAAATCCGGATCTCCGGGGAGAGCGGAATTTTTCAAATAATTATCCACATCCGGGCCGAATGTGCGGGTCGTAGTTGGTGAATGCAAACCCAGCTGCCAAACGCACCGATAAGGCTGCCCCCGGGGGGAGCTGAACAGTGCGCCGTAGCGCATCAATTACCTGAGGTAATTCC
Organism: uncultured Akkermansia sp.; assembly: GCA_947631435.1. Classification (GTDB taxonomy): domain Bacteria; phylum Verrucomicrobiota; class Verrucomicrobiia; order Verrucomicrobiales; family Akkermansiaceae; genus Akkermansia. The sequence continues at coordinate 25,204 of CANRLM010000004.1, forward strand.
TTTCAAGCCTCAGATGGGTGCCTGTTTCATAGGCTCTCTTAAACCGAGTAAGCCGTAGAGCCTCCGTTTCGCCACCGCCTCCGCATCGAAAAGAAGGGGTGCACCGGGACATCCCGGAGCACCCCAACGAAAAATCAGCAGTGAAGTGTTGATCAGATCTTACCGAAGAGCGTCCTGCCCTCGGAGAGAAGGTCCGAAGTGGCAACCTTGAGACGATCACAAATGCCCTGCTCGCCTTTCTTGAGGTAAGAGCGGGGATCATACACCTTCTTGTTGCCCACCTCTCCATCCACCTTCAACATGCCATCAATGTTCTGGCACATGTGCAGCACTATGGGTTTGGAGAACGCATACTGGGTGTCAGTATCAATGTTCATCTTCACCACACCGTAAGAGATAGCCTCGCGGATATCGCAGAGATCGGAACCCGACCCGCCGTGGAAGACGAGACGCATATCCGTGCCGTGCTTGTCCATGACTGCCTTCTGACCGTCACGAAGAATCTTGGGCTCCAGCTTCACGGCTCCCGGTTTGTAAACACCATGAACGTTGCCAAAGGTAGCGGCAAGCATGAACTCACCCAAACCATTGAGCGTCTCGTAGGTGAGAAGCATATCCTCCGGGGATGTGTAAAGCTTGGCAGCGTGCTGGCCGCTGTTGTCGACCCCATCTTCTTCCCCGCCAACCACACCAATCTCAATCTCAAGCACAATGCCAACCTCTGCGCACTCTTTAAGCATCTGCTTGGAAATCTCCAGATTCTGCGCCATAGGTAGAGCGGAGGCATCCAACATGTGAGAGTTGAAAAGCGGCCCTTTCCCCTCTGCTATGCGACGTTTGGACTCCGCGATGAGAGGACGCAGGAAACTGTCAATCTTGTCGGCTTGACAGTGATCTGTGTGCAGTGCAACAAAAACATCGTACTTCTCGGCAAGGCGATGGACGGCTTCAGCTAAAACGATCGCGCCGGTAGCAGAATCCTTCACAGCAGTGCCGGAGGCGAACTGTCCGCCACCCAGTGAAATCTGAATAATACCGTCGGATTTTGCTTCGGCAAAGGCTTTCAGCGCACCGTTGATGACCTCAATCGTAGTGACATTCACAGCCGGGTAAGCATACCCCTCCTTCTTGGCCGTGTTCAGCATTTTGATATACTGTTCTTGAGTTGGTACAGGCATCGTATGATCTTTGGGTTAAAGTTTCGCCATGAGTGAGCGTGAATGCCCACATCAGGCGGGGGGATGATACCACGCACTACAGCACAAAGCAAGAGAAAATCCCTCCTCCTTCTCTCTTTTAGGAAGAAAAAGAAAAAGATTTATGCTCAGAAACGGAAAAACCTTGACAGGGGAGCAATAATAGGCTAACCTGCTGCGCCGTTCTGCGAAACGATACAAACTTAACCAAAAAATATGCGTTCTGTTACAGTACGAAAAGGGGAGCCAATCGACCGTGCTCTCAAGCGCCTTAAGACGAAGCTTGATACCGAGGGCATTCTTGAAGAAATGCGCCGTCGGAGGGCGTTTGAAAGTCCCATGGATGAAAAACGCCGCAAGGCTCGCTCCGCAAGTAAGCGCAATAAAGTGAAATGGCGCTTTACCAACAAAGAGGAGATTCCTGCGGCAGCGGTGACCCCCAGCGAGGAATAGGCAATTCCTCATCCTTCTTGGCGTTCGCTCCGTGAATGCCTGAGTCGCGCGGCTTTCTCCACAAGGTGAAAGCCGCCTTTGTGTCGCCTGAAGCAAGGCAGGATCAGAGCGCTTTGGACTTGCCGAAAGTTGGAATGTGTGGTAGCCTGCGAGAGGAGGGATTGCAATGGCCAGGATAGCAATTATCAGTGACATTCACGCTAACTATCATGCGCTGTGCGCCGTGATAGAGGACGTCCGCACTATGCAGTGCAGCGAGCTTGTATGCCTGGGAGACGTGGTGGGATACAATGCCTTCCCCTCTCAATGTCTCGATTACATCCGTCAATTGGATTGTCCCGTCGTACGCGGAAATCACGACGAAGAGGTTGTCGTACCCAGTCAAGTAAAGATGAACCCCATCGCGAGGCAGGCAATGGATTGGACCCGCGCTCAGCTTAGCGGAGACCGCCGAGATTGGCTCGCCCGCTTACAGTACCAGCGTATCGTGCGCACCAGCTCCGGTCACAGCATCAGCATTGTCCATTCCTCCCTCGATCATCCAAAGAATTGGAATTACATCATCAACACGAATGATGCTGCCTCGAATTTTCCCCGCCAGTTCTGTCCCCTCTGCTTTCATGGTCACACTCATGTGCCAAAGGTCTTTATTCACAACGGGCAGCATACCGTTGAGGATTTTGAACGTCAGCAGGAAATTCGTGAACATGGGTATACAGAAATTCATCCGAGAGAAGGAATGAAGTATTTTATCAATGTCGGTTCCGTCGGGCAGCCCCGCGATGGCGATCCGCGCGCCTGTTATGGGATATACGACACGAACCTTGACTTGGTCATTATCAAACGCGTAACCTATGATGTCCAGGCGGCGCAGCAGGCTATACGAGATGCCGGGTTGCCGCAGTATCTCGCGGACCGCCTCAGTAGCGGCACTTAATTGTCTCTCTCCTCCGCTGTCTGGGAAGCAATCCCCCGAATAATCAATCCCTCGCACAAAAGGAGCCAAACATGGAAGCGATACTAAAAAATCTGATGCTCTCTCTGCTCTGTCTGGCAGGGGGCACCCTTCTGGCGCTCCACCTTGTGCCGAACGAACTGGAACAAATGCGCTGGGAGATTGCCGGAATGCCGGAGAGTTACCCACTGGAGCAAAAGTTCCGACCTATTCTCCTTCTGCTGCTCTGCTACGTGCCCTTTTTGGCAGCGCTCCCCTATACACTGATGGACACCATGGATCGCTATGTGAGCCGCTGCTACATCAACTATTTTTTCTTATGCACGGCCATCCTGCTTCTCATTTACCTGCTGGCAGATTTCACAGACAACATGGAGCGTTTTCGCACGAGGTTTGATGATCCTCTTACCCAGGCTCTGCATTTCTACGCCACACAGTTGCCAATGTTCCTCTACCAGGTCCTGCCCTACACCATCATGACAGGAGCTCTGTGGAGTCTGAGTAAACTTTCCAGCAGCAGTGAATTGACGGGCATGATGCAAAGCGGTCGTTCCCTGTCACGCGTCTGTATGCCGATCTTTTTCTTCGCCGGGATGGCAGCCCTTGTCTACGGCATTTTCGGTTTCCACTGGGCGCCAAACGGTTCTCTCTACCGCCAGGTTATTCTCAAGCAGGAGGACAGCTCTCAGCGCCAGGCTGTCCCCATCATTTACCGCAGCGAAGCCTACGCTCGCATTTGGCGCATCCAAAACCCGGCGTCCTTCAGCAATCCAGGTTTGCCGATGCGCAACCTCATCATCGAACAGTTCGACAGGAACAACCCGGGTCGCCTCACCGCTCAATACATCGCTGCTCGTGCCGAATGGAACAAAGAAAATTCCACCTGGACACTCTATGATGTCTACACGCGCCACATTGTTCCCACCGGTCAACGCCCAACGGATGATTCTCACGACGACGTCCTTATTTGTGCCTTTGATGAAAAACCCTACCAGATTATTGCTCCGACTCAAAGTAACCGCATCGATGCAATGGGCACTTCCGTGCTCTACGAACTGATCAGGACAGGATCCGGTTCCCAAGAAGACCGTTATCGCTACGAGACGGAATGGCACGTCCGCTTGGCTCGTATTTTCAGTTGCTGGGTGCTGGTACTGTTGGCAATTCCAAGTGCCGTGACATTCCAACGGCGCAGCCCGATGAAAGGGATTGGGATAGCGGTGCTGCTGGCTGCGCTCATGTTGTTTCTCTACCGAGTCTTCCCCTCGCTGGGTGAATCGGGTCTCATCCCTCCATGGATCAGTGCATGGATTCCCAACGCGATCTATCTCTGTATTGCTCTCTATTTCATCCAAAAGAACCTTGCGCACCGCTCGCTCTCAGAATGGGTGCAGGCCTACCTGAGCCACCGTTCATGAAATTGCCCCGCGGTATTATCTTTGATTTCGATGGCGTTCTTGTGGATACGGAGTGGGCCATCTTCAATTCGTGGGTCGAACTGTACCACCGTGAAGGCTGTAAGCTCACTGTGCAGGATTACTCCCCCTGTCTCGGCGCTGGCTACACACACTGGGACCCCGCATCCCACCTGGAATCCCTCACCGGCAAGCATTTCAACTGGGATCAGGAAAATGCACGACGGCAAGCCAATATTGAGCAACGTCTCATTCACAGTGGTCTCATGCCGGGCGCGCGTGGATTGCTGGAATGGTGTTGCAGCATGGGCATACGTCTCACCGTAGCTTCCTCTTCTTCCCGAAGTTGGGTGGCGGGATGGCTGAACCGCCTGAACGCAATGCATTTCTTCCCTGAAATTTTTTGCCGTACGGATGGCTACGCCGTAAAGCCAGCCCCCGCCCTCTTTCTCGCAGCACAAAATTTCCTCGCTCTCCCAGTTGAGGATTGCCTCGTGGTGGAAGACTCCAGGAACGGGCTCCTTGCTGCCAATGCTGCAGGCATCCGTAGCGTGGCAATCCCTTGCCGTCTCACCCGCAAACTTGATCTCAGCGCCGCTGATTTTCATATGAAGAGTCTGAGTGAGTTGCACCTGAGTCTCGCAAAGGCTTCAAAAACGCAATCGATAACCTAGCGATGCGGCGACCCCGTTGCTGCGCTCGCGAAGTTCTGCCACTGCCTGAGCAATCACGGCAGTGCATCTGCTCAGTGGCACAGCAAAAGATGCCGCAAGTTCCGCTACGATACATCCCGGGCGACGACTGCGCAATGTAGTGCGATAGTGTCCGCCATACTGCATTGATGTATGCACCTCGCCGGCGAGTTCCCCTCCCTCTGCCGCAAGAAGGAACTGCGTCTCCCACTCACAGCTGCGAGACAATATCTGCGAGCTCGCGCCGGAAAGAGCCACGCCCACACCGATCGATAAAATCTCCTGATGCTGATCCTCCACCGTTAAAGCTATGTCGCTTCCACGTTCCTGATACCCTTCCAGAAACCCTCGTGTCCACGAAACTTGCATAAGCGGCCGAATTTGCACGGACGCTTCCGGACGGTTTGCCTCATAGGCCAGTGCGTAAAGAGCAGAGAAACCTCCGCCGGTCGTTCTCCCCGTTGTTTCGTGCGCGTCTCCCGCAAAAAAGAGATTACGATCCACGCGCGCGCGAGTCATCGCTCCCTGCCCCACAAACGCATGAATCAACCGACCACGGCGGATACGATAGTACGCGATCAAACTGTACACCTCACAATCTGCTCGTGCAGTATCGGCAGCCAGGGCATGCCACTTCCCACCTATTGCACTGAGCTGCACTCCTAGTTGTCCACTGTCAGAAAAATCTCTCTGCATCGCCAGTGTTCCTCCCCACGAAGTCATTGAATAACCGGAATTATTGTCGCTCTCTGTCAATCTCTGTGTACTTCCTCTCCCTTGCACAGTCCAAATCATTGCTCCGTTGCACCCCTCCGATCTCTCATCACGCAACGCCGTGTCTGCGACACTCTGCAAAGCTTGACGAAGCTCCGTAGTAAATGCCGGCTGCAATGCGGAAAGCGATGCTCCGGCCGCCGCTGCAAACAAGTCATCCGCCTCTGACATTTTCCCCGAACTTATGAGTTGCTCCTGTGTCTGGAGCAGCTTAGCCCGATCGCTCCCAGGCGCAGTATTCTGCGGGTCCACAACGGACATCAAACTATCCAACAATTCCGCCCCGGCGTGCCCATTTGGAGTACACGATGCATCGCGATAAAAGTGCGCCGTTTGCTCTGAAACGCTCTCCCCCGTGAGCAACAGCCGCCCTTCCACAACCTCTATTCGAGCCGTGTTGCCGAAGTACTCTGCGAGCCATCCCTGCGTAAATGCGTCGAGCTCAGGTACCCCCTGTGCATGTTCCGCTAACACAAATTCAACCGCGTGTCCGCCTGTGAGCGGCAGCTCATCCCCTACCCCGGCAGGATGCAGGGAAAGCACGCCGCCCTCCTCTACAATAAGCTGGCCATCGCCCAGTACACCCCTGCCTTCCTCTGCTTCTCCGCCACGCATCATCGATCGCGTGAAATATAGTTCCAACTCCAGCGTGCCGCCGCGTTGTAAAGTAATTCCCTCTGTATCCAATTGTGCATTTCTTGTCTCCTCTCCATGCACGAGATCCACCCTCAGCATCCCCCCTTCACCCACTCTCACCCGCGCATCCAGCCTTTCACCATGCTCCGCTGCAGCGTCTATGTTCAACCTCGTTCCCTTTCCCACCACCAGCTCATCCGCATGCACGCTGCCCTTGCCCACATGCAACTCAAGTTCGCCCCCACCCCGCAGCAAAACAGAGTCCGTCACTAATCCCCCAAGATCTACACGGGCTCCAGGTGCAAGTTCCAACACGTCGAAATCCTCCACCACAACACCGCGCATATTTTCGTATTCCCCACTTTCCGTGAATACGAGACATCTTTCCCCGTAACTCTCCGTCAATGTCTTATCGTCAGTAGCCTTCACTTTTCCCCGTCGCACGCTCCCGCTAAGAATCGCCCCCTCTTTTCCGAACCGCACATTGTTTCCTACCGATACCATCACGTCTTGAGTTGAAAAGGAGGCATTTCCCGAGCCACTTGCATACACATCTCCCTCAATCTCTCCGCCTCGCAACCGGAGTGTGATACTCCCTTGCTGCACCTCCCCACCGCCCTGAACCATCGAACCTCCCACAAGATTCTGCAACACAACCCCTTCCTCAACTTCTACGAGCACATTCCCAAGCTGTACCTCCGCCCACTCCTGCCCCTCGGCATAGCAACCGCCGATAACAAAATCCTGGTATATTCCCCCATGCAGCAGTAGGATAGCATCGGCTGAACCACTAATGGCTGCCTCACCAAGCGTCGCACTGCCGCCCACCACCTTGTTCTTGAACATCCCCCCATCAATCTGCACCATCGTCCTTCCACTTGCCTTTATCTCCTGCTCCCTCGCAGAGCATGAACCACCAATAAGCATCCCATTAAAACGCACTGTGTTATCTGCCGCACGCACGATAATTTGTGTCTCACCACTAAGTTTTGCCTCTGCACTGGTAGCAAAGCTGTAATCCCCTCCCGTGACAGTTGCCGCAAATTCACCACTTTTCCCCGTGAATTCCAGCATGACAGAGGATTTCCCCTCAAAACTTCCTCCTCCGCTCTGTTCATAAAAATTGGCGCCGGAAACGATGGTCTCCTCCCCGAGCAGGGTATAAACAAAGCAATGAGTTTGTCCTGTAAATGACGAATTACCGCCGCTGCAAGCCGAGCCGCTGCAGAGAACCTCCCCCACCCGTGTTCCATCATAGACAGACAGAAAACACTCTCCCTCAAATTGTGCATCTCCCAGCACTGAATCATTTCCGCCCACCATGCGCTGCACCTCGCCATCTCGCAGCAGCAGATGTGTTTGCCCGTTGTATCCCTCTCCGCAGGCATTTCCTCCCACCAAATGAGTGAAATATCCCTGTGTTGCATCAATCCACGAATCATAGGACTCCCCCGATGCCAGCTCTCCCTCGGTCACGCAGCCTCCATACACCGCCGCCCCTTCACCCCCCGCTATGCCGCGGAAGCGAGCGCACGAACTGGAACCATCCTCGCTGCGACACGGCAGAGTAGTTTCCAGCATCGCCAATTCCTCTCCCTCTGCCAGCAAAATTTCCGGCAGATGGGTTCCCGGCTGCCGCAGTAGTGTCCGCTCTCCCCAGTTAGGGTCCCAATCCGCCGTCCGCGCCGGTGGTTCTGCATAAAGCCACAATTCCCCATCCTGATCCTCCAATCGATAATTTCCCGATCCACTCACAACAAAATTTTCCGCCAAATCCGCTCCCACCCCGAGCCTTACCCCTCGCTGCAACTGCCATTCGTCAAATTCACGACTGTCCACCACTAACCTTACCTCGTGCGTAGCTAGTTGCTCACGGGAAAGCAATTCATCCCGAACCCGCACAAAGGAATCTCCCTCCCCATAGTGCAGCAGTGTCCCATCCCCTAACACCAGTTCTCCCAGTTCCAGTGTGCCGCTGTACCTCATGCAAAGCTCTCCGTTCACTCGCAAGGAATCCAACCGCAGTGTTCCCTCTCCCCCCTTGGCAAAAGAATCGGTCACGACTTGCCCGTGTACGGTGGCTGTGTACCCTTCCCCTTGAACCGCACGGCGAAATTTCATCAGCTGTGCATTAATTTCGCCATTGAAGTCGCGTAGTTGGTCGAATGATACCTGACCGTCCTCCGCCGTCAATTTTCCAAACCCGCAAAGCTCATCCGCCTGTATCTCTCCGCTCTGTACATGCAACTGCGTTGCCTCCGCCATCTGAAGCAGGCTGAGTCCTCGCACCTTCCCTCGCAGTTCCAACATTCCTCCGCCCGATACGATCAACTCCCCGCTCTCCTGGTATGTTGCCCCCGCGTCCGCATCCCCTTCCAGCACCAGCAGCCCTTCCCGCGCCACCAGCTCGCGCAGTCCCCTCCACTTCCCTCCCATCACCCTCAGCGTTCCCTCTCCCCATTTCTCTAGCGCGTGACCCGCCGCATCAAGCTCACTTTCTATTCTTCCTTCCTCCCCCTCTCCATACACCTGCACGCTCAAGTTTCCCTCCAATGTCAGCTTCCCGCGCATCACCGCAGCATCCGCTCCGGTGCCCTCAAACCGCAGAGCTCCCTTTCCTCCCTCCTCTTGTTCCCGTATCCATCCACTGCCCATCGCGTACACATCCCCTTCGTACTCCGAACCTGCTCGCAAATAAAATTGTCCCTCCTCCGTTACTCTTAATTGAGAAAAATTCGACGCCCCCGTCGCGCGATTTCCACGGTAATGCACGCGCCCGCTTCGCAGCTCCAAGGCGCCGTCATACGGCCCTGGTAGTGAGGGTTCCAAATCTAAATCAAACGTCCCAAAATCCAGCACAATTAACCCTTTCTCCTCCGCTATTATCGTCCAGTGATACCCTATCCACGGCGCTGTAAAAATCAGCGTTCCCTCCAGCCTCAGTTCCTCCAACACCAGATCCCCCGCATATGGTATCAAGGTCACTTCCGCGCCCTCTGCTATCCTCACTCTTCCGCATTCGATTTCAGCCATTACTGCCACACAACTTTCTCCTGTGAAGCATACATCGTCCCCTTGCCGGAAGATGTCCCCTCTCTCATTCAACTCAATCCCCTCTACCCATGCCAGCTGCGACTCCTCCACCATCTTTTCCTCCATCGCGCACAACATTTCTCCCATCAGCACGGCTATTCCCGCCGCCATGAGCCACATTCGTATGCCTTGCTGCGTTCTCTGTTCCCTGTACTCTGACATATCGTATTGAATGGTTGTTTTCTCGCGGCGTCATACAAACTATCTTCTCTTTCCCGTTGGGACCTCTCTTGTCTCCCTCTCGCGTGATATATGTTTCATATTTTTCATAAATCATTACTCTTCTTTAATTTATGCTTCATATAACTTCATCCTTATTCTTCGTTTTGAGAAAATTTAAAAAAAGGCTTGCCTCCATACCTCCGCACCCGTATAATTCCCCCCGCATAGAGTTTCGCTCCTCCTCGTTCGGAATGAGCGGTTCCTCGTGCGGATGTAGCTCAGTGGTAGAGCGCAACCTTGCCAAGGTTGATGTCGTGGGTTCGAGTCCCATCATCCGCTCGTCTGGCCCGACTAGCTAAAACTAGCCGGGCTTGATTTTCGTGTCAACCGGGATGGGTTGACCCTGATTCATAAAATCCTGTCATCTTCTCTCCCCCGCCACGGTCCGTACGATGTCCGAAACAGTATGGTGCCCCAGGAAGCCGTACTGCAAGACTTCACTTGACAAAAGAGACGTGAGTGTGATGGGGTGGCGAAACGGACCAGACTCGTATGAGGAAAACTCTCTATCAAAAAGTATGGGATGCGCACGCAGTGGGAAAATTGCCGGATGGGCGCACGCAATTGTTTATCGCTACTCACTATGTCCACGAAGTGACCTCGCCTCAGGCCTTCGCTATGCTGCGGGAGTTAGGACTGCCGGTGCTTCATCCAGAAAGAACCTTCGCAACGGTGGATCATATCATCCCCACCGACAATCAGAGCGAGCCTTTCGCGGATGCACGAGCGCAGGCAATGCTGGACGCGCTGAGAAACAACTGCAAACAGTTCGGCATCCGTTTTTTTGACCTCCCAGGCGGGCAGCAGGGTATCGTGCACATGGTAGGTCCTGAATTGGGAATATCCCAGCCGGGAATGACAATCGTATGCGGCGATTCCCATACTGCCACGCACGGCGCGATGGGAGCCGTGGCGATGGGGATCGGGTCCACACAGGTACGTGATGTGCTGGCTGCGCAATCGCTGGCTATGAGTCCGCTGAAAGTGCGGCGTGTACGAATAGAGGGACAGTTGGGACGTGGAGTGAGTGCAAAAGATGTGGCGTTGCACATTATTGGCAGGCTCGGCGCTCAAGGCGGTCTTGGCTATGCGTATGAATTTGCAGGCAGCGCCATCTGCAGCATGGGAATGGACGGTCGCTTGACTCTCTGCAACATGGCCATTGAAGGCGGTGCACGCTGCGGCTACGTAAACCCGGATGCCACTACTTTTGAATACCTATACGGACGTCCCTTCGCTCCCTCCGGCGCAGAATGGGACGCTGCTGTGCAGCGTTGGAGCAGCTTTTCAAGTGATGCGGATGCCGTGTATGATGATGAGGTAAGTTTGGATGCTGCCGACATTGAACCAACTATCACCTGGGGTATCTCGCCAGACATGAGCATCGGCATTGGCGAAGCTATCCCTGACCCCCATGAAGAGCCGGATGCTCAGAAACGCGCCGCAATGCAAACTGCTCTGGAATACATGCAGCTGAGTCCGGGAGATTCGCTCAAAGGAAAGGCGGTGGATGTAGTATTCATCGGGTCCTGCACAAATGGGCGCATCAGCGATTTTCGCACTGTGGCGCCATTACTTAAGGGGCGGCATGTGGCACAGGGTATCAAAGCTCTGGCCGTTCCCGGATCGCAGGAAACCGCAAGACAGTGCGAAGAAGAAGGCATTGCAGAAATATTCCGTGAAGCGGGCTTCGAGTGGCGTCTGCCAGGATGCTCCATGTGCCTTGCGATGAATCCGGACAGATTGGAAGGCTCTCAACTGTGCGCCAGCACCAGTAACCGAAACTTCAAGGGGCGACAAGGAAGCCCGACTGGTCGCACACTGCTGATGAGTCCAACGTTGGCTGCAGCCGCTGCTGTTTCTGGTAAAGTCAGCGACCCACGCGAAGTCTTTAGTAATCTTTAAGCTTACACGCAACATGAAACCAACACGTATCTGTAAGATCAAAGGAAAACTTGTCCCCGTTCCCGGTGCAAACATGGATACAGATCGTATTATACCGGCTCGCTTCCTTAAGTGCATCACCTTTGACGAGCTCGCTGGCAAAATGTTTTACGACGAACGCTTTAACGCAGACGGCTCCCCAAAGGGACATCCCATTGATGCCCCGCAATATGCCGGTTCCACAATCATCATTGGTGGTGAAAACTTTGGCTGCGGCTCCTCACGCGAGCATGCGCCGCAAGCTATTCTTCGCTCCGGCATCCGCGCAATCGTCGCTGAATCTTTCGCTGAAATCTTCTTTGGCAATAGCTCCGGCACCGGCCTGCCTTGTGTCTGCGCTTCCCCAAACGACCTGGCTGAAATCCGACAACAAATCACCCGGCATCCGGAGACGGTGTGGACGCTGGATCTTGAAACCATGCAGCTGAGCGCCGGCACAGAAAATCATCCTGTTCGCATGCCAGAGGAGCCTCGAGAGGCTTTCCTGCAGGGGCGCTGGGATAGCGTAGCTGAACTGCTCAAGTCCAGGGAAGCCGTAGAGGAAAAGGCATCTACCTTGCCCTGTCCGCATACCGTGTACTAACTCTCAATCATGCTCATCAACCTTATAGCCATCGTCCACGGCGGCATCATTGATAACACGCAGCGTGGTATCACGAAGCTTACGTTGTATACGGAAGTCGAAAGGAATCCCGTGCAAATGAGCTTAGAAGGGGATTGCCTCGGAGAAGCAGCCGGCCGACAGACGATTTTCATGGTACGGGGAGAAAACAAATCCTGCCCCGAACCGAATCAGATCAAAGCATACCGAAGTGTTATAGATCTGCTGAAAAAATTGCAGGATCACTTCATTATGGGGGATATCGCTGTGTTAACACGGGGGAAAAAGGGAACGAGTGGAGACGAACTGGTCATTGAATTTTTTCATGGCAGAGAAACCCGTTTTCTCATCGAGTGTGCGAAGTGCGCCTGTAAACTATCTCCCTGCGCATGGAAACCTGAAGAGGCAGATGGGGAAAAACAAAAAATGCTCAATCTGCTGGCTCTGCGCCATCATGTGGCATACAATGCCCGTTACTTCAACGGTCCGACCATGCAGTCGGTCAGTTCGAGCTTCCCCTTCTGTAAGTGGGACTATGTCCTTAACTGTGCCGAAGGTTATAATACCATCGCTCAGACCGTGTGGCATAAATACCCCGATACACCATACGGGCGACTGCGTGTGGCGTTTGTCCTCAATCTTATCAAATTCCATAACCGACCATCATCAAAAGAAAAGAAAAAGAAGGTCCTCTCTCAAAAAAAGCCTATCCGAATGCCAGAAAGGGGACAATACTCTTTTACGGATTTCCTTCTGCCGCAGGAAAATGCTCTCCTCGTGGATATTATGAAAAAGCCGCTTTACAAGGCTTCATTTGACTTCTTCAAATTTGTGCAAAAAGAACTCATCAAACGAGCGCGTAACGGTCAAAATGATGCAAAAGCAGAGCGCATCTATACCGATATTTCATCCCTTTTCGGACACTCACTTGCTACCATGCTCCTTCTGGCCGAGGATGAAAAAGAACTGGATGTGGTGCAAAAAAGAAGCCATGAGCTCCTCAAGTGCTGTAAAAAATTGAACCGCTTAACCGCTTACTGGGATGAAGGAGCACGCGAAATATTCTCCAATTCCCTCCTCCGTTTACAGGAGGAGTTGCAAATCTTCATCTCTTCTCTCGAAGTATAGGCAGTGTCGATTAGGACACTCCACAAGGCTCCACTATGTACATCCCTTATGAGCGCCGCTCCAGGATACTCCGTCTCCTTTCGGAACGAAGAGTCCTGCGTACTGCTGCTCTCGCCGAGGAACTGGAGGTAACAGACGAAACCATACGACTGGATTTTATCCTGCTTCAAAAAGAAGGTCTGTTGAAGCGCGTGCACGGCGGAGCAACCTGCCTCCCTCCCCCACAAAACAATGTTCACAATCGCTGGCAGACAGATGCACAGCTCATCGAGAGCATCCTGCCGTGGATCAGGAAGGGAAAAGCGCTCTATGTGGACACATGCCCTCTGACACTCGCTCTAGCCGGGCATTTGCAGCAAAAGGAGTGCTGCGTACTCACACCGGCACTCGACATGATAGCGGCCCTCGCTGCTCCTCCAATGAAGGGCAATGTTATTCTACCAGGCGGACGCCTGCATAAAGAAGAGGGGATCATCGACCCTGGTCCTGACCGGGCAGAAGAATTTTTCCGTAAAAATAAGCCGTCCCTCGCCCTGCTCTGCCCTGATAGCCTCGGTAAAAAGATCGGTCAGATTGCCTATCGCTGTGAGTTGCAAGCCCTCTGGGCCGCCGCAGCGGCAAAAATGGCTCCACGCACACTGGTCGTCATCCCTCCGGGCAACCGACAAACAGCGGCCCACAGCATTGCGTGCCGCCCAAACCGCATTCTGAGCTATACAGAATTGAATTTCCCCGGCGCTCAAGTGGAGCTTATTTCTACGCCGGAAGAAGAATCCCGGGAATAAACGGAAAGGCGACGAACTCAAAAGAGCACGCCGCCTCCGGCAAGTTCTCCCGCATCCAAGCAGAGGGAGACACGTGAAGGTAGTTCAGAGCACCTCCGGAGCGAGAGAAACGATCTTCATAAAGCCCTTCTCACGCAGCTCGCGAGCAACAGGCCCGAAAATACGCGTCCCACGCGGATTGTTATCCTTATCAATGCAAACCACGGCGTTCGAGTCGAACCGAAGCACGGAGCCGTCATCGCGCCGAATTGGAGCGGAAGTCCGCACCACAACGGCTTTCACAACGGAGCCCTTCTTTACGGCAGCAGTGGGAATAGACTCACGAATGTGGCAGGTGATAATATCCCCCACGTGCGCCTGGTCTGTAGCCTTACCTATAACACCGATCATCTTTGCCGTGCGGGCGCCGGTGTTATCGGCCACCTGCAGGATGGATTCCATCTGAAGCATATAACAGGTCCTTTCTTGGGGTTAGTGTTTGATAATCTCGACAAGCTCCCAGCGCTTCAGGGCAGAAAGAGGACGCGTCTCGCGAATGCGGACGGTATCTCCCTCCCTAGCGCTCTCCTGCTCATCGTGGGCATAGTACTTCTTACTGCGTTTCACGATTTTCTTGAAGACGGGATGCGGCACGCGCGCCACGTACTCCACCACGATGGTCTTTGACATCTTGGTCGATACGACAACGCCGACGCGGGTCTTGCGCAGTCCCCGGGATTTCGATGCGGTAGTAGAATCTTCACTCATAAAACAACGTGTGGTTCGTAATAATTAATCTTGCTGAGTAGGGACGGAAGGACCCTCGCCCTGAACCGTCATAGCGCGAGCAATTTCCTTGCGCACGAGCCGGAGTTGCTGGTTATTCACCAGAGAGCCGGTTCCGTTTTTAAGACGCAAGTCGAAAAGCTCCTTGCGGAGTTCTCTGATGTGGGCGGCAAGTTCCTTGGCGCTCATCCCACGCAGATCTTTAGCTTTCTTTACAGGCATAGGTCTAAAAGTGTAAACTGGTTAAGGATTGATGATATCAGGCCTGGGGTTCCACTCCCTGACGGTACACAAAGCGCGTGCGAATACCCAGCTTGTTAGAGGCCAGGCGAAGAGCCTCGCGTGCAGCGGACTCCGTCACGCCTCCAACTTCAAACATCACATTGCCGGGACGACACACCGCTACCCACCCCTCCACAGCGCCTTTTCCCTTTCCCATACGTGTGTCCGGCGGACGTTTTGTAAAGGATTTCTGTGGGAAAATGCGGATGTACACACGTCCGCGACGACGCAGGTATCGATTGATAGCCACACGGCAGGCCTCAATCTGGTTATTGGTCACCCAGCCGCGCGTGAGTACCTGGAGGCCGTAATCACCGAAAGCCACATAATCTCCGCTCGTAGCATTACCTCCGCGGTTGCCGCGGTGCATCTTACGTAGATTCCCCTTAACTCGTTTTGGCATTAAAGGCATAGTCTAATCCCTTTCTATCGTTAAAGTTGTCAAATTAAACAGGTACACTCAGGCATCACGACGAGTATTATTCTCGGAGCGATCCCGCCGCGGACGCGGAGTACGTGAGCCCCCGCTGCGACCGGACGATGCACCATTACCGGCATCCGAACGCTTGTTGATCCAGCACTTCACGCCAATGAGTCCGTAGAGCGTGCGTGCCTCCGCAAAGCCGTAGTCAATGGGTGCACGCAGGGTCTGCAGAGGAACTTTCCCCTCACGATACTGCTCCGCGCGAGCAATATCCGCACCACCCAAACGTCCGGCGCAACGCACACGAATACCATCCGCGCCAAAATCCATAGCGACCTGCACGGCCCGCTTCATAGCACGACGAAAAGAAACGCGGCGCTCAAGCTGGATGGCAATGTTCTCCGCAACGAGTTGAGCATCCAGTTCCGGTTGGCGAATCTCCATGATGTCCAGCTTCACCTGGGCCCCACGGCAGAGCTTGGAGAGCTCCGTGGTCATCTCCTCAATGTACTTCCCCTTGGGACCGATGACGAGGCCAGGTCGAGCAGTGGAAATCGTGATGCGAACGCTGTTCCACGCACGTTCAATGACAATGCGAGAGATCGCGGGAGAACTGCCTTTGTTGAGTTCGCTGTTGAGGCGAGTTGTGTAGTCTTTGATAAACTTGCGGATCTTTATGTCCTGATGAAGCTTATCTGCGTAGTCCTTACCGACAGCATACCACTTGGAACGCCAGTCCTTGGTAACAGCGAGGCGGAACCCGATTGGATTTACTTGTCCCATAAGTTGATTAATTTTGTTTAGCCCTCGTTATTAGAAAGAATCACGGTGATATGCGCCGTGCGCTTGCGGATAATGTTGGCGGATCCTCGTGCGCGCTGCATCGTACGCCTGTACGTGACTCCTTCGTCTACACGCACGCTCTTTAACACGAGCTCATCAGCAGCAAGACCGTTGTTATTCTCCGCATTCGCTACTGCTGATTTGATCGTCTTGTTGATCAGATATGCCCCTTTCTTGGGCGAGTAACTCAGCACATCAATCGCCTTTGCCACTGGCATCCCCCGCACGGCTGAGGCTACATCCCGCATCTTCTTGGCAGAAATACGGGCATTCTTGCATATTGCTTTGACTTCCATTGTGGATTTGGATTAATTATTGGTTGTGACAGACACCTGATCGCCCACGTTGATCGAGAGACGGCGATTGAGATGCTGTTGCACGAGGAGACCCGAGACCTTTTTACGCACATCAGTCACAATGGCGTTCGCGATGATCTGGTCACCGCGAGTGATCTGCATAGGCATGCCAACGCGCACCTTAGCATCTCTTCCAGCATTGATCACGATGAGACCGGACTCAGAATCAATGCTCAGCACTTGCGCATCCTCCGGCGTGCCGGACAGGAGATCCTGCGGCGCCATGCGCATACCCATTGCAAGCTCCTGGTCACGCAGGGCCGCCTCCAACTCTCGTCGAGTGGAAGCATCGTCCTGCTGAGGAGCATTGAGGTATGCGTTGACTGCGGCAGTGAGACGGAGCGCAGCGCGCCTCAGTTGCTCATTTTCCAGGCGTGTAGCCTCGAGCTGAGCAGCCGTGTCGATCAGACGCTCCTCGCTATCGCTCAGGGATGTGCCACCAAGAGCCTCAAGACGCGTGCGGATTTCCCGCAGCTGCGTCCGGGCCCGATCGGCATCCGATCGAGCGAGAGCATAACTTTCGCGCAGAGTGGCCAGCTGTTTCTCCAGCTGGGAGATCGTGTGTTGTGTTCCGCGATCGGCCTCCGCTGCGCCAACGGTCGCCACTGCCCCGACGAGGAGCAGCAGGATGCCGCGTGCGTGTTGGAGGATAGTGACCATGGAAAGGATTATGTTCTTTCGAAACAGAGACCCGGGAAACAGAGACCCGGAAGAGGACTCAGAAATTACTTCTTGCCGATACCGCCGTGAGCCTTGAAGATTCGCGTTGGAGCAAATTCACCCAGCTTGTGACCCACCATATTCTCCGTAACATACACGGTGGCAAACGCCTTTCCGGCATGCACGAGGAAGGTGAGACCCACAAAATCAGGGATGACCATCGAAGCACGGCTCCATGTCTTGATCGGTTTGCGATCTCCACTCTGCAGCTGCGCGTCAACTTTGTCCAACAGGGATTGGCTGACAAACGGACCTTTTTTCAGGGAACGACCCATTGTTTAATATGCGGTTATAGGTTAAACTTACTTGGACTTGCGACGCTGCACAATGAAAGTATCGCTGGGCTTGCGAATGCGGCGCGTCTTCTGACCCTTCACATGTCCCCATGGAGACTTGAGGTGCTGACGACCACCGCCGGATTTGGACTTACCTTCACCACCACCATTCGGGTGATCCACCGGGTTCATGCACATGCCGCGAACGGTTGGACGAATCCCCATCCAGCGGGTACGACCTGCCTTGCCGGAGGATTCATTCATATGCTGCGTATTGCCTACCTGACCGATGGTGCAGTAACACTCCACCCGGAAGCGTCGCACCTCGCCGGAAGGCATCTTCACGAGGGCATACTCGCCATCACGGTTGGAGAGCACCGCCTGCTGCCCGGCAGAACGTGCCACCTTACCGCCGGAACCGGGACGAATTTCGATGTTGTGAATCGCGGTACCCAGGGGCACATTCCGCAAAGGCATCGCATTACCCACCTTCGGAGCCACATTCTCGCCGCTCTGCACCGTCATCCCCACGTTCAGCCCAACAGGCGCCAGAATGTAGCTCTTCGCCCCATCCTGATACTGTACGAGAGCTATACGACAGGTCCGGTTCGGATCGTACTCCACAGAAAGCACCGTAGCGGCTTCGTGACGAGTTCGATGAAAGTCCACTAAGCGATAATGCCGCTTGTGCCCCCCCCCGATGTGGCGAGTGGTGATACGACCATTGTTGTTGCGCCCGCCGCTCTTACGAAGGGGCTCGAGGAGTGATTTCTCCGGCTTGCTCTTAGTAACTTCCTTAAAGGAGGGGAGCACCTTGTAGCGACTGGAGGGAGTCGTCGGTTTAAAAGACTTCAGAGACATAATAGTTGGTTCTACTGGTTCGTGTTGTCCGGACTCATGGAATTATACCAGCTCGAGGGTCTCTCCGGGAGCCAGCTTCACATAAGCCTTCTTCCATGCAGGAGTTACCCCCTGATTCTTCGTACGCTTGCGGCGCAATTTACCATCGTAGTTGGCAGTGCGCACAGCCGCTACCTTCTTCCCAAGCAGTTTCTCAACCGCTTGGCGAATCTCAATCTTCGTGGCCTTCACCGCCACCTCCAGCACTACTTCACCGGTCTTCTCGTGCAAAAGAGTCGCTTTCTCCGAAACACGAGGACGTTTGATTACTTCGTGGATATCGTTCATAGTTATTTCGTGCGGTTGGCTATGGTTTCCAATGCGGATTCAACAATCACGACCTTGCTGGCGTTCATGAGGTGCTCGACGTTTACCTCGGCAGCGCTCATCAACAGTACATCGGCCACATTGCGTCCGGCTCGCTTCGTGAGTTCATCAAACTCATCGGCAATAATCAGCACCTTGCGAGGATTCTCCACCATCGATTGAACGGCGGCCACAAAGCTCTTCGTCTTTCCATCCTCAATGCTGAACGAAGGTACGGTGAACACCTTCCCGCCACCCAGAGCATCCCCGAGTATGCGACGAAAAGCAAGACGACGCACATTGCGATTCACTTTTATCGAATAATCGCGGGGCTTCGGCCCAAACACGACACCGCCACCCACAAAAATGGGACTCCGCTTATCGCCATGGCGGGCATTACCGGTGCCCTTCTGGCGGTAAATCTTACGGTTGTTGCCGGCCACCTCGGCGCGAGTCTTAGTGCAAGCGCTGCCCTGGCGGCGGTTGGCCTGGTATGCCACGATGACATCATGCACTGCCTGGGATCCCTTCTCAGGACCCACTGTCACGATATTTGCCTCGTGTGCAGCTTCAAGTGTTAATTCTTTTGCGGACATAGATAGGTTTTCCTAGGTTCGACGTTTATTACTTAGCAAGCTTTTTCTTGGCAGGACGAATCACAACGTAACTGCCGCGAGCTCCCGGAACGGGTCCCGATACAAGAATCACGTGGTCATCCTTGCGCACCTGCACCACGCGCAGGTTCTGCACGGTCCTGCGCTCGTTCCCCATGCGTCCGGGCATCTTCTGCCCTTTCCACACGCGCGAAGGTGTAGCGCAGGCGCCCACACCACCGGTGCGGCGGTGCATCATAGAGCCGTGAGTCATGGGCGAGCCGTGGAAGTTGTGACGGCGCATAACGCCCTGGAAGCCCTTGCCCTTGCTGGTGCCGATGACATCCACCCAGGCGCCCTCAGCAAAGAGTTCACAGCCCGGGTGACCGGCTCCTTCCTGCGGCAGTTCCTCAGCGGTGACGCGGAACTCCATGAGCTTCTCAGCCGGCTCGATGCCGAGCTTTTTGTAGTGCCCGGCAACCGGACGGGAAAGGCGGCTCTCTTTCCTGGAGCCGAAGGCAACCTGCACGGCGTTGTATCCTTCCTTCTCCTCAGTCTTCACCTGGGCGAAGGTGTTGTCGGCCACATCAATCACCGTGACGGGAATCATGGCGCCGGTTTCCTTGTTGAAAACGCGGGTCATGCCCACTTTTTTTCCGATAAGACCAATAGACATGTCAATCAATCAGGTTAGAGTTCGTAACGCTTAGCAGCTCAGATCTTGATCGTGATATCCACGCCGGCGGGAAGATTGAGCTTCTTGAGTTCCTCAACCGTGCGGGAGGTGGGATCGACAATGTCGAGCAACCTCTTGTGCGTGCGGATCTCAAACTGATCTGCTGATTTCTTATTGACACGAACCGAGCGGTTCACAGAGAACTTCTCGATACGAGTCGGCAAAGGAATCGGCCCGGCTACTTTTGCCCCGGTGCGCTTCGCCGTCTCCACGATCTCAGTAGCGGATCGGTCGATGGCGCGGCTATCGAAGGCACGAAGTCGAATGCGGATTTTAGGACTTTGCATGAACGTGCGGTTTATGTTTAGGGTTAATAATTCAGATAGGAAGATTATTTGGTGTTGCCGCCGCGAGCCTTGACGATCTGCGCCACGAGGTTGGGCGGAACCTGCTCAAAGTGCGAAGGCTCCATGGAGTAGGAAGCCAGCCCCTTGGACAGAGTGCGAATATCGGTCGAGTATCCGAACATCTCCGCCAGAGGAACAGCAGCGGTGAGAACACACTCGCTGCCTTTGTGCTCCATGCCATTCACCTGGGCGCGGCGGCGATTGAGGTCGCCCATGATATCGCCCTGGTTCTCAGCAGGAGAAACAACTTCCACACTCATGATGGGCTCCAGAAGGACAGGGGCACACTTGGCAAAGGCATTCTTCATGGCGAAGATGGCCGCCATCTTGAAGGCGTTTTCGTTGGAGTCCACCTCGTGGTAGGAACCATCCACCACATCTACCTCCACGTCTTCCACGGGATATCCCGCCACGATGCCGGAGTTCATTGCCTCGTTCAGACCGGCGTACACGGCGTTCATGTACTCCTTCGGGATGGCGCCGCCGACGATCTTGTTGGCGATCTTCAGCCCGGTACCACGTTCACCGGGACGCATGTCGATGATGACATCACCATATTGGCCACGACCACCACTCTGCTTGACGAGCTTGCCCTGCACGTGATCGGCAGACTTGGTGATAGTCTCACGGTAAGCAATCTGCGGCTTGCCGGTGTTGGCCTCCACCTTGAATTCGCGCTTGAGGCGATCCACGATGATGTCGAGGTGCAACTCGCCCATGCCGGCGATGATGGTCTGCCCCGTCTCCTCATCGGTCTTCACACGGAAGGTAGGATCCTCCGCGGAAAGGCGCTGCAGAGCGTTGCTCATCTTTTCCTGATCCGCCTTGGTAAGCGGCTCCACGGCCATGGATATCACCGTATCCGGGAAGGTCGGCGGCTCCAGGGTGTAGTCAAAGTCATCACTCGCCAGCGTGTCGCCGGTAGTCGCATTCTTCAATCCCACGATGGCGGCAATATCACCGGAAAACACCTCATCCACATCGGTGTGCACGTTCGCCTGAATCTGCAGGAGACGTCCCACGCGCTCACGTTTGCGGGTGCGGGGATTGTAAACGGTGTCGCCTTTGCGGATGACACCCGTGTACACGCGGATGAACACCAGTGATCCCACGAATTTATCAGCCCAAAGCTTGAAAGCGAGGGCGACGGGCTTGTCATCGTCAGAAGGCGTGATCTCCTTCTTCTCAAAAATCTCATACCCGTTCTCATCCAATCCGGAGGAAATAGTCGAAGTCACCGTGGCAAGCTTCGCTTCCAACGGACTGGGAAGATAATCCACCACAGCGTCCAGCAGAGCCTGCACTCCCTTGTTCTTGAAAGCAGAGCCTCCCGCTACCGGTACGAACTTGTTTGCGATGGTCGCACGGCGGATGGCAGCCTTCAGCGTGGGAGCATCAATGGGTTCTTCCATGAGGTACAGCTCGCCAAGCTCATCATCCACATTCGCCACACGCTCCTTGAGATCCTCCAGAGCCGCCTGGGCAGCTTCCTTCAGCTCATCAGGTATCTCCTCAATAGTGTAGGTGGACCCCAGACGGTCGGAATCGGCGTAAATAATCGCCTTCTGGTTCACCACGTCAATCTGTCCGCGCAAGCTATCCTCCGCGCCGATGGGCATGAGCACCGGGGCGGCATTTGCCCCCAGTTTGGTGCGGATATCGTTGAGCACATTGGCAAAATTGGCGCCCGTACGATCCATCTTGTTCACAAAGCAGATGCGAGGCACATTGTATTTCGATGCCTGACGCCACACCGTCTGTGTCTGAGGCTGCACGCCCGCCACGCCGCAGAACACCACGATCGCTCCGTCCAGCACGCGCAGACTACGCTCCACTTCCGCCGTAAAGTCCACGTGCCCGGGAGTATCGATCACGTTGAGCTGGAAGTTCTGATTCTCAAACAACTTGTAGCACCCCTCAGCGGGAAGCTGCTTCCAGTTCGTCGTCACAGCTGCGGAGGTAATGGTGATCCCGCGCTCCTGCTCCTGCTCCATCCAGTCTGTTGTTGCAGCGCCATCGTGCACCTCGCCGATCTTGTGAATCATGCCGGTGTAGAAGAGGATGCGCTCCGAAAGGGTCGTCTTGCCGCCATCAATGTGAGCAGCGATACCGAAGTTGCGGTAACGCTCCAGGGGCTCCTTGCGATCCGGACTGCTTACACTTGCCATAGCTTATTCCAATCCAAAAGTTTTGTGTTACGTAGATAAAAGAAAAACCGCTGATAAGTTCAGAAAATTACCAGCGGAAATGTGCGAATGCGCGGTTGGCCTGGGCCATCTTATGGACATCGTCGCGTTTGCGTACGGCTGCTCCCTGGTTGGCTGCGGCTTCCTTGATCTCGTTAGCCAGAGCCTTCGCCATGGGAACCCCCTTGCGATTGCGTGCAAAGCCTATGATCCAACGCATGGCAAGAGCTTCAGAGCGATCCGGCGCCACCTCCAGCGGCACCTGGTACGTCGCGCCGCCAACGCGGCGACTCTTCACCTCCACGCGCGGCTTGGCATTCTCAACCGCGCGGGTCAAAATCTCCAGAGGGCTTACAGTATCTGTTCCCTCATTCGCCAGATCAATAGCCTTGTACACGATGCGCTCGGCAAGGGATTTCTTCCCGGCGAGCATCACCTTTCCTATGAGTTTACCCACCAGTGCCGAATCATACCGCGAATCACGGTGTTCCTGCTTCTTGTAGACGCGTTTACGACGAGCCATAATGAAATATATGATAAGGGGTTAGAAACTACTTCTTTTTGGCGGGAGCTGCTCCCTCCTTCGGACGCTTCGCTCCGTACTTCGAGCGACCGCGGCGGCGCTTATCAACTCCGAGGCAATCCAGAGCGCCGCGAACGATGTGGTAACGAACACCGGGTAAGTCCTTCACACGACCGCCGCGAACCAACACGATGGAGTGCTCTTGCAAATTGTGTCCCTCGCCGCCGATGTATGCGATAACCTCTTCCCCATTGGTGAGACGCACCTTGGCTACTTTACGCAGTGCAGAGTTCGGTTTCTTGGGCGTTCGGGTCATCACCTGGAGGCATACCCCGCGCCTCTGGGGGCAGCTGTGAAGAGCGCGAGACTTCGACTTCTCTTCCGGCATTGTGCGTCCCTTGCGGACGAGCTGATTGATGGTCGGCATGATATCCTGCTAGTTAGTTGGTTTTCAGGTTCTGCCGCTACCCGGTTATCTCTCTCGCAGCGCGGGGAGATAATGCCCGATTATCCGGCGGCTTACCCGATAATTCCCGTTCACAGCGCAAATCCCATACGCGTGAAAGGAGGCAGTATTTTACACCCGCTTCTCCATTTGGCAAGCCTTTTTTTCAATTCAGAGAGATTTTTATGCATTGCAGAATTAGATGCAACATGACGCAGGCACAAAAGGGGGCCAGTTGATTCGTTGCAGAGTGTGTTAATCCCTTCTAAGAATAGGGGCATACCGCCGCGGATTTCATAAATCACGCGACGGTATGATATTGAGGGAGATTAATGAGCGTCGGCGGAGCGGAAAAGATGCACCACGCTCGGTTTTGGATTGACCGATAAAGCATGCTCCAGGGCATTCTTGCCATTGCCCTCCTTGTTGGGGTCTGCCCCGGCAGCGGGGAGAATCTCTGTCCCTCGGGCATCCACCAATGCAAGGCGCAGTTCATCCGGACGGAATTGGCAGGGGAACGACACAAGCATGTTGTTGATGCATGTGAATTTTTCGGAACCATCGGAGCCGACAACAAGCACGTCCGGCATCGCCGACAGATCCCCGATCACCGGATTGCCATGCACATCTTTCCCCAGCGCGACGGGAATGCGCAAATCCGGATTTCGGAATTCAGGGGATTATAATAGTTCGCACAGGTAAACCGGCTCTTTGTTGGCGTTTTCGAGTTTCTCCTCCACCGTCGATGGAACGGTGTCTGGACCGAGAATGTCGGATGTTTTCTTATTCATTTTTAGGGTTAAGTTGATTCAATCGGATGATTCGGTATCCTCAGCCGATTCCTTCGCTCCGGCAGCGAGCAAAAGTTCAACGGTATCCTCATGCCATTTTTCCTCTGCCGTGACAAGAGCTTTCTCATCCACATCAGCCCCGGCAGCAAGCAGCAGCTTGACGATCTTCACTTTCTCATCTTCATCTTCCACCGCCGCAATGAGAGCCGTACCGTACTCCCCGGTCTGAGCCTGTGCATTGACATCCGCCCCGCTTTCCAGCAATAGCTTGGCGATTTTCACCTTCCCAGCTCTCGCCGCCGCGATGAGGGCTGTACCGTATTTCCCGGCCTGTGCCTGCGCATTGACATCGGCGCCCGCAACCAGCAGGAGCTCGATGATCTCCGTTTTTCCTCTCCCCGCCGCCGCAATGAGAGCTGTCCCGTAATCTCCCACCTGACCCTGCGCATTGACATCAGCGCCGGCTTCCAGCAGGAGCTCGACGATCTCCGCTTTTCCTCTCCCCACCGCCGCGATAAGAGCTGCGCCGTACTCCCCCACCTGACCCTGCGCATTGACATCCGCCCCGGTTTCCAGCAGCAGTTTGACGATCTTCACCTTCCCATTCTTCGCCGCCGCGATGAGGGCTGTACCGTAATCCCCCGCCTGAGCCTGGGCATTGACGTCTGTCCCGGCAGCAAGCAGGAGCTTGATGATATCCGCTTTTCCTCTCCCCGCCGCTGCGATAAGGGCCGTCCCGCGATACCCGGTCTGAGCCTGGGCATGGACATCGGCTCCGGCTTTCAGCAGCAGCTTGACGATCTTCACCTTCCCGTCTTCCACCGCCGCAATGAGAGCTGTCCCGTAATGTCCCACCTGAGCCTGGGCATGGATATCCGCCCCGGCTTCCAGCAACAGCTTAACGATATCCTCGTCCCCTCTTCCCGCCGCCGCAATGAGAGCTGTGCCGTAATGTCCCACCTGAGCCTGGGCATGGACGTCTGCCCCAACCTTCAGGAGCAGCTTGATTACAACCGGGTCCCCAAATCTTACCGCCGCGATGAGGGCTGTGCCGTGATACCCCACCTGAGCCTGCTCATTGACATCCGCCCCGGCTTCCAGCAACAGTTTAACGATCTTCACGTTCCCTTCTTCTTCTTTCACTATATGGAGATCCCATATTCCTCTTTCCGCCGCCGCAATGAGGGGTGTGCCGTAATCCCCCACCTGAGCCTGCGCATGGACGTCTGCCCCGGCTTCCAGCAACAGCCTGACGATCTCCTCGTTCCCCACAAACGCCGCCGCAATGAGGGGTGTGCCGTAATCCCCCACCTGAGCCTGCGCATTAACATCCGCCCCGGCTTCCAGCAGCAGCTTGACGATCTCCTCGTTCTCTCTTCCCGCCGCCGCGACAAGAGCTGTGCCGTAATGTCCCACCTGAGCCTGCGCGTTGACATCGGCTCCGGCATCAATGAGTGCGCGGACTACATCCACAGATGCCTCTGAATCAGAGATTTCCCGGATGAGGTATAGATTGAGTCGTTCTGTCTTTGACATGATCGCATGTGGTTGTTAATGTTGTTGATGATTGATGGAATGGAAAGAAGATAGCCAGCATTCACATCCGCCCCGGCTTCCAGAAGCTTCCGTACTTTTCTGCGGGGGAGCCGACTGCCTTAATTTCTTGGATAAGTTGGTCGTTTTTGTTCATTGTACCCATTTTTGAGTTACGATGATTCATTCGGATGTTTCGGTGCCCTCTGTCGGTTCCTTCGCTCCGGCAGCGAGCAAAAGTTTCACGATTTTCTCATGCCCTTTTTCCTCTGCAGTGGCAAGCGCTCTCCCATCCGCATTAGCCCCGGCTTCCAGCAACAGCTTGACGATCTTCATCTTCCCGTCCCCCGCCGCCGCAATGAGAGCCGTACCGTGCTCCCCGGTCTGTGCCTGTGCATTGACATCCGCCCCGGCTTCCAGCAACAGCTTAACAATATCCTCTTTTCCTCTCCCCGCCGCCGCAATGAGGGCTGTACCGTAACGCCCCACCTGAGCCTGCGCATTGACATCTGCCCCAACCTTCAGCAGCAGCTTGATTGCAACAAAGTCCCCCTTGCTTGCCGCCGCGATGAGGGCTGTCCCGGAATACCCGGTCTGAGCCTGCGCATGGACATTCGCCCCGGCTTCCAGCAGCAACTTGACGATCTCCACGTTTTCTGTTCCCATCGCCGCGATGAGGGCTGTGCCGTCATCCCCCACCTGACCCTGCGCATTGACATCCGCCCCAGCTTCCAGCAGTAGCTTGATGATCTTGATACGCTCCTTGCCCAAGTTTTCAGCCGCCGCAATGAGGGCTGTGCCGTCATTCCCCACCTGAACCTGTGCATTGACATCCGCCCCGGCTTCCAGCAACAGCTTGACGATCTTGATACTCTCCTTGCCCCAGTTTCCAGCGGCCGCAATGAGGGCTGTCCCGTAACCCCCGGTCTGAGCCTGTGCATTGACGTCTGCCCCGGCTTCCAGCAGCAGCTTGACGATCTTCACCTTCCCATCCCTCGCTGCCGCCGCGATGAGGGCTGTCCCGTACCCCCCGGTCTGAGCCTGTGCATTGACGTCTACCCCGGCAGCAAGCAGTAGTTTGACGCTCTCCAGATCCCCATAGCTTGCCGCCGCGATGAGGGCTGTGCCACAACCTCCTTGCTCCTGCGCATGGACATCTGCCCCTGCATCAAGCAGCAGCTTGACGATATCCGCTTTGCCGCTTCCAGCCGCTGCGATGAGGGCTGTGCCACAACCTCCTTGCCCCTGCGCATGGACATCTGCCCCTGCATCAAGCAGCAACTTGACGATATCCAAGTTCCCTTCTCCCGCCGCCGCGATGAGGGCCGTACCGTAATACCCTTCCTGAACCTGCGCATTGACATCCGCCCCGGCTTCCAGCAGCAACTTGACGATCTCTACGTTCCCCATTGTCGCCGCCGCGATGAGGGCTGTTTCGTCATCTCCGATCCGAGCATTGGCATCCGCCCCGGCATCGAGCAGTAGCTTGACGATCTTCACCTTCTCTTCTTCCGCAGCCGCGATGAGGGCTGTCCCGTAACGCCCAGTCTGAGGCTGTGCATTGACATCCGCCCCGGCTTCCAGTAGCAGCTTGATGATCCTGATACTCTCCTTGTCCCAGTTTGTAGCGGCCGCAATGAGGGCTGTGCCGCAACGCCCAGTCTGGGGCTGTGCATTGACGTCTGCCCCGGCTTCCAGTAGCAGCTTAACGATATCTTCGTCCTCGCTTAGCGTCGCCGCGACGAGGGCTGTACCGTACTCCCCGGTCTGAGTCTGCGCATTAACATCCGCCCCGGCTTCCAGCAACAGCTTAACGATGTCTTCGTCCTCCGCCGCCGCGATGAGGGCTGTCCCGTATGTCATCCCGTCCTGAGTCTGCGCATTAACATCTGCTCCGGCTTCCAGCAGCAGCTTGACGATCTCCACGTTTCCTATTCTCGCCGCCGCCGCGATGAGGGCTGTGCCGTAATATCCCACCTGAGCCTGGGCATTGACGTCTGCCCCGGCAGCAAGCAGTAGTTTGACGCTCTCCAGATCCCCCTGGCTTGCCGCCGCGATGAGGGCTGTACCGTCATCCCCCACCTCATTGATATCCGCCCCGGCTTCCAACAGCAGCTTGATGATCTCCTCGTTCCCTTTTTCTGCCGCTGTAATGAGGGCTGTGACTGTGCCGGAAACCTGTGCATTGACATCCGCCCCGGCAGCAAGCAGTAGTTTGACGCTCTCCAGATCCCCCTGGCTTGCCGCCGCAATGAGGGCTGTACCGTCATCCCCCACCTCATTGATATCCGCCCCGGCTTCCAGCAGCAACTTGACAATATCCGCTTTTCCGCTTCCGGTCGCTGCGATAAGCGCTGTCTCGTAATCTCCCTCCCGACCCTGTGCATTGACATCCGCCCCGGCTTCCAGCAGCAACTTGACGATATCCGCTTTTCCGCTTCCGGCCGCTGCGATAAGTGCTGTACTGTAATCTCCCTTCCAACTCTGTGCATTGACATCGGTCCCGGCTTCCAGCAGCAGCTTGACAATACCCGCTTTTCCTTTTCCAGCCGCTGCGATGAGGGCTGTGCCGTAATCCCCGGTCTGAGCCTGCGCATGGACATCCGCCCCGGCTTCCAGCAGCAGCTTGACGATATCCGCTTTGCCGCTTCCAGCCGCTGCGATGAGGGCTGTACCATAATCTCCGGTCTGAGCCTGTGCATTGACATCTGCCCCGGCATCGATGAGTGCTCGGACTACATCTACTGATGCCTTGCGATGAGCAATCTCCTGGATGAGATGCTGATTGAGTCGTTCTGTCTTTGTCATGATTGTGTGTGGTTGTTGAGGTTGTTTGTTATTGGTTGAAAGGAAAGAAAAAGAATTCGATTCTATGGTCATTTGTTCCATACGAATTGGGTAGGAATATCCACGGCGCCGGCACGACGGAGGAGACGGGCGATAGCGAGATGATTCTGCTCCAAAGCGTTCATGAGGGCCGTCTCGCCCCCTGCCACCGCATTGACATCCGCCCCATGATCCAACATCAGCTGCACTATGCTCTCCCGTATTTGACCTGCCGCTACGATAAGCGGGGTGTTGTCGTCTGTGGCGGCGTTCACATCGGCACCGGCGGCAAGCAACATCCGCGCTATCTCCTCATGCCCTATTTCTGCGGCGGCAATGAGCGGGTTGGTGAAACGCCCTGCTCCGAGATTCGGGTCCGCTCCGGCGTCCAGCAGCATACGCACGAGGGTGGGGTCTCCACTTTCCGCCGCTGCCGAAAGTGGAGTATGGAAGCGACCCACGGCATTCACATCGGCACCGGCGTCCAGCAGCAGCCGCACTACCCCTTCACGCCCGAAGCTCATAGCCTCGATGAGAGGAGTCGTCCCCCGCGTTTTGGCATTCACATCGGCACCGTGGCCCAGCAGAAAACGGACGCTTTCCTCACAGCCCTCATTCGCCGCAGACATGAGCGGGGTGTGGGCATCGAAGAAGCCTCTTCTGAGCTTCGGGTTGATTTTGGCTCCGTGAGCGATCAGATGCTCCATAAGCTTCACATTATTGGTGCGGGCGGCGACGCCCAGCGGCATATCCATATAGTGAGCCCAATTCACATCCGCCCCGGCTTCCAGCAGGATGTCAATCACCTCCCACCGCTCGCCTTTGATGGCCAGGGTGAGCGGGTTATCGTTCAGGTACTCATGCGCATCCAGATCCACGTCCGCCCCCGCCTCCAAGATGAGGCGCACAATGTCAGCATGCCCCGCGAGGCAGGCGGAGCTCAGTGCGCCCTGGAATCCGAGACAACGGCGGAATTGCCGGACGTAGCGTTTCTGCCACTCCTCCTCGCCGATTTTCTCTTTATCCGGCACCTCGGGAAAATAGCGCAAGCAGCGGGGATCCGGCTTGCTGTCCATGAGTTGGCGCACGACGTCGATATGTCCGTGGCGGGCGGCGATGCTCAGCGCCGTGCGCGGAGTAGAGCCGGAATCACAGCTCCAAGTTCGGCGGAACCCATCTGCCCCCGCCTCCAGCAGGATCTGCACTAAGTCGCACCGTCCTGCCTGCGCAGCGAGGTAGAGGGGCGAGGGCGCGTCTTCCTCGGCGGAAAGCTCCTTCACTTTGGGCAGCCCGTCGCGGATGAGCTTGCGGAATTCCTCCGCGCTGCAGCCGTTGGTAATAGCCTCTGCCAAGTGTTCTTCTTTCGGCATCAGTCCCTCTCGGTGTTCTTTGTAGAAAATAGTTTTTGGATGATCTTGAGCGCCGGCGAGTCGTAAAACGTGCGCACCCCTCACGTTCCCTTCGTCCAGGGCATTTTCGCGGGCATTTTTGCCGTTCGCTACCGCGTTGACATCGGCGCCGGCGGCAAGCAGTACGTGCAGATTCTCGATATAATACCCATCGTACGCCGCGGCGATCAGAGGCGTGGCGTATTCCGTAGCCAGATTGACATCCGCTCCGGCATCCAGCAACATACGTGTTACCTCCGTGTTGTTTCCCTCAGCAGCTGCAATAAGCGGCGTGTACTCCTGCGTCGGTTTATTCGGATCGGCGCCGGCATCCAGCAACAGCCGCACGCCTTCCGTCAGCTCAGCCTCTGCGGCATCAATGAGTGGGGTATAGTTTCCCGCAACCCTGTTCACATCCGCCCCGGCCTCCAGCAAGACACGAGCAATGGGCACAAAGCGATCATTTCGGACCCAAGCCCCCGCTGCGAGTGGGGTGTATCGTTGCGTCGCCAGGTTCACATCCGCGCCGTGGGCAAGGAGAAAACGCACACTTTCCTCGAAACCTTCCTTTGCCGCGGCAATGAGCGGGGTGTATTCTTCCGTGGCGCCGTTCACATCTGCCCCACGGTCGATGAGGTGCTGCATAAGTTCCGGATCGTTGGCACGCGCCGCCAGGCACAATGGGGTGTTTTTTCCCGTGTTGCGGTTGATGTTCGCTCCGGCATCGAGCAGCAGGTCGAGCAGCTCCCGTCGCTCGGTCTTGATGGCGAGAGAGAGGGGTGTTTCGTTGTCACGCCAACAGCTTTCCTCATCCGGCTCCGGATCCACCGCTGCCCCTGCCTCCAGAAAAAGCCGCACCAGGTCCACCCTCCCGGCATACACGGCAGAGCACAACGCGCCTTCGAGATCCGGACGTTTCTTTGCCGCCTCCCCGGCATCCAGAAGCATCTGCACGATGTCCGTATGCCCCCACAGCGCCGCCACGCTCAAGGCTGTCCTCGGCGTCTTCTCATCCCGGCTTCTCACATCATCCTTATTCGGTGGATCGGTCGGATCCTCCCCGGCTTCCAGCAGGAGCTGCACAACATCTTTCCTCCCGGCTTGCGCCGCCAGGTAGAGCGGTGAGCGCTTCCTCCAGAAGTCATCCTTCGATGCTTCCAACGCCCCGTCCGCTATCAGCCGACGAATTCGCCCGAGCGTGCACTTCTCATTTTCGATGGCGGCGTACAGCCGGGTCCGAAGTTTCCTTTTTCTAATCTCTTCTTTCATTCAAGGTCAAGATCGGTCGGTTGCCTGGTCGGCCCTTGCCCGTCGCAGAAGTTTCGCGATTTCTGCGTTTTCATTCTCCAACGCAGCGTCACAACGTCCAAGCGTCCGCATTCTGCCGCAATGATTAACGCCGTACTATCTTCCGTCCGTGCGTCGATGCTCAATCCCTCCTCCGGGAGTTCGCGCACTTCTCCCACGGGACAATTTTCCTCGCGGATGGCGTGTTCATACCCCATGAAGAGTTCGCGCATCTTCTCGATTGCTGGGTCCATAAGTTCTGCGTTATTGTAGGAGATCCCTCCTCGTCGGCAAGCGTAAATATTTTTCTAATCTTTTTGTTTTTAATTATTTGCGAATGGCCGTAAATTTATTAAGGGCTTCAACGGTTTTCAGAGGCGCTTTTCTGTATATCGCTGACTATCAATGTTGAACAGTTAGACATTTTAAACAATGCTAACACTTTATCCGGAAAAGAATTTGTGTCATACTCACCCGCGCGGAGCATCTTTTTTGGGGATGCTCTACGCAATTCACGGTTTTATATCGATTGGCTCATTTCCTTATGTGCTGCTTAATTTCCTTGTAGGCGTCGCGGACGGGTGCGTAGAAATAATCGTATGTTCCACCCTCGGACCTCGGCAGACGCGAAAAATGGAAGGTGTCAAAGATGTACATCGGGCGGTCATTTACCTTTCTGATATTGACACCCCCTTCAATATTCGAATCGACATCCTCCCAATCTCCGAAAATCAGCCTCATCCGCTTCTTACCAAGTGGGGCAAACAAGTTAGCCGTGATGATGATGTCCGGATCCAGGATTTCGATTTCTTGGCGGATTTCTGCGTAATAGCTGTCCACAAACGGACGGATGGCCGACCAATCTGCAGAAGGATCTTCCCCTTCTTTGGTTATTTTGCAGAGATTCATGAAGGCGAAGCTGAGCTTACCTTTCTTAAAGTCACCCATCGCGATTTTTTCCGAAAAGGGGACCTTTCCCCAGTCGCGCTTCGGGAAACCCATATTGATGGCGTGCATCATGTAAAAGAGCCTGCTATGGAAAATCTCTATTGAATTGTCGAGAGAATAGCGTGCTCCCTCACCTTTGACGAAAGAATTGTAATACCCATTCAAATACGAACGCGTTCCCCAAGCCACTGTACTTTCCTCGTTGTACGTGTCGCGTCCGATAAAGAGCACGCGAGGCTTTTGGTGGAAATAGTATGGATAAAATCCGTCGGTCTTGAACCTATGCTTGTCCGTATGCGAATCATTGGCCCATTTTTCTGCCCATGATTCCATGAGCACATCGAGTTTCTCCAGGACTCTGTGCTCGTCTTTCGGATAGCATTTTTTGAATTCTGCCGTTATTGTAGTTTCTGTATTTTTCATAGTAGTATGTGGTTAGTTGTTGAAGTGAAAGGTTAGTTGGCTCCGGCTTGGCGCAGGAGTTCGATGATTTCATCGTATCCCCGTGCGAGAGCTACGCTTAATGCTGTTTCGCCGTGGATTTCCCTGGCATGGACATCCGCCCCGGCATGGAGCAGAAGGCGTACAATGTCGGTGTAGCCCTCGGCGGCGGCGCGTGTGAGAGGGGTGAGACCGTATTCCGGGCGAGCACTGGCATTCGCTCCGGCAGAGAGCAGCAGCTCTACCCTGTCCGCCTTCCCTGTTTTCACGGCAATCGTCAGGGGCGTTTCCTCCTCCGTGGCTCCATCGATATCGGCTCCGTGACGCAACAGGAAATGGATCATATCCGTATTCCCGTCCTCCACGGCTTGTTGCAAAGATGAGCGGCGTTCGTTACCCTGGGGATTGATCCTTGCTCCGGCGGCAAGCAGAAGTTCCGCCATGGCTTCATTTCCCGCGTGCACGGCATGGGTGAGAGGAGTCCTGAAACCATCACCGACAGCGTTCACATCGGCACCGGCGGCAAGCAAACGCTGCACACCCTCTTGCCAACCGACCTTAACGGCCTCGATGAGAGCCGTGGCGCTTCGTCCCCCAATCGCCTCCACCCCGGCGCCCGCGGTGAGCAGCAGTTCCAGAGTCTCCCTATTTTTGCTCCTTGCAGCAGCAAACAGAGGGACATCCTCATGGAGCGTCGTAGAGGCGTCCGGATCCGCTCCGGCGGCGAGAAGGAGACGCACAAGATCGGTGCGACCCTGCTCCGCCGCCACACTCAGCACCGTCTTCGCCGTCAGCGGCAATTCGTCGTCACTCTCCATCACAGTTTCCTCTTCGAGGGATTTCTGTTCTCTCTCCACCCTCACCAGTTGCGGGATCAGTTCAATTTTTATCTCGCCGTTCCGCAGGGCACGCACCAGCTGAGCCAGTTCTTCATCGCCCTTCGGGCATACTTTGTTTTCGTTGTTCATCATCTCAGTTTTCATGGCTTGTAAAAGTCTTGTTTCCATTCGACAGCTCTCTATCGTGTAGGTCGAACATTGAAGGACGCACGGAAAAAATTTCACCTCTGTGCTCGTCGCCAACACCTTGTATGTGCACGCCTTCCACCGTCCTATGACCGACCCTTACTTACATTGCCCTTTAATATCGTACTTCTTGCAAACGTCACGGACACAAGCGTAGAAAGCCTCATACTCGGGCTTATTGTAGGCAGAAAAGTGAAGGAGGTCGAGAAGGTAAACAGGGTGACCATTGACGCGCCCCCGCCAGACATAGATGTTTTCCCCGTCTTCACCATTTCCACTAAGCCCTTCCCAATCGCCGAATATCGGATTCATATCGACTTGGTTCATTAAGTTGGCTGAGACAATGATATGGGGGTCCAGAATTTCAATTTCCTTTCGGGTTTCCTCGCGGTAAGTATGAGCAAACTTTTCGAGAGTTTCCATATCCATTGCATTGTCTTCGCTTATATTCATCAGCTTATTGAGATTCATGAAGGCGAAGCTGAGCTTACCTGTCTTAAAATCCTCCATGGCAATTTCTTCTGCCCATGGGACATCCGACCAGTTTTCTGCGCCCGTATTGATGGCATGCATCATGTAGAAGAGTCGACCGTGGAATTTTGCCTGATTCAAAGAACGCTCACCATAAGCCATCCCTTCAATGTAATTCCCGTAATAATCACTCAGGTAGGATGCCTTCGTACATGGTTCATAATCCCCGTATGCTTCGCGCCCAATGAAGAGTACTCGTGGATTTTGCTCGAAGTAATGCGGATAAGCGCCATCCGCCATAAAGGGGGCTGTCTCCTTATTTTGACGGACTTTTTTCTCCCAACTCTCCATCAATTCATCCAGTCGGCTGATGCGTGCTTTTTCCTCTTCCGTGTAGGGAAGCGCATTGCTGTATTTTGTGAAGATATTCATAGGTTTTGGTTATAGTGTGATAATTGATGATAAGTTGTTTCGTACCCCGGTCTACATGACCGGCAAAATCTTTCGAGTAGATAGCATCATTGGCTTCAAGAGGAGAAATGCAGAATCCTGCTACGGGGTTATTTTTGTGCGGGACGGCATATCGAGGAAATCTCCTCGTACCATTTCCAAAATTCCTTTACGGCGTTTTCAGCAGTTCCCTTGATGTTGGTCGAACCATTATCGTTTCTCACAACTTCGAATGAAGGCAGCGAGATCTGACCCATTTCTATAACTTCATTTTGTATTTCCTCTTCGCTCTTTCGCAACTTGTCCGATAAAGCACCCATCAGCCTTTGGAATGCCTTGTCCGCATACCATCTTGTGACGAAGACATTTCCTTCTACGATGTCTCCTTCGTTTTTCACATATAGGTTAAGTCGTATGAACCCTTCTTCTCCGAGAACGTTTATGTCGCACCAAAGACCACCAATGCGTGGCAGAAGAGTCACTTTGTTGCTATCAAATTCTTTTGAGGCTGTTATGATTTTTCGCATTTTTTGTCCTACGCTGTACCTCTCCAAATAGTTGACAAGTCGGGCCAATTTTTTGTCAACGTGTTCTCTGAAGAATTTCTCTTCCTGATAGCGTTCCATAAATCGATCCGGGCATATCGCTTTATCTGGTTCTGCATCACCATCTTTTTCTGCATTGGAGCAATCTTGTTTCCACTCATCATCATCGAGACGGGTACGCCAGCAACCATAGCCCATTCTCATATTACTGTACCAGTATCCGTATTTCAGCTCTTTGGCAAACTCGACATCATGTTTATTATTTTCATCTTTGCAAACTAGAAAAAGTATGCACTCGTTATTGTAGTTCTGAACTTCAATCCATTTGCCTTTATTGTCCTCATTGCTTTGGCTTGGTTTGACAGATAGAATAACATGTGCACCGGCAACATCCTTATTCTGAACGTTCCAGCTATAATCGGAATTGACATCCAAAATTTTGCAAAACCCATTCTCCTTATTTGCTTTTTCAAGCTCATCTTGATCCTGCGGCGCATCACTCGTCTGGACCGATTGTATATCCGTCGAACCCTCATAATTTGCCCTGTTCCCCATAGGTTCTCCCTCCGATTCCTGCTTTCCAACAGAATTCGCCGTGTCGTACGAAGTGTCGCTGTTAAATGAGGGTCTCCCACAGCTCTTCTCATCTGTCTGTTCAGAGTTGCATTCATCGCCGGACTCTTCATGTTCGATGGTATCTGTTGTTTTATGCAACTTGGCAACGGTAAATATTTGTGCAAACGGTTGAAGCATTCGGTGGATATTCAGCTTCTTGCGTGACTCTTCCTTCTCCTTTTGTTCCGTTAGATAGAGCTCTCCTTTGAGACAAGTCGTAATCTCCATCAGCGCCCAAAGCATCATATCTGAACGCATCAGGTCTTCACGGACATTCTCATCCTCTTCAAGCCTTTTACTGGGCGGGTAAACTAGATTAAGATCTTTTTTCAGTTTATTGATTTCCTCACTGGTTCCCCACTCTTCAGACTCAACATCAGTACATGTGCATAGTATAAAATTTTTTAGCTGCTCGCAGACTTTATGAAGGGTGTCTGCATTCGTGTACATTGCGAGCTTTGCCACCCATATTCGCAAGTGAACCTCTTCGCTTTCTTCAAGTTTTTTGTCTTCAGTTATCTTTCCGAGAGTTTCGAGAAATTGATTATATGTATCTAGTTTTTTCTCATAGACTTTTTCACTCCTCGATTGGCTCAATTGCTCTTTACTTTGCCCTCTCAGAAGAAGCAAAGTGATGATAGCAGAGAAAATGATTCCTATACATGCTATAAACCATTTTTCCCAAATAAAGTCATAACCAAATGGAGCTATTCCGGGAAGCACAAAAAAGATGCCAATTGCAATCAGTATCAGAAACGCAACTACGATCTGTCGTTTAGATAAACAAGAGAAAAGCTTTTTCATAAGGTGGAGTTTGTGTGATCTCGACGAGGTTTTCACTTCAAATAAAAGAGTACAAGCGAGGGTGATGGCATAACGCCACCACCCTCCTGTCATGGGTGCTCTTCATTATTTTCGACGACTGCGGCAAAACCACACTCGCCCTCCATCGCGGGAATAAAAAACACCCTTTGTCGTTTCCGCAAGCAATTCGTTTCCCTTATCAATAAGTTCTTTAAATTCTCCAGTGTTCGCATTTTTGTCATGGAGACGCAACCAAGTCCTACCTCCATTACTAGAATAGTCGAGCCGGTAGGCATTTTCTGGGTTAACACGAATGAGTCGATCCTTATATACTATTGTGCTGTTGGACATAGTTGTAATCTATTTGACGGTTAAGTACTATTAGGGATAAGCCGAAAGACATCTCGTCCGCCATCGGTGCAGTATCCAAGACATGAATAGCCGCAAACTGAGAGCTGGTCTATCGACCCTAGCGAACTCTTCTTTCGAACCCTGCTTAGTATAGCGTATTCGAAATACGTAC